>OZ243107.1:2897400-3208200 GCA_965212245.1 Owenweeksia sp. | reverse complement strand
TTATAGCCCTGGTGCTGGGCAATTCCCCTTGGGCAGATGCTTACCACCATTATTTGAAAGACGAATTTATCCTTGAACTATCCGAACATTTTTCTTTTGGTTTGACCATCGAGGAATGGATCAATGACGGGCTGATGGCCATTTTCTTTTTGGTGGCCGGCATGGAACTGAAGCGGGAAATAATGGTGGGTGAATTGTCGTCCTTTAAAAAAGCTTCTATGCCACTCATGGGAGCAATCGGTGGTATGGTTTTACCCGCACTGATTTTCGTAAGTTTTAACTACGGTACCGAAAATATCAATGGCTGGGGAATCCCTATGGCTACCGATATAGCCTATTCTTTGGGCATCATTGGCCTGTTGGGTAAACGGGTACCTGCTCAGCTTAAAATCTTTTTGGTAGCACTGGCCATAGCGGATGATTTGGGGGCGATACTCGTTATTGCACTCTTTTACAGCAATGAGCTTAGTGGGCTGTACTTAAGCGCTGGTGGAGGCGTATTCATCCTATTGTTACTGTTAAACCGTTTTGGGGTAAAAAACCTCTTCTGGTACATTGTGGGAGGAGTCGCTTTATGGTATTGCTTCCTGAATTCAGGCATTCACCCGACCATTGCCGGGGTGCTTTTCGCTGTTACCATACCTGTAAAACCCAAATTGAACAGTAAGGTATTAAAGGAGCGAACCGCTCATAATATCAAAGCATTAGAAGAAACAGATATTGAAAACCTTGACCCCATGCAGGATAAGCGCCAAGGACAGATACTGAAAGCTATTAAAAAAGACACGGAAAACGCCAGGCCACCATTGCTCAGGTTAGAAAACAGTTTAATTGATTTTAATGCCTTTTTCATTATCCCGGTTTTTGCCATTGCCAATGCAGGTGTAAAACTGGATGTCGGGTTTATGGAAGTGGTTTCGGGCTCTCTTGGGCTTGGTATTTTATTAGGGCTTGCCGTGGGTAAAGTTGCCGGTATTGGATTGTTCGCATTTATCGGTCAGAAATTAGGTATTGCAGAACTGCATCCTTCATTGAAATGGCGGCATATTATTGGTATGGGCATGATAGCCGGTATCGGGTTCACCATGTCACTGTTTATTACCAACCTGGCATTTGACAATCCTGAGATTATCAAGGTATCCAAAATCAGTATTTTAATGGCTTCTCTGATTGCTGCAATAGGTGGTGTCATTACTTTGGTGATCGGCACGAAGCAGAATAACTATAAGGAGACTGAAAGTTATAATCATTCTGAAAATGAATAATCCTGATGTTTCCAATGTGCCACTTCGCAAACCCATATAAATATCCCGGTATATTCAACAACTAGTTGATTTATAGAGATTAAATGCAAGAATTTTTACACAGACTATACAAATTCAATCATGAAAAAACTACAATTAAAAATACCGCTTCTCCTGCCCGAAGTGCCGGATGAGAAGGATCAGTGTGTGCAAAAACTTATTCAACAGCTTCAGGGTAAAGAAGGCCTTGAAAAAGTGCATGTAGCAGACGAGACAGACAATGGCGTACCGCAGCTTTGCTTTCATTACGATCCGGAGTTGATCTCCATCGATCGTATCCAGTCGTTAGCGGAGCAAACCGGGGCGGAAATCACTCAGAAATTTGGACATAAACTCATAGAAGTAGAAGGCATTCGCCATACCCGCCACGCCCGTCATATTGAGCGTGACCTTCGGGATATAGCCGGTATTTTGGAGGCCTCTGTATCGGCATCCGGCATGGTGCGGATAGAGTATGATACGGCCCAGGTCGATGAGGCGGAAATAATGGAAGCGTTGAGAAAAGAGGGGCTTGATATACCAGACACTCAGGTAAGTGCCGAACGATTTCTTGAGAAGGTAGAAGAAACTGATAAAGAAGGTAAAAAAGGACATGACCATGAGGAAGGTGACGATCATGAACATTCGCATGGCGGCATTTTCGGTAAAAATACGGAGTTGATCTTTTCTATCATTTGTGGAGTATTGCTCGGAATTGGCTTTGGATTATCTTATGTAGAGGCTGTGCCTTCTTGGGTGAGCTTGGCATTGTATATAGGAGCCTATTTCTTTGGCGGATATTTCACGGCCAAAGAAGCCATTCAAACAGTGGCCAAAGGAGGTTTTGAAATTGACTTCCTTATGCTCGTGGCAGCCATTGGAGCGGCTATTCTGGGCGAATGGGCAGAAGGTGCATTATTGTTATTCCTGTTCAGCATGGGCCATGCACTGGAGCATTATGCCATGAACAAAGCCCGTAAATCCATTGCTGCTTTGGCAGAGCTGGCTCCTAAAACGGCCTTGCTCAAGAGAAATGGAAAAACAGAAGAAGTAGGTATAGAAGAACTGAGCATTGGAGACATCATCGTAGTGAAGCCCAATAGCAAAATTTCAGCCGATGGGGTAGTTGTAAGCGGTACAAGTAGCGTGAACCAAGCCCCAATAACCGGAGAAAGCGTACCGGTAGATAAAGAACCGGTGGATAATCCCGATAAAGACTGGTCGGAAGAAAAAGACATCAAAGATGAGAACCGTGCCTTTTCGGGCACCATCAATGGCAACAATACATTGGAAATTAAAGTCACCAAAGAAGCCAAAGACTCTACTCTTTCCAGGTTGGTGAAACTGGTCAATGAAGCCCAGACCCAAAAATCACCTACCCAACTTCTTACTGATAAGTTTGAGAAATACTTCGTGCCTTCTGTACTGGCACTGGTGGTACTATTGCTAGCTGCTTTTTTGGTCATTGACGAAACCTTTAGCGAAAGCTTCTATCGGGCAATGGCGGTATTGGTGGCGGCCAGCCCATGTGCTTTGGCTATTTCCACGCCCAGTGCGGTATTGAGTGGGGTGGCACGGGCGGCCAGAAGTGGTGTACTCATAAAAGGTGGGCGGCCATTGGAAGACCTGGGCGTACTCACTGCCCTTGCTTTTGACAAAACCGGAACGCTAACTGAGGGAAAACCTAAACTCACCAAAGTAGTGCCGCTTGGGAACGTAAGTGAAAATGAACTTTTGAAAATAGCAGTGGCGGTAGAAAACCTTAGTGACCACCCACTGGCAAAAGCAGTGGTAAGGGATGGGAAAGAACGGTTGAAAGATGTCGAAATTCCAGAGGCAAGTGGCTTGGAAGCTGTTTTGGGGAAAGGGATAAAAGCTTCGTTGGGAAGTGATAAAATCTATATAGGAAACCTTGACCTGTTTGAGGACCTAGATGAAAATAAACCTTCCAAAGAAATAGAAGAACAAGTAAGGGAACTTGAAGGAAGTGGCAACACCACCATGCTTATCCGCAGGAACGCAGAATATATCGGTATGATAGCCCTGATGGATACACCACGTGAAGCAGCTAAGGCAACCCTGGCCGAACTGAAAAAAATGGGTATCAAGCGCATGATCATGCTCACGGGCGATAACCAGCAAGTAGCCGATGCGGTAGCCAAAGAAATCGGTCTGACGGATGCTTGGGGCAGCTTGTTGCCAGAAGAAAAAGTGGATGCTATCAAAAAATTGAAAGAGGAAGAATCTAAAGTAGCGATGGTGGGTGATGGGGTGAATGATGCCCCGGCTATGGCCAATAGCACGGTTGGCATTGCCATGGGGGCAGCAGGTAGCGATGTAGCCCTGGAAACGGCTGATATCGCCCTGATGGCGGACAAACTGGAAACCTTACCTTTTGCCATCGGCTTAAGTAGAAAGGCCAAAGGCATTATCAAACAAAATCTCTGGGTGAGTTTAGGAATAGTGGCCATACTCATCCCATCTACCATTTTGGGATTTGCTAATATCGGTGTTGCAGTATTGATCCATGAAGGTTCTACATTGGTTGTGGTTTTTAATGCGTTGAGATTATTGGCTTATAAAGAATAAGAAATTTGAAAAAAAGCACGTTCATAATTATAATGATGGATTGCCCCTCCGAGGAGCAAATGATCCGAATGATGCTGGAGTCAAGCGAGCAGGTTAAGCACCTGGATTTCGATATTCCTGCCAGAAAATTAGAAGTATATCATACTGATTCGGTTGAGGAAATACATCGGTCAATTGGTCAGCTTGATCTAAACGACAAGTTGAATGGCACAGAGGAAGCAGAACTGCCCGTATCAAGTGAGGAGACCCACCAGCGACAAATGCTTTGGTGGGTGCTGGGAATCAATTTCGGCTTCTTTATAATAGAAATGACTACCGGATGGATTTCCCGCTCTTTGGGGTTGGTGGCCGACTCACTGGATATGTTGGCGGATTCCATTGTCTATGGTCTGAGTTTATTTGCTGTTGGCGCAGCTATGTCTCGTAAGAAAAAAGTAGCAAAGATCAGCGGGTACTTTCAAATGGGTCTGGCTTTGTTAGGGTTTTCAGAAGTATTGCGCAGGTTTTTCAGCGAAAGCGAAACACCATTGTTTCAATGGATGATCATTGTTTCCCTTCTCGCTTTAGTTGGTAATCTGGTATCGCTCTGGCTGATCAACAAAGCCAAAAGTGAAGAAGCCCACATGCAGGCCAGTATGATATTTACTTCCAATGACATTATTGTCAATGGGGGTGTAATCTTGGCTGGTGTGTTGGTTTATTTTCTGGATAGCAAATGGCCGGATCTGGCAATTGGGGGAATTGTTTTCGCTTTTGTATTGCGGGGGGCAGTAAGGATTTTAAAACTTTCAAAATGATATTGTGAAGTGGAAAAGGCTGGGGAAAGTAAATGCTGGATTGAGGCTTGACCTCAGGCAGTTTGCATCGGCCTTAAAAAACAAAGAGTGTGTTATTTACCAAACATTTGATCGTGAGGCGACCGACCTCATTTATGAAAGGCCGGTTTTCAAAGTAAAGCTTTAGTGAGACCGGGAAGCTCCGAACTTGTTTCGGAGATCACCCGGCCGAACTTGGCTTTACAAAGAAAATAAGGCCTTGAAGAAATGAAGTCTTGACTTTTTTGTTTCTTTTTGCGTCAAGGCAAAAACGAAAGGGAATATTATACAGTGCAACGAATTGGTGTTCATGGCTATAAGTTTGGTTATATGGTAGCCAAAATGACGGGGAAAGAAAATAAACCAGTATTTCTGAGGTCGGGGCTTGCAGTTGTAGTTGAAAACGAATACTAAAATGTTTCTACATAAACGTAAATCTGTAAGAGCAAATGTGCCGCAGCAGAGCGAGGCTTATTTGCTTGTGAAAACGAAAACCGCGCGTTGGCAAAAAAATGAAACTTAATGGCTTTCGGAGCTGAGGTCAAGTCTGCCGCTATGGCAAATTGCGGCTATTTCTACATAATGGCTAATTATAGGAAAAACCGAAGACGCAAGTAAGTTCTTCAACTTTCGGAGACGCGAACTCTATTTGGGCGCAGCCCGGAGGCCCGATAGCAGATCGGGCCGGAGACATAATATCATTATAGGAAAACTTTGGTGTGTGTGGCATGAGCACGTAAACACGGTTCGTAGCGGGATTCTCCTTAAAAGACAAAACCTGTGAGTTTTTCCTATAATTAATATTATGTAAAATAGGTGCTTAAAAAGAAAAACGGAACCAGATAGCTCCGCTTCTCTTATTCATTATAATAGAATCCTAATCCTGTAAGGCCTTAGCCTTTTCATACATCTTCAAAGCCCGGTATACCTGCACCAAAGCCGTAGTTACCTGCTCATCCTCCGGATTAAACTTATGCGCCTTTTCCAGGAAAGGTAAAGCCTGTTGGAAAACCTCAGTTTGCTTTTTCTGCAGCTCTTTATACTTCGTGGTTGCATTCAATGGCAGTTCATTCATTTGCTTTACTATTTCGTTGGCCCTGTCAATATAAATGATACTGCTCATATACATCGCATCACTATAGGTAGAATCAACTTTTAAAGCTTGCTGGTACGCCTCCAGCGCCTTATCATATTCTTTCATCTGATTCTGAAGAATTACACCTTTATTATAGTGCATTACTACATTATCAGGATCTTTGGCAATAGCCTGGTTCAGGTTTACCATAGCCTTATCATACTCTTTGTTTTCAAAGAACTTTTGCAGTTCAGACATCAGTAGTTTTTGATTCTCAGGAAATTTTTGACGCCCTTCAGCTACATACTGATCGTATTTAGCAGTATCTCCATTTTTAAGATATAAGGCCGTAAGTGTTACGTATAAATCAGCACGTATATCTCCTTCAACAGTAGGATTGGTATAGCCACCAGATTTTACAGCAAAGTCCATTTGTTTTTTGCTGGGGAACTCAATTACCTGACCAGATTCGGCATCTGTGGCCTTATATACCCGGCTGCGGTAGCCCATATCAATCAGCTTTTTATTGAGATCAATGGCCTTGTCATACATTTCGCCATTTTGCGCCATAATAGCCGCGTTATATATCATGGCTGTATCAGTTTGCGATAAGGGCGGTTGCTTTTTCATTTCGTAGGTAAGCATAAAATCTTCATACGCACCCTGGTAATCTTTTTGAGTACTTTTATCAATCCCACGTTGCGCATAAGCATTGGCTACAAAAGGAATCTGTCCCTTAGTTTCATCAGTATAACGCTCCTTCCCTGTTTGTTGCTCGTGTTTGATCAAGTCCCTGAAGCCTTCAGCTGCTTTATCTAAGGCTTTAGGGTCTAAAGCTTTTATTTCAGCTTTATCACTATTGTAGATACGGAAGTTGATAAGACCTTTATAATAGTAGAACTTACTCAGATCCTTGGAGCTTATTTCGCTCACTGGTTTGGTGGAAATAATTTGTGCCGCCTCATCAATATATTGTTTGGCTTGCGGTAAATCATTGTTACGATCAATGGAAATAATGGCGCTGGAAATCTTTGGGCCTTCCTGAGCCATCATCTGGACACCGACCAACATGAATAATGCTAAAGTCAATCTCTTCATAAATGTTTTTTTCGTTTCTCTTTTAATGCTGTTCAGCAAAACTAATATTATTCTATTAAGTTTAGCCAATTATCATACCAAAGCAACTTCCACTTCTACTCTATAGGACTAAACCTTTTTCACCCGGGTTACGTTCCTTGTATATATTAATTTGAAAATTGAACTTATGAAATGGGATATTCAAACCGTAGGCTTCAGTGCGGATGAGACACTTACGGACTACGTGAAAGAAAAAGCCTCTGGCCTTACCAAATACTTTGAAAATATTGTAGGTATAGAGGTCTATTTAAAACTGGACTACAACGATAAGCAAGAGAATAAGGTGGCCGAAATAAAGCTTAACATTCCCGGAAATGACATTTTTGCGGATACCCGATCCGATAGCTTTGAAGGCGCTATTAACCAGTCATGTGAAAAGTTAAAAGCTCAGATACGCAAGCTTAAAACCAAGATGAGTACACACTAAAGGAACTCCTTCAAAAATAAAAAGCGAGCGGACTTTTAGTCTGTTCGCTTTATTTTTGTTGTTTTCGGGAAAGGTGTTTTTGCAGTATATCTCCAATATTTGGTTTAAAGTACAACTCACTTTTAAGGACCTTACCATCTTCACGATAAAGAGGGTTCCCCTCCCCGTCCAGCTTACTCATGTTACTGCGTTGAATTTCTTCAAACACCTCTTCTATAATTTCCTGAAGGCCGTGTTTTAAAATGGTACCACAAAGTATATACATCATATCGCCCAGCGCATCGGCTATTTCTACGAGGTCGCCATTTTGGGCTGCTTCCAGATATTCATCATTTTCCTCTTTCATCAGCTTGTAACGAAGTCTATACGTAGCTTCATCTACCTGAGCACGGGGCTCTGTTTCGTTACCGATCCGGAATACATCGTGAAATTTTGCTACGTGGTTTAATTGCTTCTTCATAGGTATCTTTGTCCAAATTTGATCCCAAACATACTATGGAAAATATTACCACCGGGCATTGGATCTTTGCCGGCCTCTTTTTTATAGCCTTTATCATTTACCTGTTTTGGGGATACCGAAAGGATTTAAAATTACATAAGCTCCATTATGGAAACGCTATTTATGTAATTGTAGCCATAGTAGTGGTGCTGTTCAGCTTTTATGTATTTAAGCAAGTGCTTTAATCAATCAGGCACCTGGTTATTGATGTATACCGTTTTGGCATTTACAAATTCATGAATGCCATGTTGCGAAAGCTCCCGTCCATAGCCCGACCGCTTAGTGCCTCCAAAAGGTAAACGTGGGTCTGATTTTACCAGTTCATTTATAAATACTGCCCCATCTTCAATATCACGACTTAATTTTTCCGCCCGCTCGATATCTGAACTGATGATGCTAGCCCCCAGTCCAAAAGCAGATTGGTTGACCAACCGGATAGCGTCTTCGGCATTTTCAGCAGTAATAATAGGTGCAATGGGTCCGAAAAGCTCTTCATCAAAGGCTGGCATACCGGGTTTTACATTACTGATAACGGTAGGTTGAAAATGAGCTTTACTGCGGTTTCCTCCGTATAGAAGTTTAGCACCGGCCTTTAGCGATTTCTGCAATTGATCTTCCAATGTTTCAGCCAGGTCCAACCGCGCCTGCGGACCTACTTGTGTATCTTCTTCCATAGGGTCACCCTCTTTTAACGCTTTGATCTTAGCAACAAAGAGTTTTGTAAATTCCTCCACTACAGGTTTAGCCACTATAAAGCGCTTAGCGGCTATACAACTTTGAGCATTATTGATCATCCGGGCTTTTACACCCAATGCAGCTGCCTTTTCAAGATCTGCATCTTCTAAAACTACAAAAGCATTAGAACCGCCTAATTCAAGCACCGTTGTTTTTATTTCTCTTCCACAGGCTTCAGCAACCGCAGCCCCTGCTTTTTCACTGCCAGTAACCGATGCCGCTTTAATAATTGGGTTCTCTAATACTTTTTCCATTCGTTTGGATGGAATGGCCAGGTTCTGAAACACTCCTTCGTTAAATCCTGCCCGGGTAAATATAGCTTCTATTAATTGGGCTGAACCCTGCACATTACTGGCATGTTTCAATACCGCTGCATTTCCTGCCATTATAGTAGGAGCTGCAAACCGAAAGACTTGCCAAAACGGAAAATTCCAGGGCATAACCGCCAGAATTACACCCAATGGTTCATAGGAAACATAGCTCCTTGAAGCATCAGAGTCTATACGAGTTGGCTTTAAAAACTCCCCGGCATTTTGGGCATAATACTCACACACCCAGGCACATTTCTCTATTTCTGATTTAGCTTCGGCAATGGGCTTTCCCATTTCTAAAGTCAGGGTTTTAGCATATTTTTCGGTGTTAGAGTGCAGATCTTCAGCTATGCGAAGCATTTTCTCCTTCCGCTCGGCAAAGCTGCTTTTTCGATAAGTCTGGTAGGCCTGTTCTGCCTTCTCCAGTTTTTCCTGAATAGTCTCTTCACTATCTTCCTGGTATTCCCTGATCAGGCTAAGGTCATACGGGTTTATACTTTTCATTACGGTGTCCGTTTTCAAATTGAATATCCTTTCCGGAAACCTGTATTTTAAAATGAGCTGGTTTATCTAACTTTAAAGATGCTGGTTGTGCAATAACCCCTCCCTCTTCTTCTTCTAAACCGAATTGAAAAGAGAGGTCACCCACATCAGTGAGAATAAGTTTTCGACTCAGCTCTTTTTTTTGATGATCTACAGATTCCTGATACATAAAACCAAGGTCTGCGGAAATAGTTTTACCATTATTATAGATTATACAGCTGCGAATAATGTGATCCAGCAGACTTTTTCCGTTTTCAGGTATATCCAGGTAAGTTTGAATATCTTCTCCGCTATAGGATTCATTTTGAATAAGTTCTAAAGCTTTTAAAAGCAAACAGAAGTTCAACTGTCTTGCTTTATCCCGGTAATAGTCATTTGGATATGTACCCGATTCGATGAGTATGCAAGGAATGCCCTGAGCATGGAAAAATTCTCCTAAAGCGCGAGGGTAAAACTCATCAGTGTAACGCCCAAAGTGCCCTTGGCACAAAGAGTTCACGGCCTTCCATAGTGCACCTATAAGCTGCATGGATTTTTTCCTTACCGCAGTAAGGGTTCGTTCTTCATCAGCTGAAGCTGATAAAAAACTTATAGTAGCAGTTCGGTTAGAGTTACCGGCTGAGAAAAAGTTGCGCTGATCATGCAGGTTAAAGGCCCAGTGAGGTTTAAAATGATCAAACACTTTCTTAAAAACCTTCATCTCAGCAGTTTGCCAACTTACAGCATCTCGATTGGGGTCTATTTGAAAAGCATTTCTGCGGGTAAAGCGTTCAGCACCATCTGGATTCAGCATGGGGATCATCAATATGGTAAAATGATCACTTAGCATTTTTCTATACGCATTATATGTATCCTCATGAATAAGAAAATTAAGGATATCTATAAGTGCCATGGTGGCTGTGGGTTCGTTACCATGCATTTGAGACCACGCCAGTATTTTTACAGGGCCTGAACCAAACTGGATATGCTCAATGGGGCGCCCTTCCTCAGAGTAGCCTGTAATTTCCCATGACAAGCGATTGGACCGCCTGTACTTTTCCAGTTTTTCGCGCAGTAAATGAGGGCGTAACCAGCGGTGTCTGAAATCATGCTCCATATAGGAGCCGTAATCGCTAAAAGAGAATTCCAATGCGGACATCTTTAATTTTTTTCCAAAGTAACCAACTTTAAGTTTATGTAAAGTGGGTATGAGATACTCACATTACCTCCTACATTTGAATTTATATCCCTTAATTTTATGAAAACATCTGTTAATTTTTTGTTTTTAAGCCTCTTTATTCAAGCGGCTTTTGCTCAAAGTGATTTACTGAAATCGGGACCTATGCTTGGGTATTCCGAAATGCGGGAAGCCGCAATTTGGCTTCAAACCGAAAGTCCGGCCACTGTATATGCGCTATATGGAGATTCGACTACCAGCGAAGTCTTTTCTACGGATACTATTAAAACCACGCCTGGTGAGGCTAACTGCGGGAAGTTATATTTTAACCACGTGTTGCCGGGTACTACCTACTCCTACCGGGTTTACATCAATGGAAAGCGTATTCAACGTGATTACCCCTTTTGTTTCACCACCCAGCGCAATTGGCAGTATCATACCAATCCTCCTGATTTTAAAATGGCCATGGGTAGTTGTGTATATGTAAATGAAGAGCTTTACGACAGACCAGGTAAGCCCTATGGTAGCCATTATGAAATTTTCACCAGTATCGTTAAACAAAAACCAGACGCTATGCTTTGGTTGGGTGATAATACATACCTGCGCCCCGGAGACTGGACCAGCCGAAGCGGTTACTTAAAACGGTATACCCATACACGGGCTCTAAAGGAGCTTCAGCCCTTACTGGCTCTGGCTAATAATTTTGCGATTTGGGACGATCATGAATTTGGTCCTAATAATGCTACAGGGAGCTGGCACTTAAAGGATGTGGCCCTGGAAACCTTCCGTTTATTCTGGTTAAACCCATCTTATGGGTATCGTGACCTGCCGGGCATCATGAGTAAGTTTACTTATGGTGATATGGATTTTTTCCTAATGGACAATCGCTATTACAGAACTGAAAATTATCAGCAGGGACCAAAACAGATTTTTGGGCGTGAGCAATGTGATAAACTGATCGACCAGTTAAAGGCCAGCACTGCACCATTTAAGTTCATAGTTACCGGAGGTCAGTTTCTGAATACAGCTAAAGTGTATGAAAACCACGCCAACTATCCCCAAGAACGCACGTATCTTTTAACGCGGATTGATCAGGAAGAAATAAAAGGTGTGGTATTTATTTCCGGAGATCGTCATCATAGTGAAGTAATGCGTTATGAAACCCCCAAGGGAATTGTTTTACATGAGTTAACTGTATCCCCTCTTACCTCAGGGGTAGGTAAGGTGGATGAGACTAATGAAAATCTTGTTAAAGGTTCAGTAATAGAAGAACAGAATTTTGCTGTAATGGAATGCACAGGAACTTTTGGCAACAGAAAAGCGATCATTCATTTTTACAATTCATCGGGTGAACCCCTGTATAATTATACCATTGAAGCACCTAAAGGAGATAAGTGAGTGTTTTACATTTGAAATTTGAATGAACTTAAAATACTGATTTTCAGTAAATAAAATAGACTTATATAAACTTAAATATCAAGTTTAAACGGATTCACATTGAAAAGCATATACTAATTATTTTACATTTATATTTGTACTGTACAAAAGTAATGTAGGTTATTTAAAATGGAAAATATATCCCTTAGAATCAAAGAGTTGATAGATGACAGGAAGCTTTCTAATAGCGAGTTTGCTAAGGAAATCGGTGTAAACCCTTCCATTATAAGTCATATCCTGAGTGGTAGGAATAAGGTGAGTTTGCAAATCATAGAAGCCGTCAAACGCTCCTTTACAAATGTAAATTTAGATTACTTACTCACTGGGTCTGGTGAGTTATTCCAGGATGTTACAAATGTAAAACACCCGAAAAATGATTTTCCTTATATAACTCAGTCTTCAGGTTTCCCCATGGAAGGTGTGCGGCACGCTGCCATACCTAGGGCGGTGTCATCTGCTTCTCAAAAGGCAGAAGAAATACCCGGGCAAGCTCCTCCTGAAGAAAAAAAAGAAGAAGCTCCTTCCTCTTTGAAATCTGAAGACTACCCTGTTTCGGGTAAGGCTATTGAACAGATCATCATCTTCTATAAAAACGGTTCTTTTAAAGTCTACCACCCCACTTCTTCATAATACCAACCGGCTTTATTACTTTTGCCAGGCAGTTAAAGCAATACGCAACATTATGAATAATCGCATTTTAGCATTGATATCCCTTATCGCAGTAGCTATGGTTACTCGTTTTATTCCACATGCTCCTAATTTTACAGCAGTTGGAGCAGCAGCTTTATTAGGTGGTGCTTTACTGCGTAACCCATTAAAGTCCATGCTAATTCCGGTATTTACATTGTTTATAAGCGACCTTATACTTAATAATGTAGTTTACGCATCATATTATGAGAGCTGGGTGTGGTTAACCCCGGGATTTAGCCTTATATATGGAGGTTTTATATTATCCGTATTGATCGGCAGGTTTATGACCAAGGGTTTTAAAATCATGCCTCTTATTGGTGCGGGTTTGCTCTCAGCGGTAGTGTTTTACCTTTTAACCAATGCCGGATCATGGCAGGCCAGCCCCTTATATACTAAAGATTTTTCGGGACTCATGAATGCTTACGTTGCGGGGCTTCCCTTCTTGTTGAACCAGGTGCTGGGCACTTTGGTGTATGGGGCTATCCTTTTTAGCGCTGCGTGGTTTTGGATTGGTCAGTCTGAAAAAGAACCTGTTTCGGATATCAGCGCTCTTTAATCTATATTTCAGGATTTCTGAAAAAACTTACAGCTGATTTTATCAGAGGATAAGCTAAAACAGCACCAGTACCATCACCGGATGAAAGCCCGGTATTAAGAAGTGTCTCCTTTTTAAAAAACCTTAAAATTCGTTTGTAGTTGGGTTCGGTGTATTGATCGCAGAAAATGACATACTCCAGCACCTTGGTGTCTATATGTTGTGCAACCAGAAGTGCTGCTGCGGCCACAAAACCATCTACTAATATGACCATACGATGTTCTGCGGCCTTTAGAAATGCACCTGTCATGGCAGCTATTTCATAGCCACCGTATAGTGTCAGTAAGGTTAAAGCATCATAGGTTTTAGGGTGTTTTCGTATAGCTTTAAAAAGAATGTCGTGTTCTTCAGGTTTTAGCTTGATCTCTGTGGGTTTTAAGTCGAGCAGCGCCACCATCAAAGCCATGGCACTTATTCGGTTTCCCGCTCCAATAGCACCCATAGCTAATACGTTACAACCGTTTTCTCTTTCCTGCTTTACCAGGTCCATCCCGATATCAAAGGCTTCTGTGCACTGAGCCGTAGTCATAGCGGGGGTATAAGTGAAACTCTGAGTGCCAAAATCAACTTTTCGGTTAATATGACGGGAGCCATGATGAAGCCAATAACTTAAAAGGTTTTCAAAATGATGATCCACACCCAGGTCTACCACTCTTAAGGTGATTTCCTGCTCTTTACAAAGGCTGTTCAGAGGGCGTGCATCTTCCATAAAATTCAATACCATGGCAGAGGTATCCTCATTACTTAAGAGCTCGTTAAAATCACGCACAATACCGTGGTCAGCTGCAAAAATCAATAAAGCAGGTTTTTTCAATACCGGGTTGGCAGAGCGCAGGATAAGCCCAACCTGTATGGCTATACCACCTAGTGCTGAAGAGCCAGAGCCTTCACCAAACCGTTCCTGCAACTTATTCTGTAGGGTATGAAGAAGCCTCTGATTGAATACAGAGACTATCTCAAAAGACATAATTTTTAGCGCTTAAAGCCGAAGTTAATAGGCACATAACCCACCTCGAACTGATCCATTTCCTCTCCATCTAAACTAAACACTTGTACCTGTCCCGGTTCGCTACCGCTGCGTGGGTCTCCGGTATAAAGCCGCTCTTCCACTTCATCGTATTCCAGGCAATTAAAGTTACCCTCTATAAAAGGTAGTACGGGTAAGACGGTATCTTCAACGGAATGGACATATATATCCGCAGCTTCTTCATCACTCAGAAAATAAAGTAATTCTCCTTGCTTATCTATTTTAAGGTAACGGGGCTTTAGAAGGTTGTCCGCAAAAATTAAGGTATCTATAACCCATAATGAATCCGGTTCTATAGAGCGTAAGTCCCCGAAAGTGCTGTTTTCAGGTGGGATAGTGGTTATGCCGGGGCTGAGCACCCAAAGCTTATTGTTCTTATCCAATTGCAGGCTGGTTGGGTTTTGCCCCACTATTATAGTATCCATAATGGTATCGGTTTCCGTTTGGATTACCGTAACGGTACTGTCAACTTCCAGAAGGCCATCTCTTACGCCTCCCGAGTTTACCACAAATAAGCGGTCTTCATAGATCAGCATATTCTCCGGGCCGGAACCGGTTTCTATTTCACGCACCAGTTCACGGTTTTTGAGATTAAGCACATGAACTCCTCCTATTCCCCAATCGGAGATGTAATATTTATTAGGGCTGCCTTTAATCACGTAACGCGGACTCGTCATGCCTTCGATCTTGGCAATAACTTTATAATCGGCTGTATTCAGAATGTACACCACTCCTTCTCCGGAAATAACCAGGAAAGTAATATCCCCATCCACTAAAATACTTTGAGCCACGGCCCTGGTGTTATAAGCATTTACCTTCTGAAAAACATTTTGCTCTACCTCTTTGGTAAGAGGTTTATATACGGAGAGTGTGCCAATTCCTCCGGGAGAAACACCTTTATTTAAAACAATAACGTCAGCTGATTCTACCGGTGCAGATGGCTTTGGATCTTTCTTGCAAGCTGCAAACAGGATTAAAAATGCGAAAACGCTTGCTAAAAGGGTTGATTTTGAGGTCATAGAATTTATTCTATAGGGTTAAGTATCTTATTATTACATTGAACGTTCCTATATTCTTATATGATACGTATGCCCGGTCTAATTTTGCCGAAAGTTAAAAATAAAGATGATTGTAAGCTCATATTAGTGAGTAATCGGAAGTTTATTCTGACTTCAGCTTAACTGATCCCTTAACTCCCTTGCATTCTGCCGGGCCGCATCGGATATGTTATCTCCGCTTAACATACGGGCCAGTTCATCAATTTGCTCGGTGTCATTAAGCAGAAATATGCGACTAAATGTTTCATCCTCTTTCACTTCTTTTAAAACCTTAAAATGGTTTTTTCCCAGAGAGGCTATTTGAGGCAGGTGCGAAATTGCCAGAACCTGCATTACATGGCCCATCTCTTTCAAAATATCTCCTATTTTCCGGGCCGTTTCACCCGAAACACCGGTATCAATTTCATCAAACACAATTGAAGGAAGGTTTTGACTGCGTGCCAGAATGGCTTTCACAGCCAGCATAACCCGGCTTAGTTCTCCACCTGACGCTACCTTGGATAAGGGTGCGGGTTGTTGACCTTTATTGGCGCTGAAAAGAAAATCAATTTTATTATTGCCACTGTTGGAGTATTGATCAGTCTCCAATACTGAAATCTGAAAAGAAGCTCCCCCCATATTGAGTCCCTGTAAAAGGGTTTCAATTTCTTTTTGAAGATTGGCAACTACTTTTGTACGACTTTGATGAAGGGCCTTGGAAGTTTCTTTTAAGCGGTTGAAAACTGTTTGCTCTTCGGCCTGAAGTTCTGCCATCTTCTCCTCTACCCTTGCTAACTCTCCGATCTTATGATCCAATTCTTCTTTTCGGGTTAAAAGATCTTCAACGGATTGTACGCCATGCTTTTTTTGAAGGGTCATGATCAGGCTTAACCTTTGGTCAAGGCGACTAATTTCTTCAGGGTCAGTGTCCAGTTTGCTTAACTTTTCTTCCATAGATACCCGAAGGTCATCCAGTTCTATGCGACAACTGTCAATGCGTCTGCCGCATTCTGCATAAAATTCATCAAATTTTTGCAAAGCATTTAGATTTGCAGAAGCCTGGCGCAAAGAAGAAAGAACAGAACCCGAATCATTCTCGAGAAGGTTGAGACTGTCCGCCAGGCCTTGTTGAATGTCTCCGGCACTTTCGGCTACACGCAACTGCTCCTCAATATCTTCCTGCTCTCCCTTTTTTAATTCTGCTGCCTCAAGCTCATTAAATAGAAACTCCAGGTAATCTGAATCACCTGATTCATTTTCAGATATTTGAATCAGAGTCTTTAATTGTGATCTAAGTTCTTGGTGGTCTTTGTAGGTATGGGTATAATCGTTTAGCAACTCCTCATTATTTGCAAAGCTATCCAGTAACTGTAATTGAAAAGCGGTGTTATTGAGTAAGAGGTTTTGATGCTGACTATGCACATCAATTAATCTCAAAGTAAGTTGCCCCAGCACATCCAGCGTAACGGGGGTGTCATTTACAAAAGATCTTGATTTTCCTGATGGAGATATTTCTCTCCGGATAATACTGATTTCTTCAAAATCCAAGTCGTTTTCCGTGAAAAAACTCAGGTGCTCCTTACCGTTTAACCTGAAAGTTCCTTCTACCACACATTTTTGATCAGCTTTACGGACTGATTTAAGGTCTGCTCTTTTACCCAGGATCATGGAAAGAGCTCCCAGTATTATGGATTTCCCGGCACCGGTTTCTCCGGTTATCACAGAAAAACCATCGGGTAACTCCAGCTCAAGATGATCAATAAGCGCATAATTCCGAATCGAAAGATGCTGTAGCATGTAGTTTTATTTATCAGGTATATACCGTCAAAGATCGTAAGAGAAATTGATAATGACGAAAAAAGGAAGACGGAATTAACCCCGGCCTATGGCCTCATACTTATTGGCGTTATTACCATCAATCTCAATAAGCACTTCTTTAAGTTCGGCTAGTTTCATGGGGTCTCCTCCACTAAATATATTGATGATCTCAATACTCTTCGCGTCAAAGAAAAGCTGCATCAGAAAAGAATTAGGACGCTTTTTATTAACTTCTTCCAACTGCATTAAGGATGATTTGATGTTTTCTTTAGCCAGGCGTTGCTGGGATGGGTCAAACATAAGATCCAAACCCTGCCGGTGGTATTGGTATAAACATACTCTTAAACCGATGAAAGCCGGGTTTTGAAGATTATCGATCAACCAAAACCGGTTCTTATTACTTCCGGAAAAACCGGACCATCCCGGAAAGCCGTTATTCTGACTATTGTTCACAACGGTCAGCGCCTGATCATAAAAAGGATCACCACCTTTTTTAGCATAGGTATCGTGATCCAATCCGATAATTACAAAAGCATAATAGGCTAAAACCGAAGTAAGATTGGACAAGCTGGTATTTTCAGAAAAATCGAGCCGGTCAAATTCCAGGTATTCAAACTGAAAATCATTGTCCATATGCACCAGCACCGGAGAACTATAACCGGATTTAAAGATGGGCCGACTGTATTGTACCTGCAGAGTGCCTTTAAATTGTTCGTTGTTACGTTCCGTAATATTGATCACAAAAGAGCATTTAATACGCTCTTCAGGTTGATATACTTCCCCGGTCCATTTACGGGTATTGAGAAAGTTTACAATGGCCGTTTCAAGAGTAGTAAATATTTGTTTATTAGTGCTTTGTATATTTGGAGTAAGCACCTGGACTTCAGCATTTAATTCTTGAGCGTGGGCACCATATATGCCGCTAATCAAGCAGCTGATGACAAATATAATCGAGTATTTCCTTTGCAATTTCACTTTTACTTTTCAGTTCTAAGGTATGTGTTCTCTCGTTTCGGTCTATCAAAATCACTTCATTGGTGTCGTGCCCAAAACCGGAGCCTTTTTCAGAAGGCGTGTTTAAAACGATCAGATCGCAATTTTTCTTGTGCAGTTTGGTAATAGCATTTGGAATAGCATTGTTTGTTTCCAGTGCAAAGCCTACCAAAACCTGGCCTTTACTTTTTAGAGCACCTAAGCCTTTTAGTATGTCCGGGTTTTCTACCAGCTTTAACTCCAGGTTATTTCCACTTTTCTTAATCTTTTTCTTTTCCTCATTAAACGGCCTGTAATCAGCTACAGCCGCAGATAGTATAGTTAATTCTGTTTGGGGAAACAACGCCTTGCATTGTTCATTCATATCACGAGCGGAAACAACGTGATATATGATGATATCTTTATTTTGAGGGGTAACAGAACCGGGACCAAGTACCAATGAAACCCGTGCACCCATAGCAGCAGCTTGTTCAGCTAAAGCCACTCCCATTTTTCCGGTAGAATGATTCCCGATAAAACGCACCGGATCTATAGCTTCATGCGTGGGCCCGGCATTGATCAACACCTTTTTCCCTTTAAGCGGCAGGCTTGCAGAAAGCTGTGTATCAATAAACGCTATAATATCTTCAGGCTCAGCCATGCGCCCCTCTCCTTCCAACCCACTGGCTAATTCACCGGAGCCGGCCGGTATAAAGAAATTCCCGAAGGATTGTAATTTTTTAATATTTTCCTGAGTAGCCGGATGCTTATACATGTCTAAATCCATAGCCGGGGCAAAATACACCGGACACTTGGCAGACATATAAACTCCCAAAAGAAGATTATCACAAGTACCACTTACCATTTTACTCAAGGTATTGGAGGTAGCGGGTGCAACAATGATCAGGTCTGCCCAAAGCGCCAATTCAACGTGGTTATTCCATTCACCTGATTCATCCTCATGATCAAAGAATTCCCATAAAACCGGGTTTTTGGAAAGTGTGGCTAAGGTTAAGGGGGTAACAAAATCGCGTGCGGAAGGACTCAACACTACTTTAACTTCAGCACCCGCCTTAATAAGAAGGCGGGTGAGAAAAGTAGTTTTATAAGCGGCTATGCTACCGGATATACCCAGCAACACTCTTTTTCCGCGAAGCATTTTTAGTCTTTCTTGTCTTCCGGATAGCGGTAGTATACCTGTCCTTCCTTCCACTCTTCAACAGCAAGGGCAGTTGGCTTTGCTAAAGCTTCGTAAAAACGGCTTACCTCAATCTGCTCTTTGTTTTCAAAGATCTCTTCCAGGCTTTCCGTATGCGTGGCAAATTCTTCCAGCTTATCATTAAGCTCTATTTTAATGTCTTCACCAATTTGATCTGCACGCTTGGATAATATCGCCACTGCTTCATACACATTACCGGTAGGTGCGTCCAGTTCATTATGATCGCGGGTAACGGTTGTTTTAGGAGCGTCTCTTTTTTTGTAATCTATCATGATTTACGACTGAATTTTCTTTAAACTTTCTATCTGATCCTGAATTTCAACGTACATCTGCACGGCATTCTCAACGTTAGCACCTTCAGGGTAGCGCTCTATAAAATCAAAATAAGCTGTTTTTGATTCAATGAATCGCTGCAACTTCTTGGATTCAATACTGTTTTTGGCCAACTCATAAGCTGACTTTAATCTCAGGTAATAGGCTTCCTGATGGTATTGGGTATCAGGAAAATCATTTAGGGTATTGTTAAAAGCTACTACCGCAGCTTGATAATAACCTGTTTCAAAGTAAAGTTCAGCTATTTCAAACGATTTCTTTTCCAGTTTACGCCTTAACTCTATAATAATATCATTACACTGCAAAAGTCTTTCGCTACTTGGGTGCGTATTTACGAACAGCTGTAATTCATTTATAGCTTTGTAGGTATAGGTTTGATCCAGACTGTAACTGGGAGACTCAAGATAATAGCAGTAGCCCACCATAAAAGCACATTCTTCTGATTTTTCATGGGTGGGAAAGGTTTTGCTGAAATTCTTGAAATGATAGGCCGCAAGGATATAATCTCCCAAATGATAATTGGTGTAGGCAAAATAATAATATACATCAGCGGCTTTTTGCGTACCGCGGTACAGGCTCAGCAGTTCGTCAAATAAAGGGTAGGCCTTATTGTATTTCTCATCTTCGTAATATTCAACTGCCTTGGTGTATTTCAAATTCAGATCAGTACTTTTCAATACCTTCTGATATTCGCTACACGATATTGCACTGAAACCGATGAGGGCTATATATATAATTCGTTTGAACATATTCAAAATAGTTTGCAAAATTACAAATATGCTTTGAATTGATAAACGATTTTAAAGCTAATAAATTTTAGCGCTTAAGCCGGCTCTGCTTCCTTCTTTGGCAACAGCTCTTCGAATATTTGCTCACGGATCAATTGGCGGGTAATGTCAGGGTAATCCACAGCAACCGCTTTTTGATGTTTCACCCAATCCCTTATCTGAACCAAGGTGTTGTTATTTAATTCTTTAGCTACAGGTATTCCTATGGCACGCATGGCTTCGGCATTACAAAATTGTTCATATTGCCGTTTAATAGGAATTACAAAAACCTTTTTCCCCATAAAAAGTGCTTCCGCTGGGGTTTCAAATCCGGCCGAAGTCAATATTCCATCGCAGGAAATAAAGCTTTCAATAAATGAATCATTAGAGATGGGCTTAAAACTCACATTAGTTTTAGTGTATGCTGTATCCGTGAACTTTGAAAACACTTCCCATTTCTTTTCAGGCAACTGGGAAAGGTATTTATAGATGCGTTCATCTCCATAGGCAGGCAGATAAACGGTATAATGACCACGATAGGACACTTTAGCCTTTCGTATTTCTGTTCGTATTACAGGCCGTTGAATGAAGGTGTCAAAATGGTCAAAATGAAAACCGATGGCTTTACTGCAAGGGGCGTAATTTCTAAGAATTATCTCCCCCAACCAATCTTTACGCTTGGGCCGTGGCGTTTTTGGAGAACGAAAGGACGCCTGGTGTCCCATACCGATACAAGGAATTTTTCGCATTTTACAGGCCCAGGCCGTAATAAACTCAAAGTCATTAATCACTACATCGTAGTCCTGAACCGGGAATTTTCGGATTTCCTGAAAAATCTTAACGGGATTATTCTTAAAAAGCGTTTTCAAATAACTCACACCGCCATTGCGATCATAAATAAAGGTAAGGCCCTTACTCTGGTATTTAATGGCGCACGGCAGCTCTACCTTACTTTGGTCTCCGCTAAGTACTATGTCCAAATTGCCAAATTCCTGTAATATTGGGATTATCTCACGGGCGCGTGATACATGGCCGTTTCCGGTCCCCTGAATAGCATATAGAATATTAAGCCGTTTTTTCAAAAGAGGTGTATTCAAAGGTTACTTTTTGAATAAGTTGGTTCAGGTTGAGATCATTCAGATCATCTTCTTCCTCTGCCACTTTTACGTAATCCTCATCCTGGTATTGAAAAAGAGACCATTTCTGATTGTGAAATTCCAATGATGTCAGGTTTTCAATCCAGTCTCCGGAGTTCAGATACACGCAACTTTTACCTTCATCTTCTACCGTGCGCATTTGAGGTTGGTGGATGTGGCCACAGACCACGTAATCATAACCGTTCTGTATAGCGAGATATGCTGCGGTATTCTCAAAATCACCAATGAACTTTACCGCCTTTTTTACGCTTTGCTTAATCTTTTTTGAAAAGCTATACCGCTCTCTTCCCATCTTTTCAAGAAACCAGTTGCTTACATTATTCATGAGTATCAGTAAATCATAGCCCCAGCCGCCCAGTTTAGCTATCCATTTAGCACTGTGAATAGATGCGTCAAAAATATCACCATGAAAAAACCATACTTTCTTATCTCCCAACTCTAAAACCAGCTTATCGGCCAGGGTAATATTCCCAAAAGTGATATCGGTAAACTTGCGCAACATCTCATCATGATTACCCGTGAGGTAATATATTTTGGTGCCTTTAGCAGCCAGACTGAAGATTTGCTTGATCACCTTTAAATGGTACTTCGGGAAATAACGCTTTCGAAATTGCCAAATATCAATAATATCCCCATTTAACACCAGGGTTTCCGGCTGAATAGACTTTAGATACCGGTACAATTCCTTAGCCCGGCAGCCAAAGGTGCCCAGGTGAACATCAGATATCACCACCACTTCCACGTTTCGCTTTTCCATACAGAAAGAGTTTTAGAGAGCACCCTTCTTATGAGATGCAAAGTTTCTCCAAAACTCTACTTATTATGTAACGCTAAGATTAAGAGTAAGTTATTTAGCTTTTCATTATCAACATTATTATGTGAAAAACCCCTTCTACGGACTTTTGCACCTTTCTCAGCTAGCTTGCTTTTTCAGCACATCTCTGATCTCAATAAGCAGCTCCACTTCTTTTGAAGGTGGCGGAGAAGTTGCGGGTTCCGGTTTGGCTTCTTCTTTCTTCATGTATTTATTGTAAGCCTTTACCACCAGGAAAATAACCCAGGCCACTATTACAAAAGTGATTATAGTATTGATGAAGTTGCCATAGGTTACAGCAATCTCTGCAATGGCAGGGCTTACTTCAGTTTCCCCATTCATCACTGCCGCTTGTCCTTCCTGGATAATCATTTTCAGATTAGAGAAATCAACACCCCCGATAACTTTTCCAACGGGAGGCATAATTATATCATTGACCAATGATTTTACAATGGCGCCAAAGTAGGTTCCCATTACCAGGCCAACGGCCAGTTCCAGAACGTTTCCACGGGCAATAAATTTCTTAAACTCTTTGAACATATGCAGTAAGCTTTAATGTTAAACATTTCTAAAGTACATCAAAACCCGCTATTATGGTATGGGTTAGTTTAAAACGAAAAATTATGGATCTCACAGAACAGGAAGATGTGTTTACAGACATAGGTGGACAGTTTATACGCTCTGCTTTTGATCTGCGTGAAAAGCTTCAGCATATAAAGGCTTTTGTATTTGACTGGGATGGCGTTTTTAATGATGGGCGCAAAGGCGAAGGTGTATACAGTCATTTTACTGAAATAGATACTCTGGGTGTGCAAATGTTGCGGTTTGGCTATTTTCTAACCCATAAATCTTTACCCATAACCGGGGTAATTACAGGTAAAAGCAATCCATCTGCGGTGAATTGGGCCAAACGGGACCACCTGGATGTGGTATACCTTAAATGTGCTCAAAAACAAAAGGCGCTTAATGACCTTTGTGAGAATTACAACTTAAAACCTGAAGAGGTTTGCTATGTATACGATGATATTCTGGATGTGGCTGTAGCCCGGCAAGTTGGTTTACGCCTGGCCGTGGGCAGGCTGGCCAACCCGCTCTTTATTCGCTATCTGGAAAAAAACAATCTGGCTGATTATATTTCCTCTTGCCAGGGAAATGAACATGCTGTACGCGAATTCTGTGAGCTGCTCTTACTTTTAATGGATAAACACTTTGAAGTTATTGAAAGAAGAGCAGACTATGACCAGAAGTACCAGGAATATTATGCCCAACGGCAGGGTGTTAGAACTCTTCTATATGAGTATAGGGACAATCTGATTTTACCTTTCAGGGAAGGCGAATAAGCTTACATTTGTGTGCAATAAAAACAAAACAATTCAATACTCATGAAAAAGACATTACTTGCTTTGGCAGTTATCTTCTCGGGAACGGCCTTTGGTCAGGATCTCCCTATGCCAAGCCCTACCGCTACTTTACAACAACGTGTGGGCCTTACTGATTTCACCGTTGTATATAGTCGCCCGGGCGTTAAGGACCGTGAAATATTCGGAGAATTGGTGCCTTACAACAAGATGTGGCGTACCGGAGCTAATGCCAATACAACCATTGAGTTTTCTACTGATATTATGTTTTCCGGCAAATCTGTACCGGCTGGTAAATATTCACTTATCACCATTCCCGGAGAAAGTGAATGGACCATTATCCTGAATAAAAAAACAGATATGTGGGGTACCGGAGGTTATGACGAAGCTCAGGATGTAGCCCGTATAAAGATTGAAAGTGGAGAAACGGATATGACGGAAACTTTGACCATCGATTTCTCAAACATTCTCTCTGAAACAGCTGATCTGACTCTGTCATGGGCTGAAACTGAAGTTAAAGTTCCGATGCGTGTAGAGGTAAAGGAAACCGCTATGGCTAATATTGACAAAGCCATTGCTGAAGCTGATGCAGATACTAAATGGAGAGTGTACCGCAATGCTGCCAATTATTTCTACAACAATAAAATGGAAATGGATAAGGCCTTGGATTATGCCAATAAATCCATTGCCGCCAATGACGGAAGCTGGTATAGCTACTGGCTGAAAGCAGAAATACAGGCTGAAATGAAAAACTACAAAGAAGCCATGTCCTCAGCTAAAAAGGCTAAGGAAATTGGTATGCGTGATGCTAAAACCAACGGCTCTGAATTCAACTATGCTGAAATGATTGATACTAATGTGGCTAAGTGGAAATCCATGAAGTCCTAAATTTCAGCTCACCGTTTGCATGAAAGCTGAATGAGCCCTTCACTTTAAGTGAAGGGCTTTTTTATGAACGGATTATTAAGGAGCAAGGCGTTCAAGATCCCAGCCTTCTCCGTTTTTTACATATACCAGGCGGTCATGCAAACGATTACTTCTACCTTGCCAAAATTCCACACGATTAGGAATTATACGATACCCCCCCCAAAAATCGGGTCTTGGAATCTCATGGCCGTATTTATGACTCAATTCTTCCAGGCGCTGTTCTAAAACTTTACGATCAGGGATAACCTGACTTTGTGGCGATGCCCATGCTCCTATTTGACTGCCTATAGGGCGGCTATGAAAATATTGATCTGACTCGGAGGGCTCCAGCTTCACAGCCTCACCTTCTACCCTTACCTGTCTTTCCATTTTAGCCCAGAAAAAATTAAGAGCTACCTGTGCGTTGTGTGCTATATCTTCTCCCTTCTGACTTAAGTAGTTCGTGTAAAATTCAAAACCACCTTTATCCAGGCCTTTAAGCAAAACTACACGGGATTTTGGAGTGCCTGATTTGTTAATAGTGGATAGTACCATGGCATTATAATCCAAAGCCCCGGTTTGCTGATACTGTTTAAACCAATCTTCAAACTGCTCTATAGGACTGTCTTTCAGATCGTTTTTATGCAATGACGAGAGGGTGTAATCTTCACGTACTTTTTGCAATTCTTCTTTCATAGGGCCGTTAATAAGTTGAATTGCAAATTTAAGCTTCAACTTTTATATTAGTTTACGAAATACAAAAACATGCAAAGGGTATTGTCAGATCCGGCTAAGGGGAGTTTATTAGTGGCCGAGCCTTTATTAGGTGATCCCAACTTTGACCGTTCAGTGATCTTGTTAACGGAACACAATGATGAGGAAGGTTCAGTAGGTTTTGTCATCAACAAACCTCTTGACCTGCAGTTAGATGATATTGTTATTGGTTTTCCATCTCTAAAGACTAAAGTGTATCATGGTGGACCTGTACAGCAGGATAATCTCTATTTCATTCACAACAAAGGTAATCTCATCCCCGGTAGTCAACTTATAAAAGGGGAGCTTTACTGGGGCGGTGATTTGGAACCCCTGAAAGAAATGATCAAATGTAAATTGGTAACTCCGGGTGATATCCGTTTTTTCCTAGGGTACAGCGGATGGGGTTTGGGACAGCTTAAAAACGAGGTGAACGATAAATCATGGGTTGTTCTGGAGCAAAAGGCAGTAGATGTATTAAATGACTTACCGCAGGATATGTGGAAAAAAGTAATACGTGAGTTAGGTGGTGAATATCTTTTGTGGGCCAATAGCCCGTTAGATCCTTCTCTCAATTAGCCCAGGGCTACCTTTACATTAAGTTTTTCAACCAGTTTACGACTCAGGTCGCATTTAAATTCTTTTTTCCGGTAACCGGACACCCATTGTATGCCTTTAATGGTATTCGTCAGAAAAACTTCATCTGCTTTCTGCAATTCAAAAGGTGATATATCTTCTTTCTCAACAATATCATAATCCATTTTGGTGAGTATTTCCAACACATTCTTTCGGATCACACCCTTCAGGCAGCCACTTTTAAGCGATGGTGTAATCACTCTATTGCCTTTTACCAAAAAGATATTGGAACTTATAGTTTCAATCAGATGCTTTTGCTCATTTAATAGCAAGCATTCGTCAAGGTTATTTTCTTTTCTGAATACAGAGGCCAGTGTATAGAATTGGGCAGAGGTAGTCTTTAGGCCAGAGAGCAAGTTTTTAGGCTTGTAAAAATCTTTATATAAATCTATTTCTAAGCCTCGCTCGTTGAGTTTGAAAGAAGGGTCTTCCAGAGGAAAAGCCGTAATTAGAAAGTCTACATTATTATCAGAAGGCGTATAATAGCCTCCCGACTTGCGAACAACTAAAAGCTTTATACGGGCCGTATTTCCTGTTTTATTTGCTTCTATGGTGTTTTTTAGCTGGTCTTCCAGGTATTCCGGAGAAAATCCCATGGGTATTTCCATTCTTAATATACGCATACTGCTCATCAGGCGGAAATAATGATCTTCCCAAAAATTAATCCTGCCATGCGCATACCGTAAAGTCTCAAATACGCCATCCCCATAATTTAAGGCACGGCTATCCAGGCTAGTGTTTAAACCCCAGCCTTCCACCAATTCTCCGTTCCAGTTAAATACATTCTCATTCATGGTGGGCAAAGGTAAAAATGAAAAGCTCCGCACAAGGCGGAGCTTTTCATATATAAATAAGTAAAACTGTGTTTTACTATTGCTTAAGAATACGGGTTGAGAAACCACCCTGATTGGTAGTTACACGCACCAGGTAAGCTCCGGATTTTAAACCGGCCGTGCTTACTTCTCGCTGACCTTCTTCAAAGGATGTTTGACTGATGATTCTTCCAGCTACATCAAGGATCTCTACATTTTCTACTTTTACACTTACGTCTTCGCTAATGATGTGAAGTGTGTTTTGAACCGGATTCGGGTACATTTTAACAGAACCTGCAACTATATTTTCATTTAGTCCGATGCCTGCTTCGAGTTCCATTGCAAGAACAACCCGCGGAATCATGTAGCCCATAATTGTATCTACATAAGTTTTCCCTTTAGCCGGACTCATATCTGGGTTGGATTGTAAACCTGCCATGTGAGCTGTTACCGGAGGAGGCCCTGCCGCAATTACAGTAGAGGGAATAGGGTCGCTAGCAATCCACCATTCCCATGGTGAACCTTCATTTTGAAATAATGAAGCACCGATAGGTCTTTCAAAAGCAAAAAGACCTTCCACATCAGTATTGATAGTGATCTTATTAAAAGGCGGAGCATAGATATAATCATACTGAACACCATACATACTTCTGGCACGGGTGGTAAATGGGTCTCCAGTGGAGGGCATACTCGCAAAAACATCATTATTACCTAAAGTGTTGACTTTGGACATAAAAAAGTTTGCTCCGTGTACATCCACAACATCTTCCTGAGTAGTAGGAACAATTACGGTTCCTTCATCAAAAGGTGCAAACGGATCACGAATACACTGGAATGACACCATTGGCACATCTCCTGCTTCTAACCAGGATTCATCAGCCAATGCTCCGCCAGCATTTATAGTCATAGCTATATCATGATCGTAGCCATTTGGTGCATACAAGTTCAATAGTCCCCCGAACCCATCAATATCACCTACAACGCTAGGCTGAACATATGATGAGTCTGTAGTGCCGGGGTAAACAAATTTTTGAATTTCTGTTTCTTCTTGTTTATCAAGAGTGGCATAGGCGAGCACTACATACCCTCCGGAACCCTGACCATACAAGGCTATTTTCCCCGGGTCTATACCATATGTATTTCCTCCGGCATCTTCATCTTCCTTAAGGGATCGAACACATTGTTTCACATCATGAATGGCACGATAAACGGCATTCAAAAGAGTAGCTCTGCGCACGATAGGGCCTGTGGGGCCAGATGCTATAGGGTTCCATCCTAAACGGTAACTTATCGCTACGGCTACGAAACCACGTTGTGCCCATTCACGACATAAATACACAGCGGTACTGTCTTCCTTACGACCAGTTGGGCCGCCATTTAAAGGTGGAGGAAGGAAATTTCCTGTATGCACGTATACAATTACAGGGCGATCAGTAATGCTATCGTTCATCGGCTCATAAATGTCCATGTTAAGTCTCGTAACTTTAACATCAGAACCAGGGTCATTTGGATCAAAGTGCGTAGCTGGAATTGACTGTCCCATAGCCAACGCTGTCTTTATGGCTGTAACATCGGTTGCTACCTGGCCCTGATCCGAAAAGTCCGAGGTAAGGAAGTCAATATTTACGGCATACTCAACATTCTGGGTAACCTTAACCTGGAACGACTTGGTAGTGTATCGTTGTGCACATACAATACCTCCTGATAATACTAAGAGGGCAAGTAATGATTTTCTCATAAGGGTATAAATTTTAAATCCGTTTAAAAATAGTGAAAATTATGCATGATTAGAATTTTTCAAATAAAATGGAAAAATAAGTAAGACGTCCTACAGAAGGTCCTCCATATACTTGATAAATCTGATTGTCCATAATATTAGATGCGCCTAACTTAAAAGTGGTGTATATCTTGGGAACAGCGTAACTAACCTGTGCGTCAGTGAGCCCGTAACTATTAATAAAGCCTGTGAACTGAGGGGAACCCTCAAACCTAAAGCTCTGTACCCACTTATAGGTCATTGCAAAACCTATTTTATG
Organism: Owenweeksia sp.; assembly: GCA_965212245.1. GTDB lineage: Bacteria > Bacteroidota > Bacteroidia > Flavobacteriales > Schleiferiaceae > CAKZNE01. The sequence goes on along the minus strand of OZ243107.1, from coordinate 3,179,263 downwards.
ATCTTTGTTTTTAAAAGGTTTATAGCCTCTGCCAGTGAATCCCAGGTTAAACTTATTGCGAGGTGTATTAAATGCCGGAATAATAGGATTATCGCTGCCACGAAGGTCCAGTTGATTAAAAGAATAGTTTCCGTTGAGAGTAAGCTCATCCGTAAGGTAATAATTCACACCTAAGTTTACTCCCTGGCTCGTAACAAGATCCTTGGCATTTGCAGCTACACGGTAAGCCTGGGAGCTCTGAAACCGATCTGGAACAGCTGGATTAAAAGTGAGGTCGAGTCCGAACTGGTACCCAATGAAGTTAGTATACCAGTTATGATAATAATTAATATCCACAAACATCCTCTTGAAAAGAGAAGCCCTGTAACCTACTTCTACCGTTCGCACCCGCTCAGGTTCAATAGGGTCAACATCAAAAAAATCAAGGTTTCTTCTGAGTAGAGTTTCCTGATTGCGGTAAAAGTCAAAAGATTCTAGAGTTACCAAGGAGTCATAACCATTCAGGTTACCCAGCAAAATTGCCCGCCCCACATTATATCTGAGATATTGATCCTGTAAAGTCGGGTTGCGGATGGCACTTCCAAAAGAAGCTCTTACAGTATTTGTTGAATTTATATTATAGATAATAGATAGAGCCGGTGAGAACCGATAGTCAAAATTTTCATTCTTATCCATTCGCAACGTTATATTACCAATAAGTTGTTCTCCCAAAAATTTCTTTTCAACCCCTACGTAGGCTCCGAATTCAGAATTCCTGATTTTTCTGAAAGAAGTGTCGGTAGTAGGGTTGCCGGAAGAATCTACAGTTGGTGTAAAGACCAATTCATCAAATATATTTCCCTGGGAATCGGGCAGGTATAGACGATAGTTTCCTCCTATCTTGATGGTAGCCCATGAAGGATTAAACTGATACTCTCCCATAATGTGGTACAAAGCTGATCTGTCATAAAAGCGGGAACCTCCTTCTGTAAAGGTTCTGGATGTAACATAATTCAGTAAAGAATCATATTCAGGACTGCCCGCTTCAATTGCCGGATAGCTAAATTCATCTATAACTCCAAGAACACTATCATGCCACAAGGTTAAAAGGTCATTGTATTTTGCTAACGTATCCTGATAGGGTCCATTAAACCATGCATCATTGGTTTGTCCGTTTGCCGTATCGGGATACCCTGCGATAGCCAGGAACTTATTTCCAAGACCATAACCCTGAGGGGGTCTGTTGCGCCATAAAGCAGTATACTGTCTATACCATTCGGAAGTTGGGGCTACCGCCTCATTCATTTTAAAGGCCGTTAAAACAGCATCATAAGAATTACCGGCATCTTCTTGAGTTTTGTAAGCTTTGATATAAAAATGATCTTTCTTTTTCAGTTCTACTATATGTTGGTAGAACTGAATATCCTTCAGGCTGAAGCGGTTTTCGCCCTGATATACCGTAGTACCGGTACCGTAATTAAAGTTATAACTTAACTCGATCTCCTCGGTTAACCTGAAAAAAGCACCGAGGTTAGTCTTAAGGTTACGGGTGTCATAATCAACTATATCCTCTTCCCGGTAACCCGGCCTATAGAAAACTCCCAGACCGGCATAAGATGTTGGCTGATCTAAAACGTTATTTACATTGTTGAAGTCGTTACCCCCGGTCAAGTCTTCATCCCCGTATACATTGATAGCATCATAACGTCCGGGATTATCTTTTTCTACCGGTGAGTCATCAACAGGATTGTAATTAGTAGCCTCCCAGTCGTTTGCAGTGAGGTAAAAGAGGTTCACTTTGAAGGCTACATTATCGTACTTCTTATTAAAAACTTTAAAAGCCTCAGCATAACGCACAGCTGTTTCAGTAAGAGCCCGCTCCCCTACTTTTACACTGGCTGAAATACCCTGGTAATCAAACGGATTTTTGGTAGTCATACTGATAACTCCATTAAATGCTCCCGGTCCATAAAATGCAGTACTGGCCCCGGCTATTATATCTACATTTTGAACATCAAGTTCACTGGCTCCTAAAAAATTACCCAGTGAGAAGTTGAGTCCCGGGGCTTGGTTATCCACCCCATCAATGATTTGAAGTGAACGTACCGGGGAGGTACTGTTAAAGCCACGGGTATTAATGATCTTAAAACCAATACTGGCCGAAGTCAGGTCTACACCCTTTAAGTTCCCTAAAGCTTCGTAAAAATTAGCTGCGGGCGTCTCCTTTATGGCCAGATTATCAAGTGCTTCAACGGTAAGGGCGCTTTCACGTTGCTTCTGACTAAGCCTTTGCTCTATCACACTTACCTCCTGAAGCATTTCCTTGTCTTCGCTTAGTTTAATTTCAACACTGGTGTTAAGAGTTGTTATCTCCTTCTCCATTCGCTGATAGCCTATAAAACTCACCTGAATGGTTAATGGTAAAGGTGTTTCTCCCGTCTGAAGTGTGAAATTCCCATCAAAGTCAGTGGTAGTACCTATCACAGTGCCTTTAATGATCACGTTAGCCCCTATAATAGGTTCATTGTTTTCAGCGTCCAGCACTGTACCTTTTAAGGCTTGAGCCGAAACTATTGAAATGGAAAGAACAAATAGAACAAGGGTATAAGTGATATCTCTCATAAGGAACTGTATTAACTAGGCCGAAAACTACGAAAAATCACAACTTCATCTCCGTAGAAGATTTCCGACAGAGAAATTATATTTTTGCTGCCATTATGATCGATAATAAAAAGGTTATTGTGGTTTTACCGGCTTATAATGCAGGTAAAACCCTTGAGCGTACTTTTGCGGAAATTCCATTTGACATTGTTGACGATGTAGTCTTAGTTGACGACAGGAGCTCAGACGATACTGTTGAAGTGGGTAAGAAATTGGGGATAAAGCATATTATTTCTCACCCGATTAATAAGGGTTACGGGGGGAATCAAAAAAGCTGCTACAACAAAGCTCTTGAAATTAATGGGGACATTGTGATCATGCTACACCCTGATTACCAGTATACACCCAAGTTGATTCATTCTATGGCTTTTTTAATTGCTAATGATTTATATCCCGCTGTGCTTGGATCCAGGATATTGGGGATGGGCGCTCTTAAGGGCGGAATGCCATGGTATAAATACATAGCTAATCGTATTCTTACTTTAACCCAAAACATCCTGTTAACCCAAAAACTTTCAGAATATCATACGGGGTACAGGGCTTTTTCCCGTCATGTTCTGGAATCTGTTAATTACAATTTGAACTCAGACGATTTTGTGTTTGACAATCAAATGCTGGGGCAGATTTTTTATAAAGGTTTTGAAATCGGAGAGATAACCTGTCCTACTAAATATTTTCCTGAAGCTTCTTCTATTAATCTAAAGCGAAGCTCTATTTACGGATTGGGTGTGCTTAAAGTTTCCATCCAATATCGCTTGGCTAAATGGGGTCTCATCAAACCAGATTATTTGGTGAAGTAGAAAAATGGATTTTAATTTCTGCGATAAAAAAGGAAACCATTTTTGGAGTATAGGAATTTTGCATCGGGTATCTGTTCTTCCAGCTTTTCACGTGCCATGATCTTACAGCTTATATAAACAGGGCGATCTGTGGCTCCATGTAGTAACCACTCCTGCTCTTGTGCTTTAGGGTGATCATAAGGTTGAACTTTAGCATAAAACCAAGGCACATAACTCTTGTAGTTAAAAGTAGTTACATATACCTCCTCCCCTTGTTGCTCTTCAAAGAATTCTACGGCTGCATATTGGCTGATCTTTTCTACCCGGCCTATATAAAAAATGAGAGCACTGAAAACCCAAAGTGCCATACCTGTAAAAAGAATAGAAAAAGCCAGGAATTTTCTTCTTGTAATGGCAAGCAGGAATACTATCAACGTGATTATCAGGATTGCTAAAGGTATATAAGTAGTGCTATCCCAATTAACCTGTGCCTGAAGGTTGGCCTGAGCAAAAGGGTCTTTAGACAATAAAGATTCTATCAAGTCCGGGTTTTGCCCGGCATAGGGCAGCGCAAAACAAAGTGCAGCTATCAAAACCCCGGTTAAAATGATCCCTATACTCATCCAAAGCCGGTAATTGGCTTTTTGCTCGTATATTCTATGCAGTGTTAATGCAGAGAGAAAGCTCAGCGGGTAATAAGCCAAAGAAGAGTAATGGATAATCTTAGTACCCACCAAACTAAATAGTACCAGTACTACGGCCATCAAAATAATCATCCAGCGTTGGAAATCTTTCACATGGAAAGGGAGGCCTTTAAATGAGCCGAGGCCACGGATAGCAAAAATACTGGCCGGAAAGCACCCGAAGAGTAAAACCACAAAGTGGTAGCCTGCAAACCCGCCATGCCCGGCATCACTCGTGGTAAGTAATTCCCACTGGCGAATGGTAAACTCTATCATAAACTCCGGTCCGTTAAAGAGCATATCTATACCAAACCATAAACCAGTAGTAGCTAATGCAATGAAGGAAAATCCAATGAACGTTTTGATGGAAATGTACCAGTGAAAACGCTCCATGACCCAATACACACCAAGGCACAATACAATAACCAGAAAAGCAACCGGTCCCTTGGTTAAAATGGCTAAACCAAGGGAAAGTCCGGCTATCCAAAGGTAAGCCCGGGCTGATTTTGAGAAATACAACTCCCGGTAGTTCTTTTTTCGCCATAGGTAATGGATCAAAAAGAAAAGTCCGTTAAATGTGAAGAAGTTAAACCACGGGTCTATAATTCCGGATTTGAAGTAGAGAAATGGCAAGATACTTCCTATCCAGCTAAGGGACCAAAACCAACCGAATTTTCTGTCAATCAGAAATTTGCCGGATATATATAAAAAAGGAACAAGTATAATACCCAGCAGAGCGTTTGGAAAGCGGGCCGCATATTCCCCTACTCCCCATAATTTCATGGAAAGTGCCTGAAGCCAGAAAAAAAGAGGGGGTTTTTCTGTAAAGGTCTCGTAGTTGATCTGCATTTGCAGAAAATCTCCGGTTACCACCATTTCACGGGCCAGTTCTGCAAAATTGATCTCGTCCCAATCAAATAAATGCACACCTCCCAGGAAAGGCAAAAAGAAAATGGCAGAAACAAATATCCAGAACCATGTATTTCGGTCAAAATACTTCATATTCCATCAGCGCATTTTTCGTTTAAGCACTAATTTCCGGTCATTCCACTCTTTTTTAAAACGATGTGAAATAGCATAACTTACAATAGCTATGAGAGTCCCCAGGGTAGCACCTGCAATTACATCTTCCAGAAAGTGCTGGGATAGATAGATTCGTGAATAACCCACCGAGCCAGCTACTAAAAACATCATGAATTGTAAAAAGCGGTTACGCAGTAAAAAGGCTACAAAGCCCCAACAGGCAAAAGCAGAAGTAGTGTGCCCCGAAGGAAAACTGTTCAATTGATGTAACTCCACACCTTCCACAACCCTGAGGTCGTATGTATTCTCAAAATACTTGGAGGGTCTGGGCTGACCTTTATAGACTACGTTTTTTAATATACCTGTAGAGAATAACGTAAGAAGTGCCATAATGATAAAACCCATTACATAACGCCATTTTACAAACATCAATGTAACCCCGATGCCCAGAAAAGCTATCCCATCTCCCAGGTGAGTTACATATTTGAAGTAATAATCAAGAGATGCGTTATACCATCCATTCTGAGTCAGGTGGATTATGTCTTTGGGAAATAAGATCAAAAAAACAATCCCGGTGATAATGAAGATTAAAACCGGGACCAGAAAAAAAATATTCTGCCTGAGCAATTTAGCACTAAACATTTAAGATCCTATGGTATGCAATAAGTCATTAACCTGGCTATCCCAAAGCAATTTATCTTCTTCAACCTCATCTTCATCACTGAAATCAATGATCATGAGAGACGCATCATTAGTAAGCTCATCTACCACAATCTTGAATTCAAAGAAGTACGAGTTACCTTCTTCTTCGTCTTCCTCCCATCGGAATCGAATGAATTTGTCTGTTTTTTTAGCCAGGCGTTTAGCCGAGCGCTCTTCCCCGTCCCATATAAAGGTATATTTCTCACCACGTGAGTTTACATTATCAGCAAACCATTCTGAAAGGCCACTGGGCGTAGAGAGATATGGATAAAGCATATGTGGAGATGCTTTTACAGGGAACTCTATTTCGTATTTTACTTTCTCTTCGGTCATGTTAGATTATTCATACAAAACTAATAGCGCAATATAGGAAAATTTGCTTACCAACAGCCTGAAAAAATATTCAGGATGAGTTTCTCAGGTTACTTTTAGTTTTATATTTGCACCCCTCTAAGCAAAGGGCCACCCCGGTTTAGAGTAAACACTATAAATGGCGAGGTAGCTCAGGTGGTTAGAGCGCAGGATTCATAACCCTGAGGTCTCGGGTTCAATTCCCGATCTCGCTACTTTTAAAAGCTCCATTGTATCTAATGGGGCTTTTTTTATTTCCCGTTTTGAGACTTTTTTTCCCTCCTATCCACAAATAATCCAATCGAATAAAAAGATGGAAGCGAAGGACTTAGAAAATTTAATGAGTTTATCAACCCTTACTTTCTTACACATGAAGGTCATAAGTAATTGATAGTGTGATTCTTAAAAATATGTTTGAAGTTAATCCAAAATCAAAATCACTTAACCTCACTTCTGTTTAAAGCGTTTGGCAAGGTGGTTGCCAAGAGGAGTTTGGGTTTTATTATTTAATATTTGTTAGTGTAACCACTTAAATTCCAATTAATAATTGCTTTAATTTACAATTCAAACATTTTTAAAAGATGAAAAAATTATCTGCTTTAATGACTCTTACCCTCCTGGCTGTAGGAACTCATTCTTTTGCCCAGGATGTTGCGACTGATGACCATCTAGTAACTATTTCTGTTGATGAAGTTTTTATTATGGATATTGAGCCAGCAGCTTCTAAAGACATTTCCTTAAGTCTTACTCAACCAGACGAAGCTGGTTCTCCATTAGATGGTGACAGTGACAATTCATTATGGATCAACTACACTTCTATTGTAGATGTAACCAACTCTGAGTCTCGTACTATTACTGCGCAAACAGATGCAGCTACTCCAGGATATATTCTTACTGTGCAAGCCGGAACTGGTGCTGCTGCCGGTGGTGGTGATGAAGGAGACCCTGTAAGTGGTGGAGCTGTAACTCTTACTAATGCTTCAGCTTCAGTACTTGTTGAAAATATTGGTAGTGCTTACACCGGAAACGGAGCTAATGCTGGTCATAACCTGACCTATACTCTTGCTCCTGCTACTGGTGTTGATTTCGGTAGTCTTGACCACACCGTGTCTCAGGATGTAACCGTTACTTATACTATTACAGACTAAGTCCTTAAATTAAGAAGGTTTTAAATTCCTTCTTTTTTCAGTTTTATCATATTAAATGCAAAAACCCCAAGACATGGGTTTTTGCATTTTTTATTTTAGGCTGAATTTTAAAACCAACTCCAATGACCTTTAAAGGACTATTCTTTATTTCCAACGTTTTCATTTTCTTTTTTCTGGTATATACTACACCTGCTCATGCCGGTATTGTAGTTCTAAACGGCCTGTCTCACGAACATTTTCTTGATCCTGCAGAAAATGAACAGGGTGTTATTCGTATAAAGAACGATGGGGCCAAAGCGGAAATGATTACCGTATATCAAAAAGACTTTAAGTTTAATTACAAAGGACAAACCTTTTATAACGATCCCTCTACCCAGGAACGTTCTAATGCCAAATGGCTGGTTATAAACCCTGTCTCATTGCTTTTAGGGCCATCAGAAGAGGCCGAAATAGTATATAACATTACCGTGCCGGATAATGATTCTCTTTTCGGGAGCTATTGGAGCAGTATAATGATAGAACCCGTAAACGATTTTGATACCACAAAGCCAAAAGCCGGCTTAAGTGTGCGCTCTGTTTTTCGCTACGCCATTCAGGTGATAGCTCACGTAACGGATACCAATAGTGTTTCAAAACTGGAATTCTTAGATGTGCAGCTTATTAAGGAGAAAAATTCCAACTATTTGATGATAGATGCAGAAAACACAGGCTCAAGAATGCTCCGTACTAAAATGGCTGTGGAAGTATTTAATAAAAACGGAGAGTCAATGGGTGTTTTTACCTCGGTTAAATCCAGAACATACCCTGGTACATCAAAGCGCTACATTATCCCTTTAAATGATGTGCCTTCCGGTTCTTACGAAGCGGTATTAATTGCAGATTCGGAGAATGATGAAGTGTTTGGGATACAAATGACGCTGGATATTTCGGATGACTAAACAGGCTTACATAGTAAGTCTGTTGTTCCTGCTTATGAGCCTCTCCGCTTTTGGGCAGGATTTTGACGTTGAATTCATCAAAGTTCCCAACACCAATATTCCGGTGGGCCAAACCGAGAGTATTGTAATTAAATTAACCAACCGAACGTCTTCTGCTGTAGAATTGACCTACCAACTGGAAACACCTCCACAGTGGTTAAATCTTAATGGAGCCAAAACCACAATTGAATTGGAGTCCGGAGCCGAAAAGCGTGTGTTCTTTACTTTTCGACCAGCCAGCTCTGTAAAAGCTGGTGATCAGGAACTTAAATTCACAGTATCACAGGAAGGCCATGAGACCCGGGAGTTTCCACTTACCCTCAATATTCAAAAAACATTTCGCGTTTCGCTCAGTAATAGCAGCCAAATTTCATACGCCATATCCGGAACGGACGTAATGTTCCCCTATACCCTTATAAACCGCGGTAACACTCCTACACTACTGCGTTTAAAGACCATCGGGTGTGAAGTTCTTAATGATGACCCCGATTCTCTTTATCTGCAACCAGGCGAATTACGTCATTTACAGGTAAACGTATCTACCCCATCCAATCTTCTTTATAATGAGGATAAGCGCTTTAAACTTGAGGTGGTATCTAATGAGTTTGATACTTCTTTTGTACACTATGAAAAGATTGAGGTATACCCGAGTGGTAAAACACAGGAAGACTCACACATTAAGTTACCGGTGCGTATATCTATGAATTACCTGGGGCGTGGAACAGATGATGATTATATCTCTGCTTTTCAGGGAGATATTTTCGGAAAAGGCTCTATAAATAAGGAGGGTACAGATGTGATAGAGTTCCATATGCGTGGCCCTGACCGGACTCAATATTCAACTTTCGGAAATTTTGAAGAGTATTACATTAAATATAAAACTAAAAATTATGGCGTTTGGGTAGGTGATCAGGTTTTGCGTTTGTCTCGTCTTACGGAATTTGGACGCTATGTACGCGGTGTAAGCGGCTTTGTAAAGCTCAACAATACACAAATTGAAGCCTCATACGGTAAAGCCCGCTTCTTCCCTTATGTAGATAGTGAATCGGCTTTGAAGCTCACCCAATCCTTAGGTAAAAAATGGGAGTTTGGAGGTGGTATGCTCTACAAGCAATTCAAGGAAACTGATTCTGCTGCCGTCATACCTATGGCATTTGCCAATTATGTAAGTGACCATTTCAGCCTGGAAACGGAAGGGTCATACGGCCGTTCCGGTTCTACTGAAGGTTATGCCTACCGTATACAAACAGCTGGAAAGCTCAAAAAATTCCGCTATACGGCCGGTATACTGCAAGCAGATGCTTTTTACCCCGGATTTTTACAAAATAGCATTGCTCTGAATTCCAGTGCCGGTTATACGTTTGGCAGACTAAACGTTTCTTTAAACGGTTCTTATAACGATAGAAACCCTTCCCTTGACACTTTCTTTGTAACAGCTCCCTTCTCCTACTCTACAGCCCTGAACCTGGCTTATCGTATTGATGATCAAACCCGCATGCGGCTTACCTCCGGACAAAGAAGGCGTAAGGACCGGATGAGCCTGAACCTCTTTGATTATAAGGAAGACTTTGTACGCTTTAACTTTAATAAAAATTACGAGCAGATACGGGTGGGCTTCCTGTCTGAATATCAATGGAATATTAACTATCTGCTTCCTGCTGAAGATCGTATTTCAAAAGGGTATATGATAGGTGGTTCTTTTGGATATAAGATCGGGGAAAAGCTGGGTGTAAGCACATATGCCAATTACCTGGACAATTCACGCTATTCCAACGAGCGTTTCCGCACCGTTATCTTTTCATTACAGGGAAACTGGGAAGCTAGTCAACGCACCCGGTTCGGAGTGAGCTACCAAAACAATTATGATATTGAAGACTACTACCAAACCCAGGATTACCTTGATGCCAGTGTAGAACAACGCGTAGGTCAAAATCATTTGTTCACTTTCTCGGGGCGTTATTCCAAACCTCGTGGGCAGGGAACAAAACAGGTTTTTGTAAACGCCAAGTATACCTACGAGTTTGGAATGCCAATTCGAAGGATCAAGGGGCATGGCAAGGTTAAAGGCCGGCTTACTATGAATGTTCCATACCCCTTAAAGGTGTGGTTATTCGCATAAGTGGTCAAAAAGCGGTTACCGACAAAGATGGGTATTATGTATTCCCTAAAGTATTGGAAAACTTTTATTTCATGACGCTTGACCGTACTTCTTTTAATATTGAATTGATCTCAGAAACGCCTCAGCCCTATCGCATAGATGTGGTCAGTAATCAGACTCAAACCCATAATATTAACCTCGTTAGCGCCAGTCATATTAAAGGTAGTATCCTCATTCCTGAGAATAGTAATAAGTTACTGGATGAGAAAAACACCCAAACCATTCCCATTTATATGGAGTTGAAGAATGAGAAGGAAAGCTTTATTAAAAAAATTGAGCCTGACGGATCTTTTGAATTCAATCACCTGCGCCCCGGTAAATGGGATATAAGCATTATTAAATCTACCATTGATAAGAGTCTTGAGTTTCGTAAAACAGAAGAAAGTGTTGAATTGAAACCTGGAGAAACCCGGTCTTTACAATTTAAAGCCCGTAAAAAACAGAAGAAATTAAAGCTGGTAAGCCCACCACTTAAACTTACTGCCAAGCGTAAAGGTGATCTGGGCGGAACCGACTAGGTAGTTTCGTTTAAAATTTCCCAATCCTTTTTAGTGTTTTGGTCAACATTTACGGTCAGCTCTTGTTCTAGCAGAATATGAATACAAGCTATGATGTAGTTATTATTGGAGCTGGAATAGCCGGACTCATTGCTGCTAAACATTTGGAAGATTATAACCTGGATGTACTGGTTCTTGATAAAAGCGATCGGGCCGGAGGCCGTGTTAAAACAGATGAACACAATGGGTTTCTTATGGATCATGGTTTTCAGGTTTTGCTTAATGCCTACCCTGAAGCTCAGAAACACCTGGATTATGAAGCCCTCAATTTTAAAGCTTTTCAGGATGGAGCCTTGTGTTTTAAGCAGGATGAAAGTTTTGAAATAAAGGATGGTAATTTCCTTACTTCCCTCATTATGGCTTTTTCACCGGTTGGAACATTGATGGATAAAATCCGCATGGGAAATCTCAGAGCCGAAACCAGGAATACCGATGTGCATGATATTTTCAACAAACCGGAAATTTCAACTCTTAGCTTATTAAAGCAGCGCAGGTTCAGTCCCACTATAATTGATCGGTTCTTCAAACCTTTTTTTGGTGGTATTTTCCTGGAAAATGAACTACAAACATCTTCACGGATGTTTGAATTTGTTTTTAAAATGATGGCGGAAGGAAATGCGGTGGTTCCTGAAAAAGGGATGGAAGAGATACCACGCCAGCTTAAAGCTAAACTCAAGCGCACCGAATTCCGTTTTCATAGTGAAGTGGAAAATATTGACGGACAAACCATCTACCTGAAGGGTGGAGAGACTATTAGTTGCTCAAAAGTTATAGTGGCTACTGATCCAACCGATTTTGTACCCCAATTGGAATCACAAGTAAAATGGCATAAAACCGCTACCTATTATTTTGAAGCAGATAGATCGGTATTAAAGAAAAACATTCTGGCTCTTAATTATAAAAGCCCGGCCCTCGTAAATAGTTTTACAGTGATGTCTGATACCTCGCCCCACTATGCCCCTAGGAAAAAGCACTTGGTATCAGTAAGCCTTACTCATATTCCGGATAAATCAGTGGAAGAAACGGTTCATGACATTAAGAATGAACTATCTCCGGCCTTCGGGCTGGAAGTAGATGGTTGGAAATTTATTCGTAATTACCACATTAACCAGGCTCTTCCCTCCCCTGCAAATTCACAGTATGAGATTCCCTTTACAGAAACCCGGATCAGAGAAGGCTTATATCTGGCCGGAGATCATATCTTAAACGGATCTCTGAACGGGGCTATGAAAAGTGGTGAGTTAGCAGCCAAAGCTGTAGTTTTGGATATTTAAACTCATGCGCGTACTTGGAACCATTCCTCATCCCCGGTTTAAAATAGTGGCTTATACGCTGGATCATCATTTTTACATAGAAATTGAAGCCGGCCCTATGAAACAATGTCATAAACTTCATAAAGAACAGGTGAAAAACCTGGAAGGCATCAGGCAATGGTTGGATGAAACTTTTTTGGAAGAGACGTACAATCTATTTGAAAAGATGTATACCTCTTCACAAGCCTCGGTAAAAAGGCATTTTTCATCTTAAACTGTGACCCCCTGAATCATTTGTACTAATTCCTGCTCTATGGCTTTACCACGATTACGGGAATACCACAATTGAATAGCCTTGGTATATTCATCATGGGACTCACCGGCTGCCTTCATCTGCTTAAAGATATTTTGAGCTTCCTGTGGCCTGGGCCCCCAGTTACCAATCTCTTCCAAACTCTCTTTTCTCAAACGGATCAACTTAGGAATGCTGCGTCCGCCATTGGTTAAATACTGATCCATTAACCCGGGATTCTCATCTCTCAGAACCACTTTAAATTCAATACCATCATGGCCTTCTGTCAACTTATGAATAACTGGTAAAACATGAGCCGCATCACCACACCACCCTTCTGTAATAACCAACCACAGTTCATCCTGTACGGTGGCCATAACCTCTTGTGACTCTGGAGAAGATTCAAAACGTTTCTCCCATTTTTGCATTCTCTGAATATTGAGACCGGTATAATACACCATAGCCTCGTTTTGATTTGATCCGGTGGTTTTACCTTCGCTATATAGCCGGTCCACCATCTTACGATAATCATGATACGTTATGGCTTTCTCAAGAGCGGCTTCTAATATGAGTTTAGTAGTCATTTATTATTCTTTTGAGCAAAATTGCAAAGCCCTGAGCAGCTTATTTGTAACATGGCTTACAAAATAGACTCCGGTTATAGTATGATCATTAAACTAAAGTTCCCGGTAAAGCCAAACCTTTACCGGGAACTTTTAATAAAGCTTAATTCTTTTTTAATGCCTGAAGCTACCGGCTACTTTAGCATTTTTAGGCCCTTCGGAATAATCATAAAAACCTTCTCCGGATTTCACTCCCAGCTTTCCGGCCCGTACCATATTCACTAATAATGGACAAGGGGCATATTTGGGATTACCCAGGCCTTCATACAATACATTTAAAATGGAGAGGCAAACATCCAACCCTATAAAATCGGCTAATTGTAAGGGGCCCATAGGATGAGCCATACCCAGTTTCATAATAGTATCAATTTCTTCTACCCCGGCCACACCTTCAAACAGACTTATAATGGCTTCATTTATCATGGGCATCAGGATGCGGTTCGCTACAAAACCAGGGTAATCATTACATTCTGTAGGTACCTTTTTAATGTCTTTTGACAGTGCCACAATATTAGCTGTTACTACATCAGAAGTAGCATACCCACGTATTATTTCCACCAGCTTCATAACCGGTACGGGATTCATGAAGTGCATACCTATCACTTTATCAGGACGCTTGGTAGCTGCTCCAATCTGTGTAATAGAGATGGATGATGTATTGGAAGCCAGCACGGTATCTTCATGGCACAACTCATCCAATTGGGTAAAGAGTTTTAATTTGATATCTACATTTTCAGTAGCGGCTTCAATTACCAGTTCAGCCTTAGCTACGCCCTCTTTAAGGTCTGTAAAGGTTTTGATATTGGACAGGGTATCTTTCTTTTGATCCTCATCAATCAGGCCTTTGTTTAGCTGGCGGTCAAGATTCTTTTCAATAGTGGCCAGGGCCTTCTCCAAACCGGCAGGGTTAATGTCTACCAAAGAAACGGGGTATCCATTTTGAGCAAAAACGTGAGCAATACCGTTGCCCATGGTGCCTGCTCCTATCACTGTAATATTTCTCATAATCTTCGTGTGCTTCTAAATTTTTGGCAAGCTTACAAATTTTCAGCCTTTTGGTCTTCTTCTTCAGAATATACAAGGCGTTCAACCAGTAGCTTGTTATCGGTTACATATTTGTCGTATACCGGAGTTCCGGGGCCGGAATAGCCGGTATGAATACTAACTACTTTATGGTTTTTATCCAAATAAATAGCGGTGGGAAAACTCATCACATGATTTAACATAGGCAGCGCCTCTCCTGCCTTATCCTGACGGGTATAGCCAGCCATCAACACCGGGTATGGCAGCTCAAGATCCTGTTTCATTTTAATGGCCCTTTTAATGGCCGTTTCTCTATCAGCTGCACGCTCAAAGGTTAAAGCTACTATTTCCAAACCATCTTGGTTATACTGTTCATATACCTGGCGTAAGTGTCGGGATTCATCCATACAGTTAGGGCACCAACTCCCCATAATTTGCACGATTACCGGCTTTCCCTGATACTTTTGATCATTCAGGGTATGTGTGGCACCTTCTGTATCCTGAAAGCTGAAATCTACAGTTTCGTAGCCTTCTTTAAGATAGGTTAATGAGTCGGCATCACGTAAGTTGAAATTGTCATCACGATAAGCTATCCAGGGCTCGCTCCAGGAACGGCCGGAGAAAAACCAACCCTTCATTTTCTGGCCACTTTCAATATCAGCCTTAAAGTAAAACAAGTGTGCTCCGTCAAATGCAGAAAGCTGCAGCTGATCACCCGCTAAAACTCCTTCCAGGTAGCGATAATCACCAGTTTCAGTCATAAAAGTGCCATGAACCTGAGAATCATCTTGCTGAAAATACCCAATGGCCGGGCTTTGATCCTTGGTGTTGGGACTGAATTGAACAGCCCACTTTTTATTGATGTCACAACAATTTTTTTCACTTGCCTTAAAACGACTGCTATCATGGGCCATAGCGTTAAAAGGAAGCCGGTAATCCTCAGCATCCGGGTTTATATAATACCCATCCATACGCTCTGCTCCTTTTTGCACTTTAAAGTAATTGGCAAAAACCGGTAAGCGAATGATAAGTGAGTCGCCATCTTCTTTTATAAGTGAGGCTTCTATACGTTCTTCACCATTCCGGATGGTCATATTGTAAAGACTATCGGAGGTGGAATTCCATTCAAAATTAAAAGGCAGATTAGTGCTGTCATTCAAGGCAATAGTACCTCGCCAAACCCCTGAAACAGGTTCTTTACTGGGGTTTTGAGGGGTGCAGGATATGAATACAATAGAGCTTAATAAAAGAACAATCCTTTTCATTTGAATGATTTTACAGGTTCTATAAATAGCATTACTACCGGTTTGTTCATATAACCCCTCCTATTTATAATCGGTAAGATGAAGAAGGTAATATGTTTCAAAATTATGAACCCTATCCTCAGGGAAGAGCACCTGAGCCGACAAACGGGTAACTTTAAAAGAGTTGAACATCTCAATCTGTTCAAACTCATACTTCGCATTTAGCTCGGGAATAAATTCATCGGTTACCAGCAAATAAAGATCTTCACCGGCACCGAGTTTAGAAAGAATAAATTCATTGCTGGCGGTAGCTACAGTGTGTTGCAGGTAAAAACCCAGGCTAAATGAAAAAGTGTTGTAGAAGAATAATTTATCAGGGTTAATATTTTGATTGTTTACGTAATCGGCCACCTGGTTACCGGCCTGATACTGCATAATACCGGGATAAAACCGGGTGTTCATGGTGAAATTTATAGCGAGAGATACCCCCACCGACCCTATAATCAGGTTAAGCCTGCTTTTTTTATATCGGATCAAAAAGAAAATACCGGCTATAAACACTATGGCAGTGGATACACCTATCCATAAGGGAGTATCCGGAAAAAAACGGAACTGAATAAAATAGATCAGTACCCCACTTGCCACGGCAATCATTGCCTGAAAAATAAGACTCATCACCAGCCAGGGGTGCTGCCGGTTATCACCAAAAACTTTCTCATTCCACCACCATGCTACTAATATAGAGGCCAGTGGGTATAGGATAAAGATATAATGAGGTAATTTATAGGCAGAAAGTGAGAGGATGATAAAAGGTAATAAAAAGCCCATTGGTGTTAATAGTTCAGGCACCCTCCCGGCCCATATCAGATCGTAAAAAGCCTGGCGCAACCGTGTAAAAAGGGCAAATACAAACATAAATGCCCAAGGCAAGTAAGACCATAGGAAATTGTGAACAAAGAAAAATGGCCCTGAAGTGTCTTTCCAAACGTTTTCACCGGTTATGCGGCCAAAACTCTGAGTCCATAAATAAAACCGGAGACCACTTACTCCTTTTTCAAAACGCAAACCATCCGGGGAAACCATAAGCGTTGTTTTTTCCGGGTGAGCATCAAACTGGTCATAAAGCCCGTAAAGCATAGGACTGAGTAATACAACTACTATTAGCACAAGCACCAGGTATTGCCAACGATACAGGTCTTTCCAACTTTTACGACCCATAATATAGCTACCCAAAGCCAGCACGGGCACCATTAAGCCTACGGGGCCTTTAGCCAGCATTGCCAGGGCTATACCTAATGCGCCACCAAGCAACCATATCCAGCGCTTGTTATGCAGCCACTCCAGCATTTGCCAAATGGCGAAAATCACGGCAGCCGTTAATATAGTATCTGTTCTTACATCATTGTTGAAGAGGAAAAAGGCCTGACAGGTATATAACAGCAGCGCTGCCAAACGGCCTGTTTTAGCATTATATAATAGCTTACCCACCCGGTAAGTACTGTATACCCCCAGGATTGTGAAAAGAAATGAGCCGATCTTGAATGCCCAATCAGAGATACCGAATAGTTGAAAGAACAATGCATTCACCCAAAATAAAAGCGGGGGTTTATCCAGGTAATCCTCTCCCCGGTGCTGTACCTGCAGGTAATTACCAGATTCAGCCATTTCATGACTAATACTGGCATATTGGGCCGAATCCACATCCATGACCGTAATATGCAAGCCCGGCATGTACACCAGGGTAGCTAAAAGAAAAAGCCAAAAGTAAGTGTGCTTTAGCACGGAGTGTATTTTAGTACGATTCCATTGTAACTTTCATCTTGTCTATACGCTTCTCCAGTTCAGATCTTTCAGTCTTAAACCGGGTACGATCTTTCAATTGCGCATGTACACTGAAGTAGAATTTAATCTTGGGTTCAGTGCCGGAGGGCCGGGCAGTTATTTTGCTGTCTTTACTTGTAACGAATTGAACAACATTACTTTTGGGTAAATCAATTGAAGTTTGGATTCCAGTATCCAGGTTTTGATCTATACCCGATCTATAATCTAGCCTGCGCACTACTTTTTCTCCTCCAATTTCCTTGGGTGGAGCATTACGGAAGTGCTCCATCATTTCAGCAATTTCCTCCGCTCCCCGTTTTCCTTTTTTGGTTACAGAAACCAGAGCTTCCTGATACAAACCAAATTGCTGATATATATCAACCAGCATTTCATAAAAGGATGAACCTTTGGATTTAGCCCAGGCCGCAGCTTCGGCCAACATCACTCCACTGGCAATTGCATCTTTATCCCTCACAAAATCTCCGATCATATAACCATAGCTCTCTTCCCCTCCTGCTATGAATTGAGCGCTGTTCTCTTTTTTCCGAATAACCTCCGCAATCCATTTAAAACCGGTTAATACATTGGGACAACCTACACCGTAATGGGCAGCCATTTTATCTATAAGATCAGTAGTAACAATGGTTTTAGCTACAAACTGCTTCCCATCCAGTTTGCCATTGGCTTTCCAGTTTTCCAGCATATAGTAGATCAAACCTGCCGCAGCCTGGTTACCATTGATCAGTTCTATATTTCCTTCAGGGGTGCGTACAGCCAGTCCTACCCGGTCCGCATCAGGGTCGGTGCCAATAACCATATCCGCATGCAGTTCAGCTGCTTTATCAACGGCCAGGGTAAGAGCAGCCGCTTCTTCCGGGTTGGGTGATTTTACCGTAGGGAAATTTCCGTCTGGTGTAGATTGTTCATCAATAATAGTGACCTGCTCAAAACCGGAGTTCTTTAATGCGGCCGGCATGAGGGTGATGGATGTACCATGTATAGGGGTAAAAACGATCTTAAGATCAGCCTTACCTGCATTGGAAAGGCTCAACCGGCTGACTTCTTCCAGGTAGGCGTTATCCACATCATGTCCAATGGAATGAATACGGTCGGTTTCAGTAGCAAACTGAACATCTTGCGGTTTAAGCTTGCGTACTTCCTGTATTACACCTTGATCATGAGGAGGCACCAGTTGTCCACCATCTTCCCAGTATACTTTATACCCGTTGTATTCCGGAGGGTTATGAGAGGCTGTAATTACAATACCGGCCTGGCAAGCTAAGTGGCGAATGGCAAAGGACAGTTCAGGAGTAGGTCTCAGATCTTCAAACAGATACACTTCTATGTTATTCGCGGCAAGAACTTCGGCTACCTGGCGGGCAAATGATTTGGAATTATTACGGCTATCGTGCGCAATAGCTACTTTCAGCTTCTCACCCGGCAATTGTTTTTTTATGTAATTGGAAAGACCTTGTGTGGCCATACCCAATGTATAGCGGTTAATGCGGTTGGTACCGGCACCCATAATACCCCGTAATCCTCCGGTACCAAAATCCAGATCGCGGTAAAAAGCATCGGTCAGTGCCTCACCTCCTTCTTTTATTAATTGTTCTACTTCCTGACGGGTCTGAAGGTTAAAGGGTTCTTGAGTCCAGGCTTGCGCCTTTTGCATTACTTCCTGTTCCAAGCTCATACTTGATTTTAATTATACGGTTTTACGGACGATGCTCCGCTGGCGTCTTGATCTATATTTCTGGGATTACCTTTATAGCGCACTTCTGCCGCTCCGCTGGCATCCACTTTAAGCTCTTCTGTTACATACACATCCACTTCGCCTGCTCCGCTGATCTGAATACTGGTACGTAAGGTTTTAAGTTCAAAAGCACTTACCTCGCAGGCTCCGGAAGATTCTATTTTAAGATTCTCCGCTATTCCTTTAAGCGTAAGATCACCAGCCCCGCTTATATCAATGCTAAGATCATCACAACGCAGATTCATATTTGCCTCACAAGCTCCGGAGCACTCTATTTCCAAATTGGCACTGCGCAACTCTCCATCTGTGAAAATAGAACAGGCGCCTGATGTTTCAACCTTCTCTAATTCCCGAACGGTAATAAAGAGAGACAGCTCCTTAGCCCTGCTAATATTTTTTTGAGACTTAACCTTAAGCTCACTACCGGAAACGGAAGTCTCGATGAGTTCCAGCAAGTTGTCATCTGCTTTAATGGTAAGCCCGGGCGTGTCTCCCTGCCTGATATGTATATCAAATGACCCGCTTACATCAATGCGGTTAAACTGATCTACAGTGCGTTCTTCTGTTTTTACGCGACCATTACCTTTAACTCCCGTTTGACAGGAGGTAAACAGTATGGCCAGGACAAATAGTGCAATGAATTTTTTCATGGTTTGCTAATGTTGAGGCTTTAAAAGTACGTAATCGGCCAGTAATTAAAAGGCTTTTACAAAAAAGTAAACCCTCCTTTCCAGGGAGGGTTCAATATTAAATTACAATTTGTGAAATCAGGATTTTAGAGATGTAACTTTTGACGCACCTGATGAGTTGACCACTACATGGTCAGGCTTACCGGAATAACGCAATACCGAGGCTCCCGAAGCCTTGACTTCCAAACGCCCACTCACTGTAACATCCATACGTGTTGAGCCACTGAGCTGTGCATCCAGCTCCTCAGTCGTAAAGTTTTCGGCATGAATACTGGAAGAACCCGAACTTTCAATATCACCGTACTTTGCACTTCCTTTAAGCCTTATCACAGAGGCTCCGCTGGTTTCAACTTCCAAAGAGCGGGAGCAATTTAGTTCTATATTAAACTGACTGGCTCCGGAGAGGTCCATATCAAAATTCTCTACTTCAAATTTATCAAGCACGTTTACCTCAATACTGCCGCTAAGGTCAACTCCGGTTAGCTCAGGCATAATTATATAAACCCGCACCGTTTTAATACTACTTAAAGGTTTTACCCGAATGCTAAGCTCCCCGTCATCTACCTTGGTTATTACTTTCTCAAGGTCCTGGGGTCGTCCTTCCAGCTCCAGTTTATAGGCACTTCCCTTTCGGATCTCCACTATCATGGCGTTTCCTGCTTCCAGTTCTGAAAACGCTACCACGTCACGACTTTCGCGAATAGTTTCATCAGCTTTTAATGAAAATGACAGGGTAATGCTCAGGAATATCACCACTAATAAGGAGAGTTGCTTTTTCATGATTTTAGTTTTGTTGATGGACTAAATTTAAACCTTTTCCATTTTACTATTTGACACATCAAAAAAAAGCCTCCACAAGGGAGGCTTTTACTCTTAATAAATCATGATCAGGAAGCAGTGATATGACTTTCTTTCATCCGTTCAAAATTGCGTTCCACAAAATTGGTTAGAGCTTCACCATGTAAAAGATTTTGGGATAGCATGGCCAGATCTTTGGCTTCTGAAACTATTTCCTTCCTCTGGTTCTCATCCTCTACTTCAAGAAGGTAGGATGCCAGGTCATGATTAGTATTTACAATAAGGGTATACATTTCGGGTAGATCACCCATACCCATCATGCCACCACCGCTCATACTCATTTCCTTCATTCTACGCATAAACTCGGGTACGGTAATAGTAAACGGGTTTTCAGATGCATCCAGATTTTCCATCTGTACCGTGAATTTAGATTTTTCCACAGCACCTTCAATAATAGGTTTTAACTTCTCCACCTGCTCTTCACTTAGCCTGGAAGGAACTTCTTCATCTTTAGGAATCAGTTTATCTATTGAATCAGAGTCCACACGGGCCAGGCGGAAGTTTTCATTTTCACTTTCCAGCTTCTGGATAAGATGGCTAACAATAGGACTGTTTAGCAATAACACATCATACCCTTTAGCTTCGGCTCTTTTTATAAAGCTATGCTGCGCATCTTTATCGGCAGCATATAAGGCTACTACTTTACCATCTTTATCGGTCTGTAACTTGTTGATCTTCTCTTTATACTCCTCAAGGGTATAGTATTCACCCCTGGTGTTTTTGTAAAGTGCAAACTTCTGAGCACGTTCATAGAATTTGGCTTCGCTAAGCATTCCGTATTCTATGATCACCTTAATATCCTCCCATTTCTTTTGAAAATCTTCGCGGTCGGCTTTAAAAAGTTCTTCCAGCTTATCAGAAACCTTTTTACTGATGTGTCCGCTAATTTTCTTCACATTGGCATCACTCTGGAGGTAGGAGCGGGAAACATTAAGAGGAATATCCTTGGAATCAATGACCCCGTGCAGCAAGGTGAGAAAGTCCGGAACTATACCTTCCAGATTATCGGTTACAAACACCTGGTTCTGGTACAACTGGATTTTATTCCGCTGTAGCTCCATATTGGGCTTAATCTTAGGGAAGAATAAAATACCGGTAAGATCAAAAGGATAGTCTACATTCAGATGAATGTGAAAAAGAGGATCCTCAAAGGTCATCGGGTAAAGTTCCCGGTAAAAGGCCTTATAGTCTTCTTCTTCCAGATTATTGGGAGCTTTGGTCCAGGCCGGATCAGGGTTATTAATTATGTCATCAACCGTTTTCTTGATCTCTTTCTTTTCCTCTCCTTCCCCTTCGGTTTTTTCAGTGATTTCCTTAGTTCCGAACTTAATGGGGATGGGTAAGAACTTGCAATATTTATTCAGCAGTTCACGAATCTTATGCTCTTCCAGGAAGTCCAGTGAATCATCATTAATATGAAGAATGATATCCGTTCCGCGTTCTTGACGTTCGTCCGTTTCTTCAAGCGTAAATTCAGGGCTCCCATCACAACTCCAATGAGCAGTTTTTGCACCCTCTGTATGGGATAGTGAAATGATTTCCACTTTATGGGCCACCATAAAAGATGAATAGAAACCAAGGCCAAAATGCCCTATAATAGCTGCGCCATCGGTCTTATCCTTATACTTTTGAACAAACTCCTCTGCTCCGGAAAAAGCTACCTGGTTAATGTATTTTTCAACCTCTTCAGTAGTCATACCAATACCACGATCACTCACCGTAAGCGTTTTATTCTCCTTGTCAATCTTTACTTCAATATGGGTATCCCCAAGCTCAGACTTGGTTTCGCCCAGGCGGGCCAGGGTTTTAAGCTTAAGGGTGGCGTCTGTAGCATTAGAGATCAATTCCCTCAGGAATATCTCATGGTCAGAGTACAAGAACTTTTTAATGATCGGAAAAATATTATCCGCTGTTACATTAATCTTCCCGGTTGACATTTCAGTATACTTTTAGGTTATAATTTATCTTATTACACAAACCCGGAGTGAATCACAAACCGGGTTCTCAGCATAGTGTCAAAGCCTGTGCCGGTCAAAGTGAAAATGACAAAGTGGCGGAACACATCTTTTCTAGACTTGTATATTTCAGATATGAGGTCTTTCCTTGACGTACTAATCCTTAAGCTAAAAAATGAAGAAAACCTTAATTTTCACACTGGCCATCATAGGACTACTAGCCTGCAAAAAAGAAAAAGAGTCTGATATTGAGAAGTACTACCAGGGTACCTGGGAAGTTCAGGTAAATGATCTGGACACCTCTTTTCAGATGGTTATTAATGCAAAAGGCGCGTTTAACTATACCCTGGAACTGGATAGTGTGCAAAATCAGTTGGATGGAAATGTAAACAACAATGGTGGTGTATCCGGAAATATAAACGCCAACGGTTTTGCAGTAGGGTCTATTAGCGGGCAATTAACCACTGACGGCAAGGGTACAGGTATCTACACTATTTTTAATCAGAATATAAGCTGGAGTGCTAAGAAGAAATAAAAGGGATTAAAGCCGCTTCATTACTTTTTGAATAAGCGGTGCTAAGCCTCCTGGTCTGGCATCTATATCATAAAAGCTCATTACACAATGCAAATGGTGCCCCCTCACTTCAGTATTCACATAATAGATGATAAGGGTATTACTGCCACCCAGTAAAAATCTGGGCATTTTAATGCGATAGGTCATTTTGTGTGCTGATACTGGTACATCCTCAAAGAGAAAAGGCACTTCCTCTTCTTTCAAAAGCTCAGCCTGCCTATACGTTTTAGTGTAATAGATTTGTTGCTCAATACTTTTCCGGGCCGATTCCGCAGTGGCATGTAACGACCAACTTATTTGCCCTTTACCAGGGCATTGAATATGGTGTGGTTCCACCCATACACAACCGGGACTAATCTCCAGCATACGCCCGACAAAATCAACCGTAGATGGATTATTGGTAGTGATCACATATTCCGGAATACCTTCCTGTGAAATAGCCGTTACCCAATTATCCCATCGTACTGTATCTTTTAGGTTGTACCCTTGAATTCCTACTGTAAAAAGATAGCCCTGATAGGGGAAAACATATAAACGATAGGCTTTCTCCATTTCATCCCGTACCATTTGATACTCTCCATACACACGATTAGGTACTGGTAACCATAAAACGTTTTGGGATTCAGCTATACCCTTGTTAATATATTGTTTACGCACTTTTTTAAAATACCGGGAAGTAGTATCCAGCGGTAACTGGCGGATAAAAACAGAGATACCCTCTCCCTCAAGCCACACCGTTTCTTCCTCCATCTGGAGACCGTGGAAATTTTCAAATGACCGGCCTTTGGCTTCTTCTACGTATTCATTAGCATAAGACCCTGATTCAGGATAAATGGGCAGCGGCTGAATTTTACAAGCGCTAAAAGCCCCTAGAAAACCTAGTATAATTATGAGTCTGGGCAGCATCCTTTATTCGGGAAGCGGGATATACCCTTCTTCATTGGGTATTTCAGGAAACTTGCGGCTTTTCCACTGTTGTTTTGCAGCCTCTATAGTGTCTTTACTTGTAGATACAAAGTTCCAGAAAATATGTCGCTGTTCCGGAAAAGCTTCCCCGCCCAACATAATACAATGGGATCCGGCTTTCAATTTAAATGTACAATTAGCACCTTCTTTAGCTACCATGAGGTGTCCCTTCGTAATAACATCATCACAGGCTTCTACCTCCCCTTCCAATACGCATAGTGCCAGTTCGCCATGTACTTTACCATCGGGGCTAAGATGCGCATCTTCAGAATTGTGAAGTTCTACTAAAAACAGGTCTGAATACACCGGTACAGGTGATTTTTTGCCGTATGCTTCTCCTGCAATAAGTTTAAAATCTACTCCTTCTTCATTCCAGGTGGTTAATTCTTCTGCCGTAACGTGATGAAAAGAGGGCTCTGTATTTTCTTGTTCTTTTGGGAGAGCCACCCAAATTTGAAGGCCGTGCATAATCTGAGTTTCCTGATCCAGCTTATCCGGTGAGCGTTCAGAGTGTACTACACCGCTACCGGCTGTCATCCAATTTACGGCACCAGGGCTTATGGTTTGCTTGCTTCCCAAACTATCACGGTGTACAATGCTTCCACTAAACAGATAGGTAAGCGTGGATAACCCTATATGAGGATGCGGTCCAATGTCCACCCTATCACCCGCCCCCAGTTCTTTAGGACCCATATGATCTAAAAAAATAAAGGGGCCTACCATTCTTTTTTTTCTAAAGGGAAGTAAACGTCCCACTAAAAAATCTCCGATATCGCGGCTCCTTTCTTCAATGATCAATCCTATTTTAGACATCTTAATCCAGTTTAGTTTTTTCTTTCAAGTCCTTTTCTCTTTCATCCTGCTCAGCTTCCTCCAGCTCCTGCTGATGTAAAATATAATTAGCACTCCATTTAGCGTGTTTGGAAGGTGCTATTTTATGAAAGTACTTCCGTGCAAAAACTTGTGTAAACTCAGCACCAAAGAAAAGGATGAGGCAAGTGTAATTTACCCACATAATTACCAGAATAACCGTACCTGCAGCACCAAAACCCGAAGTAGGATCTGCCACCCCGAAGTACAAACCCAATAAAGTTTTTCCAATGCTAAACAAAATGGCGGTTACCAACGCGCCCACCCATACGGAACGCCACCCTACTTCTACATCGGGTAAAACTTTAAACATTACGGCAAAAAGACAGGTAACTACGCCAAGAGCAATAACGAAATTAAGTAGCTGAACGGCATAAAGCAGGTATTCACCAAAATTATTTTCTACCCAATTGGATATTACTGATATGGCTGCTGATAAAACCAGGGTTATAAGTAAGAGAAAGGCTATTACCAGAATAAGTCCTAAAGAATACGCTCTGTCATAAACAAATTTCTTCAGGTTATTATTCGGTGCTGCTACTACATCCCAAATGTTATTTAGTGATTTTTGCAGTTGAAAGAATAAGGTGGTAGCTCCGAAAATGAGTGTGGACACACCTATTATTTTCATAAGTATGCTGGAATGATCCAGGGCCGCACCTTTAATGAGCGATTCTACACCTTCGGCAGCGTGAGACCCCATAATAGCTCCTATTTGTTGGCTTAATTCTCCACGCACGGCTTCCTGACCAAAAAAAATACCCGCTACCCAGATAACAATGATAAGCAAGCCGGGAATGGAGAAGATAGCGTAGTATGAGATAACTGCACTTTCACGAAACGGATCTGATCCCACCCAACCTTTTGCCGTGGTTTTCAAAACCTGCCAGATACTTTTAAAATTAACGCGCATAGAATTTATAAAAGAAAATATAAAATCTTGAAGGCCAAAATTGTTCGTTAAAGTAGTTGTAATATAAAAAGAAAGCGACAAGATACTTGATCTTGCCGCTCCTGTTAATCCGCGTTGGGTAAGTTAAGGTTGGGTAAGCCAATACACGCGGATCACGATTAATTAGTTAATATACACCACGCTGCACCCTTACTAAGGGTTGGGTAGTGATATGGCTTTTGTTTTGCCTTGATGAATAACAAAGTACGTATTCTGAAAAAAGGTCCATAGAGTTCAAGAAATAATCTGATTGCCAATTATGTAATGAACAAAAAAGCCCCCGTGCATTTACACGAGGGCTTATCTTTTACAGAGATGTATCCAGAAGTAAGTCTATTCCTCTGTAGCAGGAGGCATGGTTGAGGCATCGGTTCCTCCCTCCGCATTTATATCGCCTTCGATGAGTTCTTCTTCAGCAGCAGCAGGAACTTTGGCTACCGAGGCAATCTCATCATTTTTCTTCAGATTAATAATACGCACTCCTTGTGTGGCACGGCCCATCACCCTAATATCATCCATACCGGTGCGGATCATCACTCCGCTTTTGTTGATCACCATCAGGTCATCATCATTTGTTACAGCCTTAATGGCTACAAGATTTCCGGTTTTTTCAGTTACGGATAACGTTTTAACACCTTTACCACCACGATTGGTAATTCGATAATCTTCCAAATGCGTACGTTTTCCGTAACCCTTTTCAGAAATCACCAGGATGCTCACACTTTCATCTTCCGGATCAGGAATAGTGACCATGCCTATAACTTCGTCCTCCTTGTTTTCAAGGGTTACACCACGTACTCCACTGGCATTTCTACCCATGGAACGTACACCAGATTCATTAAAACGAATAGCTTTACCACTGCGCTTGGCCATAAGTATTTCATCTTTACCAGTGGTAAGCTTAGCTTCAAGTAAAGTATCGCCTTCACGCACAGTAATAGCATTAATACCATTTACACGTGGACGGGAATAGGCTTCCAGCGAAGTTTTCTTGATCACACCTTTTTTGGTTACCATCATAATGAAGTGATCATTCACATAATCTTCATTCTTCAGGTCTTTGGTATTGATAAAGGCCTTCACTTTGTCTTCCAGAGGAATATTAATAAGGTTTTGAATAGCACGTCCCTTGCTGGATTTAGTACCTTCAGGAATCTCAAATACACGTAACCAGTAGCATCGGCCCCACTCTGTAAAGAAGAGCATATAATTATGGTTGGTGGCTACAAATATGTGTTCCACAAAGTCTTCATCACGGGTTTGAACCCCTCGATGCCCGACTCCACCACGGTTTTGCTTTTTGTACTCCGTAAGTGCAGTACGCTTGATGTAGCCGGCATGAGAAATGGTGATTACCACTTCTTCATCCGGAATCATGTCTTCAATACTTACATCACCACCAGCATACTCAATATCTGTTCTGCGCTCATCACCATACTTTTCTTTAATCTCCTGAAGCTCTTCCTTAATAATGCTCATCCGGAGATCTTCTTCGTTAAGGATACGCTTGTAGTATGCGATCTTTTCCATTAACTCATTGTACTCCTCCTTGATCTTATCACGCTCCAGACCAGTTAATTTCTGTAAACGCAGATCCAGGATGGCCCGGGCCTGTAATTCAGAAAGATCATAATTACTCATTAAGCCATTACGGGCTTCTTCCGGGGTTTGAGACCCACGGATCAATGAAATGATCTCATCGAGGTGATCCAGAGCAATTAATAAACCTTCCAGAATATGAGCACGCTCTTCAGCTTTTCTAAGTTCGTACTGCGTTCTTCGCACCACCACATCATGACGGTGGTCTACAAAGTGTACAATAAGATCTTTCAGGTTAAGCTGCTCCGGCCTGCCTTTAACAAGAGCAATGTTGTTTACTGAAAATGAGGACTGTAAAGCAGTGTACTTGTACAGTTTATTTAAAACCACGTTGGGTACAGCGTCACGCTTTAAATAGTACACAATACGCATCCCCTTACGGTCAGATTCATCTTTGATATCTGATATTCCCTCAATCTTTTTATCATTGATCAGGTCGGCCGTCTTCTTGATCATATCGGCCTTATTTACCTGAAAAGGTATTTCGGTTACGATAATACATTCACGACCCTTAACCTCTTCGATGTTAGCTTTACCGCGAAGTACAATGCGGCCCCGGCCGGTTTCAAAAGCCTCCTTTACTCCTTCATATCCGTAAATGATACCTCCGGTTGGAAAATCAGGTGCCTTAATGTGCTGTTCCATCAGCTCAGCAACCGTTATTTCACGGTTATCAATATAAGCTGTTATAGCGTCAATAGATTCGGTTAAGTTATGTGGCGGCATATTGGTAGCCATCCCAACTGCAATACCAGATGCTCCATTTACCATCAGGTTGGGAACACGGGTAGGTAAAACAGTGGGTTCCTGTAAAGAATCATCAAAGTTCAACTGGAGATCAACGGTTTCCTTATCAATATCCGAAAGCATTTCTTCAGATATTTTTTGTAAGCGCGCCTCCGTATAACGCATGGCGGCAGGCGGATCTCCATCTACAGATCCAAAGTTACCCTGCCCGTCTACCATCATATAACGTAAACTCCACGGCTGAGCCATCCGTACCATGGTATCGTATACGGAAGAATCTCCGTGTGGATGGAACTTACCCAGTACCTCCCCTACAATACGTGCTGATTTTTTATACGAGCGATTGGAAAGTACACCTAACTCATACATTCCGTAAAGCACCCTTCGATGCACGGGTTTCATACCGTCACGTACGTCAGGTAAGGCCCTTGAAACGATCACCGACATGGAATAGTCGATGTACGAGGACTTCATTTCCTCCTCAATATTAATGGGAATTATTCTTTCTCCTTCGGCCATTGTGTCAGTTCTTTAAGCCAATATTAGTCTTCTGTTAACAAAAAGCTCAAATATAAGGTATCAAAAGTGCTAAAAGCCCCCGCCACACCGTTAATTACTCACAATTTAAGCACTACCCTGTTAATAATTATAAAGCCTTCACGACTTGCCAGTATTACTCATAAATCTAACTTTGGATGAAAACTGTGTTGGCACAGTATTCGTACATTGTTGTACTCATTATTTTATTCAAGCTAAATAAATGGACGAAAATTTTTCACCACGCGTAAAGGACGTGATCAGCTACAGCAAAGAGGAGGCTCTGCGTTTAGGTCATGATTACATTGGTACAGAGCATTTAATGCTCGGATTGATCCGCGAAGGTGAAGGTAGCGCCATCCAAATTTTAGAAGACCTTGGTGTAAATATCCAGGGCTTTCGCAGAAAAATAGAAGCGATAAGCGCACCTAATATCTCAGGACAACTTAGTACCAAAAAGAATCTGCCTCTAACACGACAGGCCGAAAAAGCTCTGAAAACCACATTTTTAGAAGCTAAACTCTTTCAAAGCAGCCAGATTCGTACTTCACATCTGCTCTTGTGCATTCTTCGTAATGATGATGACCCTGTTTCCAGAGTTCTTCGTCAGTACGAGGTAGACTATGACAATGTCAAGAATGAATATCAGGCACACTATACTGATGAACCACGTGACAAACCTCGCAGCGAAATGTCATACGGTGAGGATGATGAAGACTTTGAACGCAAAGATCCCGGGTATTCCGGTTCTTCTTCCGGAAAAGGGAAACCAGATGCCAAGAGTAAAACTCCGGTACTCGATAATTTTGGTCGTGACCTTACTAAACTGGCCGAAGACAATAAACTGGATCCTGTAGTAGGCCGTGAAAAAGAAATTGAACGTGTCTCTCAGATACTGAGCCGCAGAAAAAAGAATAACCCCCTGCTTATTGGTGAACCCGGAGTAGGTAAATCTGCTATTGCGGAAGGTTTGGCTTTGCGTATTGTAAAACGAAAGGTTTCTCGGGTACTCTTTAACAAAAGAGTGGTAACCTTAGATTTAGCTTCATTGGTTGCGGGTACAAAATACCGTGGCCAGTTTGAAGAGCGTATGAAAGCTCTGATGAACGAACTGGAAAAAAATGAAGATATCATTCTTTTTATTGATGAATTACACACCATTGTAGGTGCAGGTGGAGCCACCGGCTCTTTAGATGCCAGCAATATGTTTAAGCCAGCATTGGCAAGAGGCGAAATTCAATGTATTGGAGCCACTACCCTTGATGAATATCGCCAGTATATTGAGAAAGACGGAGCACTCGAAAGGCGCTTCCAAAAAGTAATGGTTGACCCTACTACTGTAGAAGAAACCTTGCAAATATTACACAACATCAAAGGGCGTTACGAAGATCACCATAATGTAAATTATACAGACGAGGCCATTAAAGCTTGTGTGAGTCTTACAGCACGTTATGTAACTGACCGCCATCTGCCTGACAAGGCTATCGATGCTTTGGATGAAGCAGGCTCCCGTGTTCATATTACCAGTATTAATGTTCCGGATAATGTAATGGAGCTGGAGAAAAAACTGGATGAGATCCGTGATCAGAAAATTCAGGTGGTTAAAAAGCAGCGCTATGAAGAAGCGGCTCGCCTTAGAGATGATGAAAAACGGGTTGAAAGCCAGTTACAGGAAGCTCAGACAGCCTGGGAAGAAGAGGTTAAGAAAAACCGGGAAACGGTAAGTGATGATAATGTAGCAGAGGTAGTAGCCATGATGACCGGTATACCGGTGCAGCGCGTAGCCCAGCATGAAAGTAAGCGTCTTAGCGGTATGGCTGATGATATTAAAGGAAAGATCATAGGTCAGGATGACGCGGTGGCCAAAATAGTTAAGGCTATTCAGCGTAACCGGGCTGGTCTTAAAGATCCCAATAAACCTATTGGTTCCTTTATATTCCTGGGGCCTACCGGGGTGGGTAAAACCCAGCTGGCCAAGGAGCTGACCCGTGCCATTTTTGATACAGAGGATAACCTGATACGTATTGATATGAGCGAGTACATGGAGAAATTTGCCGTTTCCCGCCTGGTAGGAGCTCCTCCGGGATACGTAGGTTATGAAGAAGGCGGACAGCTTACCGAAAAAGTTCGCAGAAAACCTTATTCCGTAGTATTGCTTGATGAGATCGAAAAGGCACATCCCGATGTGTTCAACCTCCTCTTACAGGCTCTTGATGATGGTCATATGACCGATAGCCTTGGGCGAAAGGTAGATTTTAAGAATACCATCATTATCATGACTTCCAATATCGGTACCCGTCAACTTAAAGATTTTGGTGCAGGTGTAGGTTTTGGAACGGCTGCCCGTAAAACCGGTAACGATGTAGCTAAGGGAGTTATTGAGAACGCCTTGAAACGAGCCTTTGCCCCTGAGTTTCTTAACCGTATTGATGATGTAGTATTGTTCAATAGCCTTTCCAAAGAAGATATCTTTAAGATCATTGATATTGAACTGCAAAAACTGTATAGCAGAATTGATGAACTGGGCTATAAAGTGAAGATGAGTACCAAAGCCAAGAATTACATTGCGGACAAAGGTTTTGATGATAAGTTTGGGGCTCGTCCCCTGGCCCGTGCCATTCAGAAATATGTAGAGGATCCTTTGGCGGAGCAGATCATAAATTCGGAAATTGAAGAAGGAGATAGTATCACTATTGACTTTGATGAAAAGAAGGAAGAGATCACTGTTAAGGTGAAGAAGTCTGAAAAAGCAAAGGAAAAATAATCCTTAAAGTTTCTTAAATTATAAAAGAGCCTCTGTAAATCAGAGGCTCTTTTCATTTTAGCCAATAAGCTCCACGTAAATTTTATGGTCGAGGCTCTTTTCCCCACAAATACTATTTTAGCTTTTGCTCAAAAAATAATCCTTTGCAAAACCGCACCTTAAAACTATTGTCCGGCCCTCTTGCTTTTGCGCTATGTCTGTTTATAGGTGATGGCACTGATGTACAGGTACGTATGATGGGTGTGGTCATTTGGATGTTACTATGGTGGGTCACTTCAGCGCTTCCGGTTGGTGTAACAGCTCTGCTGCCCATAGTGCTGTTCCCTATGCTCAACATAATGGATCTTAAATCTACCACGGCCAATTATGCCAACCCGGTGATTTACCTGTTTTTAGGAGGCTTTATTTTGGGTTTAGCCATTGAAAAGTGGAATCTTCATAAAAGAATAGCTCTGAACATAATGCGCTTAAGTGGTGATAAGCCTACCCGGATCATTTTGGGAAGTATGCTGGCCACGGCCCTGTTATCTATGTGGATCAGCAATACCGCCACTACTGTAATGATGCTTCCTATCGGAATTTCTGTAGTAAAATTACTGGACAAGCAATTTGACACGCCCGGAGGCGGACAAAATTTTGCACTTACGATAATGCTGGGTATTGCCTATGCGGCTAATATTGGTGGAATTTCAACGCTTATAGGCACCCCTCCTAACCTGGTATTGGCCAGTATGGTGTCAGAAAGTGACATGACTCCTCTTTCATTTGCGCAATGGATGTTTTTTGCCCTCCCTCTGGCTGTTATTCTTTTCACCATAGTATACTGGATAAACAGTCACCTCATATTTCCGGTACGCATTAAAAGGCTATCAGGCATTAAGGAATTAATTAAAAATGAACTCCTGCAATTAGGGAAAATACAAACCGGAGAAAAGAGAGTTTTATTTATTATGATTGGGGCAGCGCTATTATGGATATTCAGAGGTCAGTTAAGCAAGCTATCTGCCCTTGAGAATCTTTCTGATCCGGCAATTGCCATTTTTGCGTCCATAGCCCTTTTTGCATGGCCTTCAGGTGAAAAGAAGAAACCATTATTGGTTTGGAAAGACACTCAAAAGCTTCCCTGGGGTATTTTATTATTATTTGGAGGTGGTATATCCTTAGCCAAAGGCCTGGAGGTCACCCAAATTGTAGACTTGGTGGGTACGTGGATCAGTGACAGCCCGGTTCAATCAGCGATCTTCATTATATTGATGGTATGTGCCTTTTCTGTATTTCTCACAGAGGTTATGAGTAATGTGGCACTTGTTTCCGTTTTTATTCCGGTTTCATTTGTAATTGCCAGCAACCTGGGCTTATCCGAATTGCAGCTTGCCCTCCCTCTCACTATTGGCGCCAGTTGTGCATTTATGTTCCCGATCTCAACTCCGCCAAACGCCATAGTGTTTAGCAGTGGATATATTAAAATGAATCAAATGGCCAGAAGTGGGATACTTCTCAATTTGATTTGCATTGTAGTAATATCACTTTATTGCTATTGGTTTCAGGAATTTTTCTTTAGTGCATAAAAAAAGCCTCTTTCAAAAAAAGAGGCTTTAACAAAATATATATGAGATCTTTTATCTCTTAATGATCTTCTCAAGGGCAATGCGATTTTCTCCATTGCGCAATTCAACAAGATAAATTCCCGCAGGGAGATCTGTAAAGTCAATTTTAGCTGAGGGCCCTATAGGAGCCAATCTAACTTCATTACCTACTATATCCAATACCCGAACCTCAGAAGCCTTGGTATTATTGCTGATGTGTAAAACATCATTAACCGGGTTAGGGAAGACTTTTACCTTAATGGGAGCTTTCTGCTCGTTCAGACTAATGAAATTATCTGTACGCCATGTAAAGCTTACGGTATCTTCAACACCTGGTGTGCTCTGATCCCAAACCCGTATCCTTACTTTCAATTCCAAATCACCGGTAGCTGAAAAACATTGCAATTTGAAATTACCGTATTCAGAGGTTCCGCTTACCGGATCCATGGTGAAAGTGTTGTTGGTGAAAAAATTATAGCAAGCCACATTGTCGCAAAGGCCATAATCTACCGAAGCTCCGGAACTCTGGGTAATGGTATCAGCTGAAAGAAGTCGCCATGAAAAGGAAACAGGGGTTCCACTGGCATCCTTCTGGAGCTCGATCTTACTCGATATTTGGCCACTTGCTAGTCCAGCCTCATCAATATCAGGACCTGAACGATAGTAGAAATTTTGCGCTGAAAGCCCGTAGAAACAAGCTGTAGCTAAGAGTGAAAGTATGATTTTTTTCATTTGCACTTATGTTTTGACTCGTAAAAATAAGAATAATATTCTTATTGACCGGGATGTGAAGTTTCATCACTTACCCTCTTTCAATCTAAAATCACCATACAAAACCTGCTTTCTGTTGAGCAATCAGATTTTTTTTGAAAAATGTTAGTGTATTTGGTACACATTCTTAAATTTACTGAGGTAATCACAACATAATTAATTCTATGAAAAACATTTACTGTATTATTTTATCAGCGCTAACGTTGAGTTCATTCTCAGCATTTGCGCAAAGTGACACTATAAGTATTGACTTTGGTGATCAAGCTTCTGGTAACGTAACCCCTTCTCCCTGGAATAATCTGACCGATGCACGCAAAGGGTCATTATCTGGTCTTATGGATTCAAAAGGCAATGCAACCAGTGTGGCAATAGCTGTAACCGATTCTTTTAACGGAATAAATACAGCTGGTGTAACCAGCAATACCAATCTGCCTGCCAATGCTACTAAGGATAGTTTTTTTGGAAGTATGCAGCCCGCTGTATTAGGTAATGAAGTAACCGGAGGTTTCACCTTTACCGGTTTGGATGTGAACGTAACCTACAACTTTGGTATATATGCTTCACGCGGAACTCCTTCGGATAACCGTGAGGCAAAATATATTGTGGAAGGTGCTGCTAAAGACAGTACCACCCTTGATCCGGTAGGCAGCAACCCCAGTATGGTTTGGGTTAATAGCATTAAGCCTAAAGCAGATGGAAGTATTGTGGTAACGGCCACAGCGGGTCCTAATAACAGTAATTCTTCCGGATATTACTATTTAGGCGCTATACAAATGACTTATACTCCGGTGCCCGGTGCTACCGATACCATTGACATTGATCTTGGCGATGCCGGTAACACTACTGCCGCCCCATATAACAACATCACTGATTTTGATGGCGGCTCTGTATCTAACCTGAGTACAACCCAGGGTTTGGTGTCTAATATTTCTATTGCTGTAACTGATACCTTTAATGGTATTAATACAGCAGGTGTAACTACAAACCCCAGCCTGCCTGCCAGCGCTACCGGTGATAGTTTTTTTGGCAGTATGCAACCGGGTGTGGGCGGAAATGAAACCACCGGAGGTTTTACAGTTTCAGGACTTGACCCTGCTAAGGCCTACCACTTTGGCTTTTACGGTTCGCGGGTAGCTTCGGATAATCGTGAAACCAAATATATTGCTGAAGGTATGAATAGTGACAGCACAGCCTTGAATGTAGCTGTTTCAAATCCCGGGCCTTCTATGGTGTGGGTTTATAACATCATGCCTAAGGCAGATGGAACTATACAGCTTACGGCCACGGCAGGCCCTAATAATAGTAATTCTACAGGGTATTATTACTTAGGAATGATCCGAATGGCGTTTAACGGTACCATTGGCATAGAAGAAACTTCTCAGCTGGATTTGAGCATTTTCCCAAACCCGGCCCGTACTGAGTTTAACCTGAATACCGGAGATGGTTCCCTGATGCGCACTATTGATATAACTAATATCAATGGCGGGCTTGTACAGCGTCTAAGTGTGAATGATCCATCGGCCAAGGTAAATGTTTCGGACCTTGCTTCGGGTCTTTATTGGGTTCGTGTGCAAACGGATAAAGGCACTGCTGTTTCCAAAATCATTATTGAATAAACTGGAAGGTTAAGTTTACTACATTAAAAACCCGCTTATCCAAAAAGGATAAGCGGGTTTCTTTTTTTTACATAAGGGGTTATGATCTCACCCAATGTGTTTTTTCCGAAATGCCAGTAAGCCTTTTTCCGGCCGGGTTTGGGATGGCCGGTTTTCCTATATAAAATAATCCCAGTGAAAGATCACCTTCACTCAGACCGAAAAAGTCGCGCATAGCATCTGTAAAGGCTAATGCACCGGTGCTCCAGTAAGCTCCCAAACCTAAGGTATGTGCCATTAGCCACATATTTTGAACAGCCATGGCTACAGCACACACCTCTTCTATTTCCGGTACCTTGGGGTTTTCACCCCGCTTAAGGCCAATACCAATTACATGAGAGCAGCTCAGTGGTCTGTTTCGCAGTCTATCAAAACGCGTAACATTAAATTCCGGGGATTTGGTATCCGGTTGATCCTGGGAGGCCAGAAAATCACCTAATACGGCCAGGCCATCTTCCGTAAAAACGGTAAAACGCCATGGCTCTGTATAGCCATGTGTAGGTGCCCAGTTTGCCGCTTCCAATACCTGTCGGATCAACTCATCGTTAACCTTTTCACCGGTAAATTGATTGGGCTTAATAGTTCGCCTGTTGCTCAGTATTTCCTGTAGATGTCTGATTTGTTCATTCATGTATAAGTTCTTTAATCCGTTCCGTTATTTCTTTAGTGTCCATACCAGCAGCCTGAATTACCAGTGTGGATTTTTCGTAATATATATTTCGTTCAAAAAGATGTTTACCGATGTATTCTTGCAGATTGGCTCCGCCCAGGTGCGCCAATAGTGGCCTTTCGGCCTGGTTACCTTCCAGACGGTTATACAGGTCTTTAACACTATATTTAAGATACACACTAAGGCTGGATTTGTTAATGAGATCAATATTGTCATAATAACAAGGTGTACCACCCCCGGTGCTTAAAACAAAGTTGTCTTTCCCTAAAAGCGTTTCCAGCTTTTCACGCTCCAGCTTTCTGAAGTAAAGTTCACCTTTGTTAAAAATAGTTTCGGTAATGGTATACCCGGTGTCTTTCTCAATCTCAGTATCGAGATCAAAAAAGTCAAACCCCATTTCAATTGCTAAACGTTGTCCCACGGTGGTCTTACCAGCCCCCATATAACCAACAAGTGATATCTTCATCCCGCCAAATTAAGGCGTATTTAACAATTACAAAACTGACTTCTAGCAATTTGTGATTCTTTTCAAAAAAAATCTATCAATAGGCTTGTAATTGCTTTTTAAATGCCCTTATATTTGCACCCGCTTTTGAAAAAAGCAGATTCCTTAGCTCAGCTGGCAGAGCATCTCCCTTTTAAGGAGAGGGTCCTGGGTTCGAGCCCCAGAGGGATCACAAAACAGCCCCGGATTCCGGGGCTGTTTTGATATAAGTTGACCGGGATTTAGAAATTTAATATAGCTTAGCAGCAGTTTTATTTCCTGATCAGATAAAGCCCAGGTGGTGGAATTGGTAGACACGCCATCTTGAGGGGGTGGTGGCCGCATGGCCGTGCAGGTTCAAATCCTGTTCTGGGCACTTAAGCCGCTAATTAGCGGCTTTTTTTATGGGGAATTACCTTATCTTATGTCTTACAATCTTCAGAAGGTTGAGAAAATTCTCTTTCTACAAGAATTTACCTTCTTAAAATCATAAAAATTTGCGGCCACTAATTGACATCATTACTATAAGGTTATGGAGAATGACTTTGCTTATTTTATAGAAGATTTTAACTACTAAAATTCTTGACATCATGAAAAAACTACTACTCTCTTTATTTTTAACAACGGCTCTGTCCGTATCTTCCTTTGCCTCACACATTGTTGGCGGGGTTATTAATGTAAGTATTGACAGCAATGATGTGGCCACTTTCGACTTATATATTTACCGCGATGCCAGCGGAATCTTCTTAAACGCAACTTCTTTTCCAATAACGGTTACAGGACCTTTATCAAATTCTTATACCGTAAATGCCAGCTTTGTAACAATGGATACCCTAACGGACACACCTTTTGTTATGGAACGCTATTTGTTTTCAGGAACCTTGAGCTTAACAAATTCAGGCCTTTACACCGCTGAGGCTACAACTCCCTGCTGTAGAAGCATTGTAGTATTAAATGCCAATCCAGGGGTCGGTACGGTTCTACAGACATCATTTACTCATAATATGGGTCTTTCCTCAAACAGCCCGGTTTTTCTGGGAAACCCTATAGGCAAGTTCCCTAAAGATACTGTATGGAACTATAATCCTATGCCTTTTGATGCGGATGGCGATTCACTTTACTGGAGCCTGGGGGGCAATGGTTATCTGCCCGGCTATACATTACCACCTTCTAATCCTGGTGGAGCATTGAGTATTGACCCTCAAAGCGGTGTTCTCAGCTGGAGTGCTTCTCAAATAGGAGTATACCTGGTGGGTATCTTTGTTTCTGAATATGATAATGGCACTTTTTTGGGAGAAACCTACCATGAAGTTCAGGTAATTGTGGTTTCTGATACGTCACAATTAAGGATTGCTCCTCCTGTTCATGTAACTGCCGGGCCATCCGGGCCTACTGTAAACTTTATGGCTAACTCATCTAATGATATTTCAATTGGCTTAGCTTCCGGACATACCAATGCCAATCTTTCTATTGAGATTTTTGGAGACCCCTTCATGATATCCAATACCAACGCTTCCTTTTCAGTTAGTAAGTTTAAAAGCCAGGATTCTTTGGTTGGAACTTTCAGATGGAGCCCGGATGCCAGCCTTTCAGGTGAGGGGCCCTATCGTTTGAACTTTCGTTTGAAAGATGGCAGTTTCACTTATGATTATACCGTGCTTATTAATATAAATGGAGTGTTTAGTGTCAGAGAAAATTCTACCTCACAATTTACCATCTACCCCAACCCCTCTACCGGTAATTTCCATATTCAGCCTGATATACTTTCAGATTGGAGCAAGCTGGAAATGAAAATTTATGATAACAGCGGTAAAAATGTCTTTAACACTTTTTTTGATGACAATAATGGTTCTAAAGAGTTGAAGGTTAACACTTCTCTTCCTAAAGGGATTTATATTGTGCAATTGAAAAATGACAAACAAGTTCAGAGCAACCGTATGGTGATTGAGTAAATCTTTTTATAAATCAATTGTTAAAACCCTTCGCTATGTGAGGGGTTTTTTATGGCTGAGTTTTCGGAGTGTATATAAATGGTCTATTCCATTCACCTCTTTTAATAATCAAAAAAGCCCCTCCTCTCAATTAATTGATTTACATGAAAAGTATTATATAGTTTGGGAACTAATTAAAACACTACCTATGAAAATTAACCTACAATTCAGATTATTGGCTATACTTATTATAACCGCACTAAATTTTACTTCAAAAGCTGATCATTATTCGGGAGGAACTATTTCGGTAGATTTGGATTCCAATGGAGTAGCCACCTATACCCTATTGTATTATAGCGATTATCCAAATTCTGTTTCAAATATTTCCACGCTAGATATTGCAATGCCGGGAGGAATTACCAAGAGTTTAGTACTTCATCTTAAGGATGTAGAGTCGCTCTTAACATCTCCAATGTCAACCCGTCAGCTTATCTTTCAGGGGTATGATACCTTAACTACGGCCGGCACGTACAGCGCTTCTTATACGCATGCCTGTTGCAGAAATACAAGAATAGTAAACTTACCTTTTGCGGCCTGGCCTTTTCCTCTTGAGATATCCTATAATTACACTCCCGGGCAATCTTACAGTAGTCCGGTGTTTTTAGGCTCCCCACTTACCAAATTTCCCAAAGATCAATTATGGAGTTTTAACCCTATGCCCTATGATAAAGAAGGAGATTCATTGTTTTTCCGTTTAGGAGGAAGTGGTTATATGAATGGTTATACCGTTCCCCCTTCCCACATGAGTGGAATCATCAATATTGACCCTGTTAGCAGTGTGATAAGCTGGAACGCATCTGACACAGGCATGTATGTAGTAGGTGTGTTTGTAGACGAATACCGTAATGGTGCATTGCTCAGTACTACTTATAACGATATTCAAATTGTGGTGGTTTCAGATACTTCTCAAATGGAAATTGTAAAACCAGCCCATGTAAACCAATTTCCTCAACACGCTACGCGAACGGTTAATTTTATACCTGATTCGCTAAACTCAATTGATTTGACACTACTCACCCGCAATACATTAGGAAGTGTATCCGTCCGTTCTTTTGGAGATGTGTATATGCTGGAGGATAGTACAGTTAATTTCAGTTACTTCAGGTATTCTCAGGATTCTCTGCTCACGCATTTTGAATGGATGCCAGATGCCAGTCTCAGGGGTACCGGTCCTTACCGGCTTAACTTCCGTTTTAGTGACAGTATTTTCACTTATGATTACACTGTACTGATATACCTTTCTGGTTATGTTGGGGTGCATGAACAAACAATGGCAAAACTGAATGTATTTCCAAATCCTTCCAATGGAAAACTTTCCATTCAAACCGATTACTCTATGGAGGGCAAAGAGCTCAATATCCGGGTTTTTAATAGCAAAGGACAAGAGGTTTACTTTAACCGGGAGAGCATTGACCGCTCCAGGGAGATTCCACTGAATTTAAATCTTTCGTCCGGATTGTATTTCATAAGAGCTGATAACACCAAAGGAACGTGGTCTTCTTCAATTGTAATTGAATAGGCAGAAGAATGATTACGGTATTTTTGGAAAGCCCCCTTTATTGTGGGGCTTTTTTATTCTCCCCTGTCTTTTTCGCCCTTATTTAACCACACTCCCCAAAGCATGCTGTACGGGTGCACTTTATTGGTTTTACCCTCTGCATTGTATACCGGTTGGTCCTGATTTACCCATTCAAAAATACCCCCATAAAGGTTGGAAACATTGGAATAACCTGCTTCTTCCAGCTTTTTAGTGATTTTCTCGCTACGGGCTCCTACGGAACAGTACACAATAATCTGACTATCCTTAGACACACCCTTAACCCTTTTCATATCAAAATCATCATAGCCTACCCAGTGGGCATCTTTTATGTGGCTCACCTTGTACTCTTTCTTTTCTCTTGAGTCCAGAAACACGGCATTCTCAAGCTGCGAAACGTCCTTAACAGATACTTCATTTACCGAATGAGACAGCAAGCCCTTTAACATAGTATCATAGGCTTTACTTTCTACTCTTGATTCCTGGGCCATAGTATGATTGATCAGAAGAACAGAAATAAGGATCATAAAACCGATCTTTCTCATAAACAAGTTCTTTTGGATTAAAAAATGAGATTCATAAGTTAGACAGGTTTAGTTGAATTTATGGATATCTTCACCTAAATCAAACACCGGGACACGGTTACCCAATTGCTTTTGCACAATACTGGCACCAGCCGCAGAACGATATCCGCCGGCACAATGCACCATAATAGGTTTATCCACAGGTAATTCATCTGCCCGTTCTCTTAATTCATGCAATGGTATGGTATAAGCACCGGTAAACTTTAAACCCTCTTTGGTCTCACTGGCATTTCGAATGTCCAGTATAGTATAATGGTCCGGATTTTCCAAAAAATCACCCAAATCCACTAAAGATGTGGTTTGACCCTGCTCATTTGTTGCAATGGCTGCGCCTGCAATCAGGTTTTCATAACCTATTTTAGCGGCACGGTATAAAGCCACTTCTCTTTGAGATGCATCCCCGCAAACCAAATAGAATTTTTCAGTAGGATCTATAATAGCACCTAGCCAGGTTTCAAATTTATTATCCTTTTTAATCATCAGGTTAATAGCGCCCGCGAGATGCCCTTTCTTAAAGAAGGATTCATGGCGGGTGTCAATTAAAAGTGAGCCCGAGGGAATATCTTCTGCTTCTATCCGCTTCACTTTTTGAAGACTATTTGCCAATGGCGAAACCCCTTCCTTATTAAGATCTACATCATAACCAAAGTACTTTGGAATAAAAGGCTGGTCACTCAATATTTCCCTTACAAAAGAACCTTCATCCTTTACTTGAAAAGCCCAGTTGGTTTCCTTTTCCCGTTGCATATTACTATGTGTATCTGCACTTAGATTTTTACCGCATAATGATCCGGCACCGTGCGCAGGGTATACCAGGATAGAATCGGCTAAAGGCTTTAGCTTTTCCTGAATGCTTTGATACATGCTACGCGCCAGACTCTCGCGCTGCGCTTTCATATTCCCTGCATTTTCGCGCAGGTCCGGTCTTCCTACATCACCTACAAAAAGGGTATCACCAGTAAAAAGAGCGTGTTCCTTACCACTTTCATCCAGCACCAGCACACAAATACTGTCCGGTGAATGTCCGGGGGTATTAATAGCCTTAAGTCTAACTGCTCCAACGTCTATGGAGTCACCCTGGTCAAAGCTCTGGTGTGGATAGTCTGCACCCACTTTTTCGCTTACTAATATCGTTGCTCCTTTTTCTTGATGAATCTGGAAGTGACTACTCACAAAATCGGCATGAGGGTGAGTTTCTATCACCCACCTGATGACAGCATCATGTTCTTTGGCAAAATCATAATAGGGCCGTGGATCACGGCCCGGATCAATTATCGCGATTTGCCCTGCACTTAACAAAGCATAAGAAGCATGGGCTAGTGATTTATCGTAAAACTGTTTTATTTCCATATCAGGTATTCAACTAATTTAGAACGACAAAGTTTGCGAAATGAGGTGAAATAGAATGTGACTTATGTTACTCTTGACAAAACAAAAAAAGGTAGCTTTAAAAGCTACCTTTTTGGTGCGCACGAGAGGACTCGAACCTCCACGCCCTAAGGCACTGCCGCCTGAAGACAGCACGTCTACCAATTCCGCCACGTGCGCAAAACGGTGGGCAAAGATAAGTTAGTTTGATTCACATATACAAGCCTGTAATGGCAGTTCTTTACTCCTCCTCTTTAGGCCAGGTCGCAAAGTTAAAAGACAAGTTAAGCGTAAGGGTATTTTGCGCAGCCATGTGATAGGCTGTAGAAAGGCTCAGTACTTTAAACAGACGGAAAGTAACACCGGCACTTCCCTTAAGTCCGGATTTAGTTACCGATATTTCAACCGGGTCAGTAGCTGTAAATACTTCCCTGCCGTTAAATTGCCCTTCCTCTACTTCGTATCGATATGTACCTAAAATATCAAAACTGTTGGTCCAGTTGTAAAATCCCAAACCACCAAAAACTGAAACAAACTTATAATCATAGGAAGCCATAGACTCCACAAGAAAGGCACTACCCCGTAAACGGATCTTCTGATCTTCTCCTTCCAGAAAGTCCTCAGGTGTGTATGTATATTGATTCAGATCGTAAAAAGCGCCTATGTTCCAGTGAAGATTTTCAGGTATTTCAAGGTATTGTCCCAAACCGTGTTTAACTCCAATTCCGAACTCATTATGACTTACGCCTTCATAATTATAGTAAGGAAAGAAACGGGCTACCAACTCAAACTCTCCGGGTAAACCCAGGCTGATCTGTGGCACCAGGTTTGGCGTAGAATTATAAGGTGAGGTAATTCCGCTGAAAGCCGGGATGTCCTGGGTAGCCCTTATATTACCCAATCCGGCCACATTTCCTTCTACTGTATAGCGGAAAAAATTATCAGTACCCCCCCCTAAAGCAGTAGGTAAAACCGGAGCGGTAGGCCCCAACAATTCTATATCATCCGAAAAAGGATAATCATTAAAGCTAAAGGTAGTATTATCATCTTCTGAAAAAGTGGCTCCGGCTACAAATTCAAGCCGTACAGAATAAGGTCTTATAATACGGGCGGTTTGGTTCCAGCCGCTAAGGGAGTTATACGAAAAGGCATTAATGACAGGCTTGGTATAGGCCTCGCTGTAAATACTGAAATTCCGTACGAACTCCATGGATAGTTCTTCGCTTTTAAAATCGACCACCTGGGCGTGCAAGGATACACCTGCCAGAAGGCTTACCATAGTAAGTTTAAATGTCATTTAAGTTCTATTTAGCTAAGTAACCTGATCTTTAACTCTAGGGTTCATAACCCTGAACCACAAAGGCGGAATGGTAGCTAAAAGCATCATGCCGGGGTAGCCGGTGGGCAATTGCGGACTATTAGTATGACTTTCCAGTATCTGATACTTACGGTGCGGATAAGCGTGATGATCACTATGCCGGCTTAATTCAAACAGCATAAGCCGCCCAATTATATGATTAGAGTTCCAGGAGTGAATGGGTTGGGTGTTTTCATAGCGATGCGCTGTTACCTTCTTTCTGCGCAAGCCATAGTGTTCAATGTAATTTACCGTTTCCAACAACAATATCCCGCCCAGGGCTGCTATACCAAAACCCAGCAGGGCCACCCAGCCCCATATTACTGCTACAACTAACACTATGGCTATTTCAATTAATGTAAAGCGAATCATTTCGTTTTGCCAGCTCATTATTTTGCCACATTTCTTCAGAGTACGGTTGTTGGAAATTTGCCAGGCGCTCAGGTAGGAGTTATAAACGGAGCGCACCCAAAAAAAATAAAGATTTTCATTGTAGCGGGCAGAAGCAGGGTCTTCATCTGTAGCCACATTGCGGTGATGCCCATAATTATGCTCAATAAAGAAATGCGGATATAAAGAAGTCATTAAAAGCATTTTGGAAAGAAACCTCTCCCCTTGGGTACGCCTGTGCCCCAGCTCATGAGCTGTGTT
This sequence comes from Owenweeksia sp., assembly GCA_965212245.1. Taxonomy (GTDB): domain Bacteria; phylum Bacteroidota; class Bacteroidia; order Flavobacteriales; family Schleiferiaceae; genus CAKZNE01. Next base: position 3,135,071 of record OZ243107.1, on the reverse strand, counting down.
TATACCCAGTATTCCGCACATAAGGCCCAGGGAAACACTCCATCCCCAGAATTCAACCTGGTTCAGACTCATTCCATCCACAGTATTCAGGTACCAAAGCACAAAAGCATACTGAACCGGCACACATAGGTATAATAACCAGTCGTAAATATGGTCTTTCCGAACCAGTTCCTGCTCAGCTTCTACCATGTTATGGTCATCAGCCTTTATCCAGAGCTCTAAAAAAGGAATGGCTACAAAGGCATATACAATTGGCAAAAAAGTAGCCCAGCCTTCGCTTGAAAAAGAAACAGTCACACTCCAGGGAAGTAAATAAGCTGAGAGATATTTAAGTGCGCGGATATGCATATCTCAAATATACGTAACGGCTATATATTTTTCCATATTCCGCAACTCTCTTAAAAGCGTATAGGAGTTATCTGAAGTGGTACCCAGCAAGGTAGCGCAGGCCCGGATGTTTTCCATATCAGGGTAACGTTCCTGGTTACAATGTAAATACTTTAGTATTTTAAAACCATCCATCCAAAAGTAAAAGTTGCGGGTAAACTGTGTGAGGTTTTTTGAGCGCAGGGTTAAATCACGTAGTTCATCTTCCCATTGCTCACTTTTCAAAAAGTGAAGAATAGTCTCGGGCCATTGAGATCTGTTAAGTTTATAGATTCCGGCCATGTCACTAAGCCATTTTCCCAATTCTATAAATAATACCGGATGATAAAGCCAGGTGTAATTCTTTTGCCCTTCCAATATAGAACCCATTGCTTTTCCGGTACCAAAAGGAACTCTATGTGAAATACGGGCTGAAGGGTATACCGTACAGTGAGGCCAACTTGAAAACTGACCCTGTGGAAAGATCTTATGTAAGAAATAGAAATCCTCGCCCGCTTTCCGCTTGTTCATTCCTCCGGCTTTTATGTAAGCAGAAGCCCGGGCTGCCATACTACTTCCTACGGTATGAAATGGAAAAGGATAGGCTGCTTGTTGCAAGCCTAAGGCGTAATACCTTAAAAATATTTCATAGCATGTAATAGCTTCTTGTTCATCTGCGCTGAGCGCACTAAAAGGATGCTCGTAGTATATTGAAAGCCCTTTAAACCCTTCTTCTTCAGCCTGTAATAGTGATTGTAGGTAATTGGTGGATATGGTGCAATCTCCATCCAGGCATACCATTAACCCATCGTAACCGATTGCTCCAAAGCGCTGTAATGATTCATCCATACCAATTTTACGGGCCAAGCCCACACCCGCATGTTTTTGAGGAAGATCAAAAGCTTTAATGGTGTGAATAGGAACACCATTGCTTAATTGATCCGGTATTTTTTTAAGCTGCACGTCATGATGATGCTTCACTTCTTCTGAAGCTTTTTCTCCATGATTGATAACTAGGATTAGCTCAATTTCTTCAGGCTTTTGTACCCTACAAGCCGAAAGGCTCTGCAAAGTATCCTCTAATTCCTCAAAGTAGGAAGGAATGACAATACTCATTCTCAAGCCTTGGTTTACCGGCTTGGAAATTTGGACAGTGTTGAAAAATCCAAATTTTCGCCAATATGTACTAACCATAGTGGATAAGCCCATAATTTAATTGAAACTCTAAATTTGCGGCAAATTAAGGAAGTATGAGCGCTATAGAAGCATTGCATTTAAAAACAGAATCATCACAGGCCTGGATATCCACTGTTTTGGCTGACTTTGATAGTTTTCTGAAAGATCATGCGGATTGTGAACGTAAAGCTTCTTCAATGGCTATGAGCTTTGTAGCCAAATATCCCGATCGCCAAGAAATTATTTCCGAGCTTATCCACACTGGAATTGAAGAACTGGAACATTTTCGCCTGGTGTATAAGATCATGCAGGACCGAAAGCTTACTCTTAATCATTCTATAGGTGAGGATCAATATGTAAAACAACTGTTAAAACATTGCCATTCTGACCGGGAAAAAAGATTTCGCGATAGACTTATCATTGCTTCTATTGTAGAGAATCGTGGTTTTGAACGTTTTAAAATGGTGAGTGATCATATTGAAGATCGTGAACTGGCCAAATTCTACCACATGATCTACACGTCAGAAGCCAAGCATGGTAATAGCTTTGCTCAAATGGCTACACTTTATTTCCCTGAGCAGGAAGTGATTAACAGATGGAACGAACTTGAGGCTATAGAAGGAGAGATATTAATGAACCTTCCTTTAAAAGCAGCTCTGCATTAAAGGCTGGTAATAGGTTGTCGCTCTTCCAGCAAGCCTTGGTTAAAGGCTCTTTGAAGAATGATCTCTATCAAACGGTCTTCATCTACATCTTCAGGTTCGTAAGGGGTTTTAAGGCTAATATCGTAGTAATTGGCGGCTACATTCCACCAGAAGGCATTCCAGCCACTACGGTATTCATCAATAAGTTCATAGGTGGTAATTCCCGTTTCACGGTAAATAAGTTTACTTAGAATTTGCCCCTCCGTGCGGGTAAGTTTTCGCAAACGTTCTTCAAATTTACCTTCCAGGTATTCCTGAAAATCTTTTATAAAACGCTTACGGTCTCGTTTACTATCAATATTAACCAGGGTAAGGTTCAAGCTATCCAGCTTATTACCGGCAATAACAGCATAGGGATATACTTTGAGTACTTTCCTGCGAAGTATATAATACCGTCTTCTTGATTCTTCTGAGTCAAAAGAAGGCTTATCCATAAAAAGCACTTCATCCAGTACCATCATAGGAATGGTATCTCCATCTACAATAATGGCATTTAAAAGACGGTTACCATCCGCACTGAGGTATTGAACAATACTGTCTTTTTTCCCGGTCTCCGGCTGTGCCCTAACCATTGCACTACTGAAGATAAGTGTAAAAAGTACTAAAATCTTTTTCATTGTATCCTGTTCCTTTTCCAGGGGCTTTGTTTTTCTGAACTTCCGGATTTAACCGCGCCCCTGTCCTTTTGGTTTTCCAAAAGATATGCCACAACCAGAGCCGCAGCTTGTTCTTCATCAGGATTGTGGTTTGTAAGATCTTCAGGATCAAAATGTTTGTCTACAAAGTGAGTGTCAAAATCTCCGGATATAAAGCTGGGGTGTTCCATCACATATTTACCAAATGACAAAGTGGTTTGTACTCCGCTAACCAGATAGTCTTCACACGCCCGTATCATTCGGGTTCGTGCCTCCTCCCGATCTTTACCAAAGGTGATGAGCTTGGAGATCATGGGATCATAATAAATAGGGATGTCCATACCCTCCTCAAAACCATCATCTACACGAATGCCGGTACCGTGTGGTCGCTGATAGGCCTTTAAACGTCCAATGTCCGGTAAGAAATTTTCCATTGGGTTTTCTGCATATACACGCACTTCCATGGCGTGGCCGATAATCCGGAGGTCTTCCTGTTTTAAGGATAGTTTTTCATTGCGGGCCACCTTTATCTGTTCTTTTACCAGGTCCACATTAGTGATCATTTCTGTTACAGGGTGTTCTACCTGCAAACGGGTGTTCATTTCCAGGAAGTAAAAGTTCATTTTTTCATCCAGAATGAATTCAACCGTACCTGCTCCAATATAATTGCAACTGCGGGCCACATCCAGAGCGGTTTTACCCATACTTTCACGTAACTCAGGCGTAAGTACGGCAGAGGGGGCCTCTTCTACAACCTTTTGATGTCTTCGCTGGATACTGCACTCCCTTTCAAAAAGATGCACCTGGTTATTAAACTTATCACACAATACCTGTATTTCGATATGTCGTGGAGAGGTTACGTACTTTTCAATAAATACAGCTCCGTTTCCAAATGCCGACTTAGCCTCGGAAACCGCCAGTTTCATTTGCTCTTCAAACTCTTCAGAATTGCGTACAATACGCATTCCTTTTCCTCCCCCCCCGGCTGAGGCTTTAATAAGAATAGGAAAACCTATTTCAGCGCTTATCTTTTTAGCTTCTTCCACTTCGGTAATAGCACCCTCGGTACCGGGAACCAATGGAATATTGAATTTTTTAGCAGCCTCCTTGGCAGAAAGCTTATCGCCCATAATGCGCATAGATTCTGCAGAAGGGCCTATAAACGTAATTCCAGCCTTCTCCACCTTCTCAGCAAACTCTGCATTTTCTGATAAAAAACCATAACCGGGATGAATACCATCCACATTCAGTTCCTGGCAAATTTCTATTATTTTATCGCCCAAGAGGTAACTTTGATTGGAAGGCGGGGGACCTAGTAAAACGGACTCATCAGCATATTTAACATGAGGAGAGTTCCGGTCTGCTTCAGAATACACCGCTACGGTTTGAATACCCATTTCACGGGCTGATTTCATTACACGCAGGGCTATTTCCCCACGGTTGGCTACTAATATCTTCTTCATAAAGCTTAGTTGTATGCGATGGCGAAGATAATCATATGTACAGGATTGATTACCCACCAGACATAAAAGCGAGCCTTCACAGCTTTCTATAATTACTTAAGTTGTTTTACCCTTTAGAATTACAGAAATTGTTTTAATTAGTTGTACCCTAAAACACCCTTTTTTGAAAGCTATTTACTCTATAATTAGTATCCTGATTATCAGCTTCAACCTGAAAGCCGGGGACCATTATGTCTTTAAAAATTATTCTATACCCGATGGACTTCCCTCCACACAGGTATATCAAACTATACAAGATGAAAACAACTACTTGTGGTTAGCTACAGATCGGGGAGTTTGTTTGTATGACGGTTACACTTTTAAAACCTTTACCCGAAAACATGGTCTGCCAGATGAAGTAGTGTTTGGATTTTATCTGGACGAAAATCTCAGATTATGGCTATATACTTACCAAGGGGGTATCTGCTACTATGAAAATGGCCGGTTTTATGAGCCGGATTTTAATAATGAGCTTATAAGGCAACTTGAGCGATCTCATGGCTCACCTATTATTACTGGTATTTTCAGAGAAAACGGAAATACCTGGATAAGTACAGAATCCGACCACTACCTCAAAATAAACGTAAAAGGGAAGATTGAAAAAATAAGTTATGAGGGTATTGAGGTGTGTGAAGTCTACGGTAAGAAGGATTCGGCCTTGGTATATTCTGGCCAAATAGTATTAAGACCGGATGTAATTCAATGGGTCAATAAGCAAAATATTACGGCCAGAATTAACCTCGCACCGGCTTTAAGTAATGCCACCAGGCGGGGCCGTGCTAAGGTGTTTTGGATAGATGCCTCCACTTTATTGGTTTGCTATGACGCCATAGTACTTAAGGTTAATCGTGAAGGAATAATTCAGCAAATTGAGCTTGGAGCAGACCACACGGTCCTTTATGCACAGCTTATTGACCGTAGTGGTAATTTATGGATTGGGTGCCGGAAGGGCGTGTATTGCTTCTCAAATGCTGATTTAAATTCTGTCCCTAAGCACTATCTTAAAAACCAACCTATTTCTTCTGTTTGGCAGGATCATGAAGGAGGGTATTGGTTCAGTAGCCTGGATGATGGAGTTTTTTACATTCCCCATTTCAATATACAGTCGTTTGAAATTTCTGACCCTGACAAAGGGAAACCACTTAGTATTATATCCAATAAATACGGAGTATACGTTTCAACCTCCTCCTGGGATATACTGGTATTTCCCAAAGGAGACTTCGGACGACCCCACACGGTAAGCCGTGTACACAGTGATGGCCAACGCTTGCAAAAATATGGAGAATGGGTGGTTACCAAGGTGGGATCAGAATATCAATCGTATTTTCGGGATTCTATTCCTGAAAAAACACTGCATGGCAATGATGTACTGCTTTTCCATGATACGGGTCCTCACTGTCCTTATTATATGGACACACACATTACGCCCGACACATTTGTTTTTATCCCAAAGCCTCATTCAGGGAAAAAGGACAGTCTTTCCATACCAATGCCTTCTTCGGGTTTAAACTGTATAGCTGCATCACCCGATTTAGGAAGGGTTTGGACAGTGTATCCCAACGATGTATATGAGTGGCACGATGGACAGTGGGTTTCCTTAAAACACATACCACATTTAGGCAGCCGTATTGCCGACCTTGATTATATTAATGATAGCTTATTACTGATAACCACCCGCGGTAGTGGCCTTCTCCTTTATAATTATATTGAGAAAAAAGTTACCAAACTGGAGGAGCCGTCTAATCAGTATTGTCATAACAGTTTTGTAGACAGCAATGGTATTATCTGGGTTTCTTCCTTCTCGGGGGTAAGCCGGATCAGTAATATTACCTCCAAAAACCCTTTGTATTATCATTTCTCTGTCCAAAATGGCTTACTCTCCAATGAAGTCCATAAGACTACTGAATACCAAAACAATATATGGATAGCGACCGGGAGGGGCATCAATCATTGGAACCTGAACTGGTTACCTGATCAAAGTCCGGTTAATGTGGAGGTGAAAGAGATGTTGGTAAACGATAAAAAACGGAAACTTTCAGCTTCTGTTCAGCTTGCTACCGATGAAAACCACCTGCAGTTCCGGTTCAGTGCCATATCATTTCAAAAACCCATTCGTTACCACTATCGTCTCAAGGGCATACATTCCAACTGGATTTTAACCCCGCAACCGATAGCCTCTTATTCTGCTCTCAAACCGGGGAACTATATTTTTGAAGTAAAGCCAGCCCAAAGTATCACGGTGCATGCATCCATTCCTTTTAAAATACAATCTCCTTTTTGGCAAAGATGGTGGTTTATACTTAGCAGCTCTTTTCTTCTCATGTTATTGGTCTTTATTTTTTTAAGAGTCCGTTACCGTTTCATCCGGAAGGAAAATCAGTTGTTCAACCTATTTATAAGAGCCGAACAAAAGGCACTCCGGGCACAGGTTAATCCTCACTTTCTTTTTAACAGTTTTAATTCTATCCTGGAACTACTGATGCAAAAAGATTATCTCTCGGTGCAAAAATACATGCGTAAACTGGCTGGTCTTATGCGCAAAGCATTACACTTTTCGAGACAGGAAAAAATAAGTCTGGCTCAGGAAATTGACTTCCTGAACCAATATGTAGAACTGGAGAAGCTTCGTTTTTCCTCCGCCCTGGATTTTAAAATAAAATGTACCGGTGATCTTCAACCGGAAAAAACATATCTCCCCCCTTTACTGCTCCAACCTTATGTAGAGAATGCTCTTAAACATGGTATCCGTTCCAGAACGGATCATGCGGGACAGCTGTATATCGTCTTCACCCAGCAAGCAGAGATACTGAAAATAGAGATCTCGGACAACGGAAAAGGATTCAGAAGTCAAAAGAATTCACGATCACGACATATTTCGTATGGTATGAAAATAACCGGGGAGAGGATTCGTTTATTTGATCACACCAACAACCTTAAAGCAGAGGTTAAATCTTTGAACCCCAATGATGATGAATACCCAGGAACAATCGTTGTACTACATCTGCCCCTGAAACTTAAAACTCTCTATGAAACGCCAAACCTACCGCACACTGATAGTAGACGATGAAGAGCATTGCCGTCTTTCTTTACAGCGAACTATATCCAAATACTGTCCTCAACTTAATATAGTTGACTCTGTGGATAGTGTGGAAAAAGCGCGCCTGAGCATTATTGAACATCAGCCAAATCTGCTTTTTCTGGATGTAGAGATGCCTGATGAAACAGGTTTGGAGCTTATAGAGCAGGTCGGGAAAACCATCCCCACTATTTTTACAACCGCCCATGAAGGCTATGCTTTACAGGCTTTAAAGAAACAAGCGGTAGATTATCTCCTTAAGCCGGTAGATGGGAAAGAACTTATTGCAGCAGTTAATAAAGTAGGTGAAGATCGGAAAAACCATTCAGAAACCCATGGTAAATTAGTGCTACCCACCACAAATGGTTTGCTTTTCACCAATCCGGATGACGTCATACGCTGTGAAGGCGATGGAGCTTATACAAAGGTTTTTCGTGAAAATGACTCCATACTGGTATCACGCAATATTGGTCACCTTGAAAAAACCTTTGCCAAGCACAACTTCTTCCGGGTGCATAAATCTCACCTTATTAACCTGGGACACGTAAGGGAATACATTCGTGGCAAAGGGGGTATCATCATAATGAGCGACAACAGCCATATTGATGTTTCCAAGCGCAAGCGGGAGGAGTTTCTTTTGAGCATAAGCTAACAGACCGTTCTTCAAACCAAAATTATCTTTCATAACCCTACAGGCCCGTCTTTCAATTATCGATTCTTTTTAAATAGTAACCCAGCTACCTTGTTCAGGTAATTTAAACTCTATTTATTATGAATTCAACTTATAAAGCTCTCAAAATCAATGCACTTATACTCTGTTTATGCCTGATTATTCTATGGGCACCTCATACTGCCGCACAACAGTTTTTTGTGAAGGATTTTGACATCAGTTCAGCTATTGGCCAGCTTCCTGACTTTAGAGCTAGCGGAACTCATGTAACACACGACCCGGCAACTGGTGAACGTGGAGTATTGGTATATGGTAATATAGCTTATTCTGAAAACGAATTAACAGCAAGTGAAGGAGGTTTTGGGCAAACAGACATTGTTATTTTACACAACAATCTTGAAGGCATCAACCAATGGGCCCTGACCTTTGGTACCAATAAAAAAGATGTGGTAACCCGGGTGGTAATGGATTCAGAAGGAAATCTGGCTCTGGCAGGTTATACTGTAATTGCCCAGGAAAAAAAGGTGTTTATTGCTAAGATAGATATGTCTGTGTCAACCGTAGCCTGGGCCAATATTTACAATAGCGGGGTTCCTTCTGATTTTATCAATGTGTATGCAGATGGAAGTAATGGTGGCAATAGTGAGGGGTATGCAGCATGTGGAATTGCCGGAGACCAATCATTTATTATTCATACCGACTTAAACGGAAGCGTTACTTCGCCTGGCCATTGGGCACATTACTATCCCAATTTAAATTTCAGGTCTATCATACAACTGAAAGGACCAGGTCTTTTTGTAGGTTCCGGCCTGGTATACGGTAGCAACTTTGTTGTAGCCGGTAGTTTAAATGGTTCAGGGTATGCCGGCAGGGTTGATGCCACTAATGGCTCTGTTGACGAAGACCTTGACATGATCTATTCTGATTTTAGTCCGTGTGATATTTCTTCTCCACGTGTGTCCACCTATGTCTCTTTAGATCAGGATCAACATGCTAACATCTCACTATTAGGAACCTCCAGCAACGGTATGCACTTAACCCGTATTACCCCCAATTTTAAAGTAGTATGGGATCAACGTATGATTGAAGACGATGCAGAACCTCATGACCTGAATGCCACCTCTTTTGGTTACCTGGCCATATTTGAACGTCCGGCTTCCGGATCACAAATTCCACTGGAAGTGGCTCAGTATGATTTTGATGGAAACATTAAAGGTGTGTTTTCTTTAACTTCTGCCTGGGACTGGCATCTAAGCAGTGAACCAAGTTCAAATAACCTGAATCAGTTACCCCAATTGGACTTTGATATGGAATGTGGTAAAGCATTGCATTTCAGTGGTACGGAAGAAATATGTTCGAATCCACCGGCAAACTGGGCCATTGACCGTATTCCCCATGCCCGGTGGAGAGTGCATGCTGATAACTGCATGAGCGAAGAAGTGACTTTTGATAACGAGAAATGCTTATTGAATGTAGAATGGCAACCGGGCGTTCAGGGTTACAAGGAGGGATCTATATCTCCCACTCCTTTTTCGCCTGAAATTGCCGAGATATCTCCTTCATCAGATACCTATTGCGAAGCCTCCTGCCCTGCCAATGCTTGTGTTGATATAAGTTATATTACTGGTGAAGCCGGAACTACAATAGGCCTTTATGCTCTGGGAGGAGGGGACTTTGAATGGTCTACAGGTTCAACTTCTAACCAGATTACCGTGCGTATTACTAAAAAAATAAAGATTTACACCCTGGATAGAATTGATGGAAATGGATGTGTAACGACTGTTGTTTATTACGTATTTGATGGGTCCGGAAAAAAAGAATCCGGTGAAAATGTGGAGACTACAAAAGTTGACTCCCCCCAAGAGTTAAGTTTTTATCCGAACCCAAGCCAAGGCATAATCAAGGTTGAAATTCCCGCAGATGGTATTAGCCTGGAGATTTTTGATACTCAGGGAAGACTACTGGAAAAGATAGATGACCTCTCCACGGGAGAGCATTCCATTGATTTAACGGCACATCCAGCCGGACTTTATTTGATCAAAGCTATTGGAGATAACCTACACAAATCACTTTTTATAAGCAAAGAATAAGCTCGCTTTGTTAATTTTCATAAAAGCCTCCCCCCGGGAGGCTTTTTTTATGGCCGTAGGTCAAATGTTCAATTCCTTAAACCTTTTCTACTTAATTTACACCCTCAAAATTTTACGCTATGTCAACCCGCTTTTTCAATCTTCTGTTGCTTTTTTGTTTTACGCCTGTATTAGGCTGGTCTCAGGCCACTTATAAATACGATTTTAAAACCGTTCCCAACGATCCTTATAATGTCTTGTACCATAGGCTTGAGAATGGTTTAGAGATTTTTCTATCTGTAAATAAAGATGAGCCCCGCGTATCTACCAACATAGCCGTACGTACCGGAAGTAAAAATGATCCTGCTGAATATACCGGGCTGGCTCATTACCTGGAGCATATGCTTTTTAAAGGCACTTCTGAACTGGGCAGTCTGGATTGGAAAACAGAAAAAAAATTATTGAAACAGATCAGTGATCTGTATGAGCAATATGGGGCTACCAAAGAAGAAGCTAAGCGGAAAGCTATTTATAAGCAGATAGATAAGTTAAGTGGTGAGGCCGCCAGGCTGGTAGCTACCAACGAATATGATCAGATGGTAAGTGAACTGGGCGCACGAGGTACCAACGCCTACACCTCTCTTGAAAGAACCGTATATGTGAATGATATCCCTGCCAATGAACTTGAAAAATGGATGATGCTTGAATCCGAGCGTTTTCAGGAACTGGTACTACGCCTGTTTCATACCGAACTGGAAGCCGTATATGAAGAATTTAACCGTACTCAGGATAGCGACAGCCGTCAGGAATATTACGCCAGAATGGCCAATCTCTTTCCCGGTCATACCTATGGTACGCAAAATACAATCGGCACTGCTGAACACTTAAAAAACCCTTCTATGGAGCAGATCCATAAGTACTTTAACACCTATTACGTACCCAATAATACCGCAATGATCCTGGTCGGTGATCTTGATCCCGATAAAACGGTAGACCTTATTAAAAAACATTTTGGCAGCTGGAAAAGAGGTCCGGAGCCGCCCCAATATAAAAACCTGGAATTGCCAAGCCTTACTAAACCGGTAGTGGATGAAGTAATAGGTACGGAGGCAGAATATATTACGCTTACCTACCGGGCAAAAGGTATTAGCAGTGGAGATGAACTGTATGCAGACCTGGCGGCTGAAGTATTAAGCAATGGTAAAGCCGGTTTGATAGACCAAAACCTGAATCAAACACAGGAAGTACTTCGTGCCTATGCCTACAGCAATACCCTTAATGATTTCAGTACTATTACCCTGGGTGCCACCCCGCGTGAAAACCAAAGCCTGGACGAAGTAAAGGAGTTATTACTGAACCAGGTAAATGCACTTAGAAGTGGTGACTTTGATAAAGGCCTGCTTACTTCTATTGTGCGCAACGCTAAAAAATCGCAAATGCGCCAGGCTGAAAGTAATGGGTGGAAAAGTTATATCATCATCAATAGTTTTATTTATGATGTGCCCTGGACTTATTATGCCAATTATTACGACCGCATGGCCAGGATCACCAAAGACCAATTGGTACAATGGGCTTCAGCCAATCTAAATGACAATTATGTGGCTATCTATAAAAAGCAGGGCGAGCGTAATGCATCGCGTATCACTAAACCCGAAATAAATGCGGTTACCATCAACCGGGGTGTAAAGTCGGGTTTCCGTACAAAATGGGAAGAAGTGCCTTCCATGCGTTCGCAGCCTGAGTTTGTAGACTACGATAAAGCTATTTTCACCGAGGAGATAAAGGATGAAGTGGAGCTTTATCATATATCCAACACCACCAACCAGCTATTTAGCCTGGATTACATTTTTGACATGGGTTCCCGGCACGATAAAAAACTGGCTTTAGCCATAGAGTACCTGCCTTACCTGGGTACCGATAAATATACCGTTGAGGAAATTAAACGTAAGTTTTATGATCTGGCGCTGGACTATTCGGTATATGCAGGCGAAGATCGGGTATATGTGAGCCTGAGTGGTTTAAATGAATCTATGGATGAAGGAGTTCAGCTTTTTGAAGAATTACTGGCTCATGTAAAAGCTGATCCCGATGCCTATGGTAAACTGGTAGATGGTATGATCAAAAAACGTCAGGATGCCAAGGCCAGCAAGAACCGTATTTTCTACGGTGCCTTGTTGGACTACGCTATGTATGGTGAGGACTCTCCCACCCTTGATATGCTTAGTGAGCAGGATTTACGGGCTATAAAAGCTGAAGACCTCACTCAAAAAATCCGGGATCTGGCGGGTTATCATCACAAAGTATTTTACTACGGTCCTTCAGAGGCTTCTCCGGTTAAAGAAACTTTGGCGCAGCAACACCGTATTTTAAGCCCTCTAAAGGAGTATCCCCCCCGTAAAGATTATTCGGTAAGAAATGCCGATGAAACCGTGATCTATTTTGTGGATTATGATCAGGTACAAACCGAACTTATGATGCTGGCCCCTAACGGAACTTTTAACTCTACCGACATGGCCCCGGCCAACGTCTTCAACCAATACTTTGGAGCCGGTTTATCATCCATTGTGTTTCAGGAAATACGGGAGTCCAAAGCGCTGGCCTATAGAGCTTACAGTGTATATACCACCCCTGCCCGTGCGGATGAGCACCATTTTGTGCGTGCCTATATTGGTGCACAAAGTGATAAAATGGGCGAAGCCGTATCATCCATGCAAGAGCTTATGAATACTATGCCCCGCGAAGAATCTAATTTTGAACAGGCACGCCTGGGTGCACTTAAGCAAATGGAAACAAACCCTACTACTAAAGCTTCCATTTTTTGGTCTTATCAACGTAGTTTAGACCGTGGCCTTACCATAAATCCACGCCCTGAAATTTATTCTGCCGTTCAATCCATGACCATGGATGATATGCAGGACTTTTTTAACCGCAACATAAAAGGACATACTTTCTCCTATATCGTAATTGGTAAAAAGTCAGAGATGGATATGAATGTGTTCCGTGAGCTGGGAACCGTTCGGGAAATGAAACTGGAAGAGATCTTTGGATATTAGTCTTCCCTATCAGCTGATTTCCTGAAAACACAAGGAGTTCTGTAACTTCGCAGCATGCGAATGGAAGACACTATATGCGCCCTTTCTACCCCTCAGGGAATGGGTGCCATTGCCATGATCCGGCTTTCAGGCCCGGATGCTTTTACGGTTTTTAATAAAGTATTTACACCCTTTAAAAAAGATCATACGCTGAATGCTGTACCCGGCTATAGTATGCTATTTGGCAAGATCGTGGAAAATAATAAAACCGTAGATGAAGTGATGGCCGGTATTTTCAGAAACCCCCACTCCTACACCGGTGAAGATACCATAGAGATAAGCTGCCACGGGTCCACCTATATTCAGGAACAGATCCTCAGACTGTTGATGGAAAACGGTGCCCGCCTGGCCGAACCGGGGGAATATACCATGCGCGCCTTTGCCAATGGTAAAATGGACCTTTCCCAGGCCGAAGCCGTGGCCGACCTTATTGCTTCTGAAAGTGCAGCAGCTCACAGCGTGGCTATGCAGCAGATGCGGGGCGGTTTTTCTGAAGAAATTAAAATACTGCGGGAAGAACTCATCAATTTTGCCTCCCTTATAGAGTTGGAACTGGACTTTGCCGAGGAAGATGTAGAGTTTGCCGATCGCCAGCAATTGCAAAACCTTCTGGAAAAGATCAAAACAGTACTCAAGCGCCTGTTGGATTCTTTTGCCACCGGCAATGTCATTAAAAATGGTGTACCCGTAGCTATAGTAGGCGCACCCAATGCCGGTAAGTCTACGCTGCTCAACACATTGTTGAATGAAGAACGGGCCATTGTTACCGAAGTAGCCGGCACCACCCGCGATGCTATTGAAGATGAGATTAACCTGGGTGGTATTAAATACCGCTTTATTGATACGGCCGGTATCCGTGAAACCGAAGACCTGGTGGAAAGTATGGGTATTCAAAAAACTTTTGAAAAAATTGAGCAAAGCCGGGTTGTGTTGTATTTGTTTAATGTTGAAAGTCTTGTCACCCTGAGCGGAGTCAAAGGGCAAGACTTTGAGAAAGTCATTAAGAACGAGATCAACCAATTAAAAACCAAAACCGAAGGCAAAACCTTACTGATTGTAGCCAATAAGATAGACCTTGTGGATATCTATTCTGTTGAGTCTTCCCTGGCGGGCCTGGGGAATGATCTGATTCTGATCTCAGCTTTGGAAAAAACCGGTGTTGAAAAGCTCATTCAGCGCCTTACCGCTGAAGTAAACCTGGAAGCTTTACACAGCAACCAAACCATTGTGACCAATGCGCGCCATTACCATGCACTAAACAAAGCGTATAGTGATATCGGAAAAGTGGAAGAAGGTTTAGAGAACCAGATCTCCGGTGACTTTTTAGCTATGGACATTCGCGAAGCGCTCAAACACCTGGGCTCCATCATTGGCGAGGTAGAAACCGACCGGGATATACTGGGTACCATCTTTGGTAAGTTCTGTATTGGGAAATAATGTAAATCAGATATATAGATCCGGGCCGCAACTCGTTTATTAAGTCTTTTTAAACCATGCGCCTGAAAAGGATTAGTTCATTTAAAGCATTATTTATCATAAACCGCGGTCTTCATTATTGCTCACCGCGTCATTCAATGACAGGGTGGTGTTTTTAATATATTCTACAGCGGAGTGGATTATGGTAAGGAAATAAGATCCGCTATGAGGTATAGCACCGTTCATAAGTGGACCGGTTAAGAATTCAGAAATAGCCGCAGGCCGCATTCCTGGCCCCTGTCCGGTGTAGGGAGACCATGATTGTTGCAGGTTGTGTGGTGCTGTAATGTGCCTGGCCCGTGACAGATGCCAAATAACCCAACGCTCGGCATATTTAATGGCATCTTCTGAATTCGATACCGCTACTACCACAAAAGGACCAAACCCATATTGGTTCCAATGATGATGATTGTGCCGGGCTGCTGCTGAAATAAAAGCATTAGGTCGTCCATGAGTGATCCCTACGTAAGGCTGTATCCATCCCCTCCACCAATACAGGTCACCAGGATGAAATCCGCTTGGAAATTTCAAATATAAAACCTCTACTTGTTGGTTATTATTCCAACCCACAGTTGGATTCAGGGCAGCCCGGATATCCGTTTGCTTAAAAACAGCATAAGAAATTACGCTGTTCCTGAAATCATACCAGTAAGTTACACTGAAGTTACTTAAGGGACCAAAAGCCAGAATAGACATCGTTTCATTACTCACTTCCTCGCCAGTCCAGCACCTGCGAATAAAAGATTTCAGCAAGCCTTCGGAGCCAATTGCCGTGGCAGAAAGAATAGTGGTGGAAAAAGGAAAATAAACTGTGGCATCCAGAATCTGGAATGCCGGCATAAGAGTAAACGATGACACAATGCCAAACGCAATATCATAGGCCAACCCACCTAATAGTTCCAATACTGAATTGGCCTGTTGAGCACCATGCATGAACAAGCCTCCCATAGCCGCATAGCGTCCGGCCTGCAGATAATTATTAGGGGCCATTTGTTGAGCCCCATAGAATGTAGCCGCACCAGCCGCCAGAGGCAAACCGTAAGACGTTAGAAAATCAGAAGCCATATCGGTCCAACTACTTTGCAGTTGACCTGATTGAGGTTCTCTTCCATCCGGGTCTGTAAGGTTAAAAGGAGAATTATTGACGTAATTATATGAACCCGCATCGTGCCGGCCGGCATCAGGTGCCAAAAATTTACGGATACCGGGATGGTAAAAACGAGCCCTGTAATTATACAGACCGCTATTGGCTTCACGCTCCTGGGAAGTATACAGGAATGGGTTAACGCTGGTACCGCTTTCGCGGAACACATCCCCAAAAGGCAGGTAATCATCACTACTAACCCTGTTGCGTTGCTCATCCACCATAATGCGGTTGGAACCTTCGTGGTCTGAAAGGCAGAAGTAGGTTTTTCCACCCATACGAACGGCAATAATTCCGGTAGCCCCGAAAATGAATTGTTTTTCTACAGCCGCAGAGGTACCGGTTTGGTTTTTCTCTGCCAGCGGATAGTCGCTCAATCCAAATAAATACAGTGTATCCTCAATGTTGGAACCGCTGTTATCCTGGTAAGAGGAATAGGTTCGCTGATCAGACTTACCGTATACATAGGATTGTTTGTTCCCACTGCTCCCGCCAATACGAAATGATTTGGTGAGACCATTAAGCGGATCATACTCAAAGTCAGAAAGGCTTAAATCCGGCACGGCTAAAACGTTGCCATTGGGATCGTAACTATAATTACCGGTGCTTACCGCAGCGGTGCTGCTCAGTGATACATTGGTCACCTCTACCGCTGGTCCCGCTCCATTCCCCGAGTTATTGATCAGGTAATTGCGGAATTCAAGGTTTAAGGAAACCTCTTCCTTTCCCAGTCCCATACCGGAGAGCAGGGCAGGCAGGTCAATCATTAACGATTTGGAAACCCAGGCATTGGCCGTATCCGTAGTGGTTTGCAACAGCTTTTGAACGGAAGTGCCGCTTGCCGTTTGCAGGATAAGGTACCAGCCGGCAGTACCTGACCCATCACTAAAACCGGTAAGTGTATTGATATCATAACTAAGTGTATAGGTAGCAGCAGGGGCTAAATACGAGTTCAGGGAGAGCGCCTCAAAGTGCCCTAAACTGCCACCCCCCAGCTTCAATGCCTTTCCGCCACCATCCTTGTCTACAATTTTACTATCCGACAACCCTCCGTTGTTGGCACCCCATGACCACGGCCAAAGCATATTTCCCTGTGGAGTTCCGGTAAAATCAACTGCGTTATTTACTGTGCTGGATACTTCCAGCAACTGATCGTTATTCTGAGCATCTCCGTTTGCTTTGCCGTAGTTATACGCCTGCCGGGTAATACCCTTACTTACATTAAGGATGTTATTATTGGGATCATAGGTGGTCACCTGGCTATCTGCCGGAGAGCCTGAATAATAGCTAAGGCCATCGCTCAGTGAATTCTGAGCAGCGGTCATACGGCTTAATTCATCGTAACCCAGGAGATAAGAATATTGGGATTGATTTTCCCCGGTCTCTGCTCCATAGCTTGTTTCCAGGCTGGATATGCTTCCGTTGTAATAGGTTACCCCATCATAGCCCGGCTCTTCGTAATAGGCTATTTTTTCGTTGAAAAAATCATCATTGATGCCGGTCAGCATTCCCGGTACATTATAACTCATGGTTCTCAGGATACTTTTACCAGTCCCCTGGTTATTATTGAGTTCTTCCTGGTAAATGGACCCACCGGGATTATAATAATAAGCGGCATAGGCACTTTCCTGGGCGGTTGCGGGGTTACTGGGGTCAATTACTTCGTTACCCGTAAGCGGGACACCCACGGAGGCCAGTTGCCCCAGGCGGTTGTAGAAATAGCCTACTTTTAGTGCTGAGGCTTCTTCTGCAGCCATAGCGGGATAGATTACGGAAGTAGGGTTTCCCTGGTTGTTATAAGTATAACTACAGAAATAAGGATCACTGCCACTGGCCAGCACCAGTGTTTCCAGCTTTTCAATAAACCCGCGTTCATCGTAAGTGCTCACCTGGTAATCAGGGGTTGAGGCGCTGGCGTTGTTGTTGAACTCCACCTTCCATACCCTCCCCAGTAAATTGGTACTTATGGGGGCAGCGGTATCACTGGTATCCAGGTCAAAATAAACCCGCTTTTCCCATTTACCGCTTACTGTATTCATATCCGGCCAGTTTTGATCGTTAGCCTTAGCCTGCAAAACAGCTCCATCACTACCCCATTGAAAAGATGCGTCCTGTATATACCCACGTTCTACTATCCTTCCCAGGTTATCGTATTTAGTGTACTTGATCTGTTGCGGAGATTGGGCGGCTCCATTGGCATCCATCTCAAAGCGCTGGCGCATCAGATCATCATACAGCATTTTGGTAGTACCGGTATCCGGGCTGGTACGCTCGCTCAAAAGGTTATCGAAGGTATAGGTCATGGTTTCCAGCCAATTATTGGCCATACTCCCGTTGGGCGGATCGAAATAGTTCGGTGTTTTTACCTGCAGTACGTTATTGTTGGAATCGTAAGTGGTAGCTATGCTTTGCAGGGTACCGCCCTTTACCTGCCGTTGCAGAATCTTATTGCCCTGTTGGTCCGTTACCACGAAGCTTTCCATGCCTTGCGGATCAGTTTGATGAACCATATAATAATTACCCACCGCAGCATCCGGTAAAATCCCGGTACAAATGGCAGTGGTGGCTGCGCCATAGGCATAGCTGAACGTAAAATGAGCTGCATCCTGATCACTTTCCCGTGGTAGCACTTTGGTTAATTCACGATTGAGAGGTGAAGGTTCAAATGTCATTTCACTGTAACCATACCCATTGGTACCACCGAGGTATTCCGTTTTGGTAACCGCGTTGCCTTCCGGATCCATCAAGTATTGATCCGGACTACCCTCCAGTAAATAATTACTACCACTCGTAGCCAGAGCAGGATTTTCCGGCATTCTCTGCACATAGGCTTTACCTAATTCATTATAAAAAACACCCTGGTTAATGGTGCGGTAAATAGGGTCTTCACCGGAGCCCGGTATTACAAGCCCTTCCAGCGCCAGACTTTGCAGGAAATTACCAATGCCATCATAAAAGGCAATTCCCATTTGAGGATTATTCAACACAATAAGATCATCAAAGGCCACAATCTGGTTACACAACAGGGCCGGCTTACCAAAATCAGGCAATGAGGTATCTTCAGCCGGCAGCTGATAGGCAAAGATCTGTATGCCGTCTGCGTAGAAGAAAGCCAGACCATCGATCACCGCAAAAACCCACTCTGGCCGGAAACCGGTAATTTGCGAAGTGGCCACCGTTGCAAAAGTGTACCCGCCACCTTGCGCACTTTGTTTTTTAGCCAGTACCCATTGATCTTCCTGCTCATCCCAATACACGGTTATTTCCCCATTTCCCACTCCTACATTACCCTGGTGATCTGTAACCACTACTTTAAGGGCAAAATTGGTAAAGGCATACAGGCTGAGAATGGCTTCGCTGGGCAGTAATTCGGTACTGTAACCGCTAAACTGAAGTTCGCCATTTTGTATAGCCCATTTGTCGGTGCTGGTTCCTGAATAGGTCCAGTCGGAGTTGGAAGCATCGTGAAAATCGTAAAAGGCGCTTTGGCTGGTGGTAACCAATTGCAGGGTACTGTTGGGGAACTCCGGGTTAAAGGATTCCGAAGCGTTGATATTACGGCTCAGGGAAGTAGCATTGAGGTAATCTATCCGCTCCCCGGGCAGGGTTTCAGCCACTATCCTCCTGAATCGATCGTAATTCACCCGGCTCACCTGTGCATTATTGTCCTGGCGTGCTGTGATCAACCGGCTGGCGGGATCGTACACATTGGCTGAAAAAATAGCATCTGATGGAGCAAACTGAACATTATCCACCAGTGCAAAACTCGCACTGTTCTGGTTATAACCTATAATACGGATATAGAGTTTTTCACCGGCTGGCAGGTTGGCAGCGGTACGTATATTGGGCAGGCTCACCACTTGCTGAATATTTTCCCATTCATTGGAAGTTACCGGAATAGTTAAGCTGGTACTGCTTACCAGGCTGCCATCGCTTTGTTTATAGGCCGAAATAGTGAACTGAGCAGTTCCATTGGCGGGATCAAAGCCGCTTGGGGTTTTTACCCATGAAGAAAATACATATACCCGGTCCTGCCCCTCCGGCCAGAAGGAGCGCACGGGTCCTGCCTGTCCGTTAGGATTGGCAGGGAGTTGCAGGGATTGTATACCGGTGAAATAATCGGATGTGGTAATGAAATCTTCCAGGCTGCCGCCACCATTCCACCCCCAGCCGGCCGGGGTTTCGTACGGTTGAAAGCCATAATAATTAGCTTCTCCACCTTCAAAGCTTCCGTTGTTTACAGAAGCAATGGGTAATACCTGCTGCTGGTCGTAGATCATGGAATCTGTAACACCCCTATTATTCTGAGTGGAAGTGGGCTGACCATGACTGTTGCGACTATTTATAACGTTAAAAACCAGCCAGCCAGATGGCGGAGTGGTGGTAGGCGATGCCCATTGATCAAAACTGGCGGGGGTATTGGTATTGGAACGGTAACCTATATAAGAAGCCCACTGTCCGCTGCCATAACCCCAAACTTCCCTGAAGGTTACTATACGGTTGGCCAGCTCGGTAGGGGTGCCATTCAAAATACTTTTTTTGGTTACCTGTATCTGTGGAGTGAGCAGGTTCAGGGAACGACTGGTGTCGTATTCCTCCCAAAAGTAGCGGAACATAGTAACCAGCTGTTCCTGATCACCTTGCGAATTGTAATTATAGGCGGTTTGTTGTACTAACTGTCCCGTATCGGTATTATACTGATAATCCATCCGGGAAGGAACCGTATCAGTTTCACCGTTGTTTTGTGCCAAACGCTGGTAATACCCCTTACCGTTTACCGCCAATGCCACGGCATACACCACCCAATAATTAGTATGGGAGGAAACAGCCGTTGTATTTCCGTCCGCATAAGCGTTGGTTTTGTAACGGGTACCCTTTGCCAGGGTATAATAATCCGCAATATTACTGCCAGCCGTACTTGGGTAATAGCCGGGTAACTCCTCAGGTGTAAGGCCGTTAAAAAATTCGAGTTCTGTTTTCCCGATAGGTGTTAAAGAACCATCTGCGCTACCTGAGATCACATTGGTTTTATTACTGTTTAAACCGTATCCGCCTGCAGTGGCAACGGCAACCGGTAAATTAAACAGGTAGGCCGTGGGCACCTGCTGATACTGATTATTCACCGTCATACTGGCAATTGGATGTACCGTAATTTCACCCTGTACTTCAGCTGCAACGGTACGATAAAGCGTTATATCAGATGCGCCATCACCGAAGGTTCCCGTATACCCCACAAAGGAAGTTTCTCCTACCAGGTTGGCCTCAGGCGTGTAAATACTCTGGCCGGTTAAAACCGAAGCTGTGGTTGCTGCAGCTCCATTTTGCAAACGATACGCGCTGGTATCCCCTCCTTGTTGAAAAAGCAGAAATCCTGATAAAAGCAAGCGAACGCTGGCCGCATCATTGCCGGTAAGCGCTGGCAAAGCAAGGCCGGTATCAGACCAGGAGGAATCCGGATTCTGATAATAGACAGCATTGTTAAATACAATGTAATTGTAATTATAGCTTTGTGATAAATTGGTTACCATCAGGCCCTGGGCATCATTAGTAACACTAAGCCCGGATGGAACGGACCATGGATTTGTGGCCAGATTGGGATTGTAGATCAGTGCTTCCTGCACATATTTATTATTCCCGTTCAACACCGTACGCAGCGCTTTATCACTGCCAAAAGACATATTCTGAAGGGTTCCGTCACTTCCTCCGCCAAGGGTAGCCGCATTAGTAACCACCCACTCCACACCATCGTAGCGGAAAAGCCACTGATCATATGCCACCAGATTTTTCCTAAGGTTTAGTGCGGGAACACTGTCCGCCCCGGCCATACTATTGAGCGACTGCATACTCAGGCTGGTGAAGGCCATATTCCAGTTAAAACCTGCTGTTTCGTAATTAAAGTTACTCCCGGAGCCTGACTGGAACTGTGCTACTGCAAAAGCAGGCCCTCCCACCAGGCTGATGCCATCGACATTCTCCAGGCTGATGGATTTACTAAAAGACTGTACGTTGTTCCAGCTTCCAAGGGCGTTTAATTGATACAAGCTCAGACTGAGATCTGACTTGCCGGAACCAGGGTTGGAACGCATGGCCAGTATATAATTGTTTGCAGCCGCCAGGCCGTAGGCCGCTGTTCCTACACCCCCGGAAAGGTCTGCCTCATCATTATGGACCCATGCAGTTCCACTCCACTGGAAATAATACAGCTTACCAGAAGTACCTCCCAAGAGGCTTACAAAACGGTTGCCGCTGCTAAAGGTCACACTCTCGCCACTGTTAAAGGCCGCAGGGAAATAGTTCACCGTTCCGGAGCCGGAATCATAGGAAGGCTCAATCCAATTGCCCAGTTTTGTGCTATCCATATGGTATAGCTGTACCCGGTTATTTACGAATATGCCGAAGAACCCGGTTTCACAAACCACCTGAAGTTGATCGTAATCGCTTTCCGCACTGAGCGAGATACTTTCCAGGGTTTTGGGTATCCACCGTCCTGACCAGGTGAAAGCCTGCACCTGTATGTTATAAACACCGTCTTTAACTCCCGCCCAGGTGGCCACCGTATAATTTTCACCAAAATAAAAACGGGGCTTTGAGAAGGTGTAACCCTCGTTAGCAACAGCAGAAACCGCCATTTGCCGGTTTCCAAAACCGGGCTTTACTGCTCCGTACGAATAACTGAAAACCCCTCCCTCCGGCAGGCTTACACTTTTGATAGCACCATACAAGGCCGGTGCAGCATAGGGTGCTGAGGCACTTACTCCATCATTGCTGTTGAAGTAGGTAAAAAGAGGTGAAGCCAGGTAGTCCCGGCTGCCGGGATAGATCTTTCTAACCGAAGTAAGCAGGCGCTTGGTAAGAGCTCCTGTACCCAGAGACTGACCATAAATCAATTGCCACTCATACAAACGGCTGCCCTCACTACCGTAAAGGGCTACACTTTCCAGAAACTGGGTTTCATATACGTCCTGCCAGGCATTGGGCGGATAAGGATCCTGGTGTGGGATAGTGTATTCATCAGGGTTTTTAGGAGCATACGAAAGCTCAATGCGGTCTCCGGCCACTCCGGTGATCTGTTTCAGGTACGAAGCCTGAGTATAGGACAAGCCATTGGCCTGACCGGTAGCTACTTCCACATTGGAATAAGCATAGGTAATGACATCCCCAAAACGGTTGTATACCTGGTTCAGGTTCCAGGCACTTACCACCTGTTCCTGGGCGGAAGTTTGCCGGGAAGAACCCATCCAGTTTCCCAGTGCCACGCTGTATTCCAGGGTATCCCGCTGGCTGCGCAGGTCGCCAAACACAAAGGTATTCCCGTTTTCCTTAATGATCTCCCACCGTTCAAGGTGAGGGTCATAGCTTATTTTCCAAAATTGGTAACCACTGGTTTCAAACTGCCATATACCATTGGTAATTCCCACCAGGATCAATTGGTTAAGGCTGGCTCCTTGCCTTATATACCAGTTATTGTCTTCTGTATTTCCGCTTTCCGCCAAGTCGGCAAAAATCTGATGCCGTTCCAGTTGCCAGCCCAGGCCTGCCACCCCTGTAGGGGCATCCAGATTCCAGGTCGTAGCCTCTGTCAGCACCTGACTGTTATAGGCCATGGCCAAATGGAGATCCAAACCGTTTCGTCCTTTTTGAGACACCAGGGGAAAAGAAAAATTAACCGTACCCGAATAAGGGTCTACGCTTTGATTTAATTGGTTAGGTGTCAACATAAGAGTTTTGTTAAAATATTAATGACCAGTTGAGGCAAGGACATTTAAAAGTTTCGGGATGCCACTTAAACATATTACCGGATGCTTTAATCCGCTTTAAATTTACCTGCTGTTGATCCTCTCGAACCCACACCGGTATTAATTCGTGAGGATGATCCTGAAAATTCGGAGGCACCTCTTCCTGAGGAAGTTTGTATTTCGGATTGGGAAAGTTGCTCATAGGATGCTCTTGAGCCCCTATACCAAGTGCCGTTAGACTGTTGCCTCCAGTTAGCTGAATTAGCACCTCCCCCTTCGGAAGGCATCGGTTGTAGCTCGGTTCCCTCAAAGGGATCTTCCGTAGGGAGCCGGTTGTATCCGTTACCCGGACGCAACGCTGATCCAACCCTTGATGCGCCTGCGGATATAGCTCCGCCAATTCCTCCGGCAGCCGATCCTCCACCTCCCAGAAGGTATAGCCCTCCTGCAATGGCAGCACCTCCAACGGCCAGGCCTCCCAGCACACCCAACACTATAAGACCCACATTCTTATCCAGTCCATAGGGATCGGTATAATTGATTGGGTTGCCCGTTACATAAGCATAGCGGTTCAGAGACTCCGGATTTTCCAGGCTGCCGAACAGGAAATCTTTTTCAAGGAACCGCATTAAGCCGGGATGATAATACCGGGCCCGCATATAAAGCAAACCGCTATCATCGGTAATCGTACCCTGCCGCCCATTGTATTGAAAGCAGGTATTTGCAGATCCTGACCGGTTAATCACAGCCCCATACGCATCATAAGCCCAGGCATCCGTAACTCCGCCCGTGGAATTGGTAAGGGCCATGGTACTGCCCCGCGCATCAAAATGATAATAAGCCGGGCTATCTCCCTCGTTTACTTCGCAGAGTAATCCCAGTCCATACACAAACTCTTTTTGCAGAACATCACTTCCATCGTAAATCTGTAGCAGCTGGTTCAGGCTGAGATTTGGATCCAGGCTCAGCGCAACCTCAGCGGGAACAATTTCATAATTCCCAAAGGCATTATTCAGAAGGTCTGTTTCCGTAACCCCATTTCCTATGCTGGCCCTGGCCATATAAGGGTTTGTCCATCCGTTTACATTCTGTACATACTTTAAGGTTTCTGTATCGTTTTCCTGCTGAACCCTCAGCCCATCCGCATCATAAGTATAATGGGTTGCGCCAAAAGAAGTTACCCGATTAAACACATCGTATTGCAGCGCATTGCCATTGGCTGGAATACCCGTCATATTACCGTTGGGGTCATAGCTGGCCGGCTGGCCGTTAAAATCAAGCAACTGGTCGGCAGAGTTGTAAGTAGCCGGTAAATTAGCAGCAGCATATTGAGGAGGAATGGGCTGGATGATATCCGCAGTAAGACGTTCGCCAAGTGCATTTAGAGTGTATTGCGCACTATAGAGATAATCAGCACCGGATTTGGAGAGAATAGACTTTAATCGTCCCACATCATCGTAATCATAAGCGGTTACCGTTCCATTAGGCAGCGTAAGTGTATCCACCAGTCCCAGAGGCGAATACGTATATTGACTTTCTTTTTGAAGCCAGTCCGTTACCGTTTTGAGTTGTTGCAAGCCATTGTAGGCATAATTCACCGTATGCCCGCCCGGATAGGTGATGGAATCAACCTGATTGGCAGCATTGTATGAATAGTCAACCGTTTTCGCCAGGGAGTCCGTCCGGCTCAACATTCTGTTTAGTTCATCAAAGGTCCGGGAGATCACGGATGTGCCATCCTGCTGCGTAACCGTGCTGTTACCATTGGCATCCAATACTTGGGTAATGGCAGACCCATCCTGGAATTCCAGGCTGTTGTAACGTCCGGCAGCATCATATCCGTAGGTAACCGCTACCCCGGCAGCGTTGGTAACCGTCTGTATCCTTCCCTGATCATCATAGGTATATTGAGTAATGGCCCCGGCCGGATCGGTTTCCTTCACCAATAGCCCCAGCCCGTTATAGTAAAGGCTGCTTACCGCTGAGTCGTCACCAGGCTGCCCTACGTTAACCACAATCAGGTTAAGCGTATCATCAAAACCGTAGGTATAGTGGGTGGTTAAAACACCGCTTTGTAATTTTTCTTCACATTGAAGGATACGGTCCAGAGCGTCATAAGTAAAAGTTTTGCTTTGCAGGGTTTCGGAATCATCGGCAATACTCTCTTCTGTCAACCGGCCCAGCGCATCAAATTTATGAATGCTCTTTTCCCCCAAAGGATTGGTTATAGTCACCAGCTGATTGAAACTATCCCCCTCTTCCGCAGCTTCAGTAGTATAGTCATAGGTGGTAAGCTTGCCAGACTGATCCGTAACAGATTTCAACCGGCCCAGGGCATCGTATAAACGTACAATGGTGTATCGTTCTTCTGCTTTAGAAGGATCTGCCGGGGGTAAGGTTACAGTTACCTGAATGTCATTGGTATGGGTGCTGCTATCTGTAGGATAGCTATAGCCATAATCTGTTTGCTGTCCTGATGTATATAGATCAGAGACGGTACGCCCCAGCACATCCAATACCGTTTGAGAAGTATAGGCCTCCGTCATTCCGGTCAGCTTCGGATAGGTGGTTTGCACTGAAGTATGGTTGGGTGCCCCGGAAATGAACTGCATGGCATAGGCATAATCATACACGTTTTGATTAGGGTCCGTAAAGCTCAACCTCCGGCCCGTGGGATCTACGGTATACTGCTCAATCACAGAAGGTGAATACTGCCTGGAAACCTCGAAATTATCACTGTTGTAAGCCGTGATCTGCTCGGGTGCCGGTGAGCTTTGAGAAGGAAAGGTGGTGGTGGTATGGTTATCATTATTATCATACCCAAACTGCGTTGCCTTGCCAGCCGCATTGGTTATACTGGTTAAAAGGCCTTGATTGTCATACTCTAATTGTGAAGCATAGGCATTAGCTCCGCTCTGACCCGCCATTTGAGTAACCGAATGGGTTAACTGCCCGCTGGTATTGTATTCATATGAGCGTGTTCTAAGGGTGTTTTGTGCGGTATCCTGTACCGCACGGCTTTTGATCATTCCCTTATCATCCGATGTAATGACGGTAACCTCTCCCAAGGCATTGGTAATGGTTTTCAGGTCTCCGTTGGAGGAATAAACATAGCTGGTAGTGTTACCGTTAAAATCCGTTTGCGACTTCATCAGGCCCTTGGCAGATCCGCTATTGTAGTAAACATAGCTTTGAATCTGCCCCAGGGGATTAGTGATCTGTTTGAGCGTATTATCCGCATTATACTCATAATGTGTGATATTACCGGCTGCATCCGTATCCGTAAGAATGTTGTTATGGGCATCATAACTTCGGGATAACACTATACCGATAGGGTTCTCATAGCTGGAAGTAGCCAGGTTGGAAATACCCACATAGGTATTGGTAATAACGGTACCGGTGTTCGGGTCACCACTCACCGGTCCCTCATAAGATGTTTCAGTTAATACATTATTGTACCCATCGTAGGTGTACAGGGTTTTTATCATGCTGGATTTGGCCAGATCCAGGTACTGGGTTTTTTCCAGTACTTCCGAATTGGTTTTAATAGACTTGTAAAGGGTTTCGAAGCCTTCAGCGTCCGTAACCGTGGTCGTTACCAGGTCTACCCCGTTTTCCTGACTTTCCACGTATGCAAATGAGAGCCCTGCGTTACTGCCGCTGGCTATGGCATTTCCGCTTTGCTGAAATTCCACCTGATTATTGGCATTATAGCGGTTTTTCAGATAAACCGTATTGTTTTGGTCAGTAATGGTTTCAATAAGTGATTCCCCGGTATAGGCAAAGGTGGTATCATGTCCGTTAACATCTGTCCATGTAACCAGTTTACCGTTGCTGTAGTGGTACGAAACAGATCTCCCGGCATTATCGGTAACACCGGAAACAAGCCCGTCAGTATGATAGGAGAGCTGCATAAAGCGCTGGGACTGATGATCTGTAATCTTATCCAGTCTGCCACCTGCATAGCTTAGCGTTACCTGCTGGCCTATGGGGTTCACTATTTTCTCCAGATTGGCCACTCCATTCCCATTGGTATCCCGGAAATAATACTTCGTCTGGTCCGCTTGTGTAAGTACATAATATTCATCGCTGCCATAAAACAGCGCGCTGCCGTTCGGAACATCCGCAGGTGCATAATTGCCGGATATGGAGTTCGGTTCCTTGAAAACATTGGCCCCGCCTGTGCCCCATACCACATATACCTTTTTATTAGGTACATCGCGGTAAATAA
The DNA here is from genome assembly GCA_965212245.1 of Owenweeksia sp. GTDB lineage: Bacteria > Bacteroidota > Bacteroidia > Flavobacteriales > Schleiferiaceae > CAKZNE01. Next base: position 3,107,194 of record OZ243107.1, on the reverse strand, counting down.
GCGTATTGTAGCTATGGTTCCAGCGTTCTCCCATCACCTTTCCATTATTGGTAGGGTCATTATCTTCAGATAAAGGCGTGATAGAGCGGTAAGAAGTCATAAAACTGAGTTTAACCACCCCGTTCACTTCCATATCTGCATTGCTGTAACCCAGCGCCCCGTTTACCAGGTCAACCGGATCACCATCCGTGGGAGGGTTCGGGTTGGGGTTAGAGCATGGCTGACCAGCCGTAACACTGGCATCATCACTATAAACTCCCTGAATACTTCCCTTAACCGCCCGTACTCTTACTTTGTAGTCCGTACCGGCCTCCATTTTATTTTCACTCTGCGGAAGGTCTACCGATGTACCGTTGATGTTGGTCTTGGTAGATACCACGCTCCCTGAGGTGCTAAGCACCTCCAGCTCAAAGGTTACTCCTTCCACTGAAACCGTATTCCAGTTGGCCGTAAGGTTTACTGCCGTTGAAGAACAAGCCGTAAGACCCGTTACCTGTGGAATGGTTCCCGAATCGGAAATAGTTCCGGTCATGGAATCATAGGCGCCATAATTATTATTGGATAGCACCTGAACCCTGGTGGTTAAGGTAGCGCCATCCACAATGGCCGGATTGGTGAAAGTAAGCCGGGTATCCGTAGTGGTTTGAGAATCAATCACCACACCATCCTGCAATAAATCAGCTTTATAGGTAGGGCTTGGCACAGCATTGTTACTGAATGACCAACTGATGGTTAATTGGTTGCTGCCCACATCTGCATCCCAGGGGCTGTCCAAAATCGGAGCTGGTATTTGCAATACCGTTACAGAAGCAGTTACAAGGTCGGTCCAGGCTCCTGCGTTAACCGCCCTGAGATCCAGTTCAAACTGATCGCCATTTACCGCTCCCGATGCGTCAAAGGTTTGAGGAGCACTATCCGTGGGAACGGTATTCCGATACGCATGACTTCCCTCCGTTCCGTTCTTTTTGATAAATGCATAATAGCTCTCTGCGTTGGTTACAGATCCCCATACAGCCTGTAGTTGGTTTTCAGGCAAGTGAAAACTAAAACTGCTTATGGCTATGGCACCCAGTGATTGTTGAGTATTGGGCAAACCCACTGACCCTTCCGAAACTCCGGTGATCATAAGCGTATAGGCCCCGGCTTCATCCAGCGCGGGCCAGTCAAAAACCCGCCCTTCAGCCGTGTTGGGGATACCCGTGCTAAGCACGGGAGCATCACTGTTCTTTGTTAGGGTTGCGGTATAGGTAACTGCCAGGTTGTTATCGATCTGTGCCTGGGTACGTACATCCGGCCAGTTTACCGCTAGTTGATTGGAACCTGAATCATAAGACAGGGCAAGAATGGTTTTCGCCAGGGAATGAATGATTGCCTGCCCTTCAAAAGGCGTACTGATAGTACCCTCCGGAAGGGATTTGGCCTGAACGATATACTCGTCTCCATCCGTAAGCGCCCCGGTTTCAATCACCCATGAAGTTTCCGCTGCGGAAGCATAATACGTTTGAGCCAGTGTTTCCTCACTGGATTTATAAGCCTGCAAATACACCGGAGTGGCACTGTTCCATGAGGCGGTTAATTCGGTACTTTCATTATAATAATTCAGTTGCAGGCTGATATCAGTAGCCGGAGTTATGGTGCTATCCGGGCTTATTGAAGCATTTTCCGGCTTGGAGTTATCCTGTAATACGGCACCCCTTACAGCCACGGTCACAGCCTTATCCTGCGTAAAAACCAGTTCATCGGTAAGGTCATACGTCAAACCCGCCTGGGTAATCAACGCTTGTTGAACACCATCAATGGTGAGCTGCACCTGGTACTGTACATCCAGGTTAGCATCCTTCTGCGCCTGGGTGCGGATGTCCTGCCATTGTGCCGTAAACACGGCCGGGTTCTGAGTATTGTCATAATCATAGGTCAATACAGGTGCCGTATTGAGGTCGTATATCTTTACACTGCCAGACGAAAGGGGGCCCATGGCTCCTGTGTCCAGTGGTCTCAGCTTAAAATTGTACAGATCACCTTGCTGATAACCACCTTGAGGTGGGGTAACCGTATAGGAAGTAGTTGTACCCGCCTGCAATTGGTTTTGATCTTCCGGACTTGCCCCCGGTGGAACGATATTCATCATGGCATTGGGAACGCTATCCCAACTTAATACAAGCTCACCGCTGGTTCCCTGGTAAAGGAATTGTTCATTCAGGGCATTGGGCTGCACTATATCATTGGGAGGCCCCATACTTCCATCTGCTACCGCCTGAACGGTAAATGTATAAGTGTGGGCAGTATACATATAGGGTTTCAGGGAGTAATAGGTATCCGTAAGACCCGATTGATCTACAATGGGAGTGGCATCACCATCCTGATAGATCCTGATACGATAGGTATCCGCATTGGTTACCGGCTGCCAGGTAAGCTGAAGATCATCTGAGGCAGAAAGGTAGTTATACGAAAGCACCGGAACCGCTAAATCCGTGGCGGTTATCTCCACTTTGGCCGTCCATATAGCAATAACTCCGCTGGCAATCCCCCGGATACGGGCTTGTAACTGGTCACCCGGGCTTACGGGTACCTCGCTCTGGTCTACTCTAAGACTATTGGTGTCGCCAGCCACCAGGGAACTATAGGCCAGGGTTGCCGTGGCAGGCGGACCCTTGAATATCTCTACGTAATAGAAATCAATATCCGCCTGATTATTCCATCCCAACTGCAAATAACCATTGCCACCCGTTTGTGCCACATAGTAAAAGCTCAGATCAATAGTTCCTACCGTTGCGGGGCTTTGGGATGGCCCGCTGGAGTTTTCCGATTGCGCCTGAAAAGTGAAGTTATAAGCATCTTCACTGCTCAGTAATGAAGTCAGGTCATAGGTAGTTCCGCTTTGTGAAGAAGTACTTTCCGGGTCTGCATTACCATTTTTAAAAAGGGAGACCAGGTATTCACTGGTTTGGTCTGTTGCGGTCCAGCCCGCCTGTAGTTTATCCGCAGCTGGTGAACTAAGGATGGCTTGCACCTGCTGCAGGTTCATGATCCGGGTATTCACCGTTTCAGAACTCCAGTTCGCATCCGTACCCGCCTTAATCTCTAATTGATAGTAATGATTAACGTTGAAAGAGCTTATCGAATAGGAAGTCCCGCTAATACTTCTGAAGTTTTGCACCTTTCCTGTTCCCAGGTCTGTAAGACGAAGATCATAGGAGGCCGCACCGGTATCACTCCAGCCAGCCAGCAGTTGTAACGTTCTGTAGTGTAGGGAGGAATTGGCATAGGTGGGCGTTCCGCCTCCAATAATAGTTCCTGAGTTGGCTACAGAGTTCAGGAGCCAGCTGATTAACGGACCGCTGCTGATCACCTGTTCAAAGTTGTTCAGAATATCATCGGCAGACTGAATGCCATTCCAAAGGCGGAATTCGCTCATCTCTCCCGCAAAGTCAACTTCTGAACTTGCCGCTTTAGCCTGTCCCAGCACCAGGCTTCCACCATCGGTAATTACGGAACCACTGCTTACCGTTATTCCTCCCAATGCCTGGTAAACTGCTACTCCATCCTTATAAAGCAGTACCTGAAAGTGGGTGTCATTCCCGGGAGCCACCACCACAACCAAGTGATGCCAGTAACCATCATTAATAGCAATGCCTGTTGAACCGGTATCCTTATCATTGTAACCAACAGAAATATCAGCCGGGTTTTTAACCCACAGTCTATTAGGTGTGCTGTCTGTATCCGTATAACTCAGCACTATCGCATTCGTATCGCTTTGGGTGGTTTTAACCCAAACCTCAGTGGTTAATGCACCGGCTGTTATCCCTGTCAGGGAGGCCTCCGAAGGAAAAGCATTACCCTGTAACTGAATTACCTGGGGTAATGGTGTGCTGAATTCTGATTGATAGTTGAGTTGAGGATTGAAGGTTCCCATAGTTTTGTTGTCTATTGAAGCATACGGTTCATGACTGTGAAATTTCTACATTGGTAATATTACCGGGTGGGTCCAGCGTATAAGTATAGGTCCAGTTGTTAGTATCTGCCCTGCTTATCAATCGCCCTTGCTTATCGTACTCCATAGTACTGCTCATGGCATAGGGTGCATAGCTGGCATCTGTATAAGGACCTTTGGATATGCCCGAAACGCTGCGCACCTGCACGGTAAAAATCACTCCGGGACTCAGCACCTGATTAAAGCTGGCGTCAGTACCTGTAACCGGCTGATCACCGGAAGCAGTGCCATTTTCGTACAGCGAGGCTATATAACCGGTAATTCCTGAAGATCCGTCTGCCTGCCATGAGGTACTGATGTTTGAACCATCGTAATTAACCTCAACCTGATCCGGCAGGCTTGTTACTACTCCAACGGCTGTACTATCCGGCCCTTTGGAAATTCCCATCACCGCTTTTGAAACTCCCTGGTAGCTTAAGGAGCTATCCAGCTCATGGTCAATTTCGGCTTCTAAGTCCGCAGAAGCCACGCTGCTTTGCGAAAAACTACCATCGGTGGAAAATACCGTGGCTATATAATCTGCACCCTCTATAGTAACACCATCCCATTTAAGCGTAGTCGTTTTGTCATTATACTCCAGATCATTCAGGCTGGGCCGGGCAGTAATAACCGCTACTGCATCACTGAAAGGACCTTTGGAGATACCCGATTGCGCCTGAACCTGAGCCTTATACGTCTTACTGTCATCCAGGGTTTTGGTTACCGTGGCCTCCAGTTCAGGGGTGGGTGGCGGACTGGCGGAATAGCTGCCGTCGGTGGCATACAAAAGGGCTGCATACTCCACGGTATCCACAGTAACAGCATTCCATTTAATAGTGGTATCAGTGAGATCATACTCCAGATCATTCAGATCCGGTTGGGCAGTAATAACCGCTACCGCATCACTGAAAGGACCTTGAGAGATACCCGATTGCGCCTGAACCTGAGCCTTATACGTCTTACTGTCATCCAGGGTTTTGGTTACCGTGGTCTCCAGTTCGGTAGTGGGTGGCGGACTGGCGGAATAGCTGCCATCGGTGGCATACAACAGGGCTGCATACTCTACTGCATTCACCGCCACGGTATCCCACTTAATAGTGGTATTGGTAAGATTGTAGGACAACTCATTTAGCTCCGGCACCTCGGTAATAACTCCAATTACCGTACTATTTGGACCTGAGGAAATACCTTCGGTTATAACTACCTGTGCCTGGTAGGTTTTAGCCGGATCCAGTTGCTGGGTAATAGTGGCATTCAGGTCAGTAGTAGGTTCGGCAGAATAGGATGAAGATCCATCTGTAGAAAAGACGGTTGCAGCATATACCGCTCCTTCCCTATTGCTGCTGTCCCAGCGCAAAGTAATTTCAGAACCGGAATAGCTTAAGGAATTCAATTGAGTGCTTTCCTGTACAATAGGAGCCGGAGTGCTGAAGGGGCCCTGCTCCCCACCCTCAAAAGCCTGAACTTTAACCTCATAGGTTTTCTTTACATCCAGCTGAGCCGTTATACTGGTGGAAAGTCCGGCTGTTAATGGACTATTAGCTGAAAATGAACCATCCGTAGCGTAAAGGGTGGCACCGTATTCTACGTCAGAACCATCTACCGGCTTCCATGAAACCTGTACCAATTGTCCATTGTAGCTAACGGAAGTAAGCTTAGGTGCTTCTATGGCCATAACTTCATTATTGGTTTGATTGAAAATATTGTTTGCCGGTTCAGCCGTCACTTTCCAGATACCAGATTTCTTAACCACCGGTCTTTTTACAACCCGCTTAAGTACCAAACCCCAAAAGTGCCGGAGCCCGTTAAAGAAATCCATGGTTTTTAATTGCCCGAAATGCGCTTCAGGTAATTGTCATAATCCTGGTGCCATTCCTCATCCAGGCCTCTTCGGATATTAGCGGGATCACGCCAGTATTGCTGAGCATAGGTACGTTGCATAAGGTTATCTCCCACCAGTACACCATTACCGTAAAAAAGACGGTCGTCCAGCTGGATGTTTCCATCCGCATTTTCCACATAAAGGTTAAACACATACCGGGAAGGAAAATCCTCCAGCGCAATCTCCCGGATACGGCTGGGGCCCTCATCGGTTACGATCTCATCACCCACTTTCAGGTTAAAAGCCAGTTTAATCTCTCCGCCAGAAGGAACCGGATGCTCCTTACTCATTAATACATTCTTACCATTCTCCGTACTCACCCTATAAATCTGCTCTTCCTTGCCCACCACAGAATTTACCACTTCCAATACTCCGCCATCTTTAGTAGCTACTTTTTCACCCACTTCTACGTCCTCTATCTTTTTGGTTGAACCATCTCCCATGGAAATCAGGGTTCCGCCCGCCAGACAACCATAGGCTATCTCCATGGTAGGGAGTTTGATTGCGTTTCTACCCGGCTGTACATTGGAAGCACTCGAAATGGTGTATCCAACGGTTTCACCGTCTACCGTTACCTCAAAGTACATCGTATATATGACCGGGTTCATGTTTCCCGAACACGCATTTCCAAAGTTGGCCAGGTTAATACTCCAGGTCATGGTGGTGGAATCTGAAGAAACTATAACACTATCAAAGAAGTTTTCAATTTGATTGTATGTACAGGCACCACCGCCATTTTCATCAATCAGGTTGATGTAGGCAAAGGAATTGCTTGACGTGAACGGCATTTCTATAGCGCCCGAGTAGGTAATGGACCCTTTAATAGGGAATTTTACCGGCCAGGGACTGGTCTCTTCAATCCAAAAATCACAATTACCGGGACTGTTCCTATGCAGGCAGATAAGAATAACACCGGGGCTATTCTGATTACTGTCTACCGGAAAAGAGTTGGTTACACTCACCGGGTAACTTTCGGCTGTAAGGGAATGAACCCCCTGACCCACACTGCCATCGTTGGCCTGGTAAAAATAAGTTAGGGTAGCACGAATGGGCTGATCATCAGTTACCGAACCATCGGAATTAATACTGAGGGTATCCCCATTATTGTATTGCTGAGCGCTTTGAGTACCTATCTGGTTACCTGCCTGATCGTACAGACTCAGTACCAGGTGGGTTACCTGTGTACCGCCCGGAACGGAAGACATACCAGCTGAAGACCATAAGAGTCCGTCATTGGTGCCTATTTCAGTTACCTGATTCACCGTATCCAGCCCCTCATCATCACTACTCTGTGAGCTTGCAGGAGGAAGCACAGACATTTGTTTGGTAAGAGCAGATTTCCGCATTTCACGAATTACCTCAAAAAGGTGCGGATTGGTTTCAGGTGTAATCCCCGCCACTATAAACTGCCTTATATAAAAGGAGTAGTGCTTATCATTGGAAAGGTCAAGCTTATTAGCCTTCCCGTAATTAAGAGATGGCAATAGCTCATTCACAATTACCGCGTCATCAGCGGTCCAGTTAGCATCCATATTCACCTCCGAAGAAGGAGCGGTTTGCTTACAACCCGCCATAAAAAGCGAAAAAACGATTAAGAAGATAACCTGAACAGGCAACTTCCGGAGTTTAAGAAATTTCATAAGGTTCAATCAATTGGTTTTTACTTATTAACCAACTCAACTCACACCATCGATAACACTATCTAAGAATCGATTTGTATAGTTTGTTTCATACGAACCTCTATAAACCGATAATAGCCTGTGCTCTTATCGGTTGCTATGTTTGGTTTGATTGGTTTGGTTTTACATGACTAAATCTAATGATTTTTTGATACCCTTGGAGATATGTATAGCATTAAATTAAAAAATAAAAGACTCTCTTATAGTTAAAAAAACATCCGTTATATATCAAACCTATTCATTTTCAGATCAACGCTTTGTTTTAAAAAATCAATCTGAATCCGGTGTTGAATAATGAAATAGCAGAGCTCCGGAGTATAAAGATTCGGGTACAACTTTCACTTCTATATCCAAGCTGGTGAAATAAGCCAGCGCCTAAAACCTAAGCACCTTGTTTTAAAGGCAATTATGCACACACCACCCACCTTTTAACCCGAAAAAAGCAACAAGGAAACGCAGCGTATTTGTAGGGAAAGATCAAAAAATAGCCACCCAATTTCATATACGAATGGAATACCTTATAGAGAAAGCCGGCAGCCTTAAAAAGTTAAAGTGGTATACCAAAAAGAAAGGTGATGACCTGAAGTTGTGAGCCTTTCCTTAAAACCCCTGCCCTATTTCCATAGTATTTAAAACCTATAGCACGCTGAAATAATGTAGCACGCTAGTGATGTATTATTTATATAATTCTTTCTTTTAACTTACCGCCTTCTTCAATACTTTTAAAGGATTTAGCATGTCTGAACTCGCCCAAACCCGTATTAACCACGAAAAACAAGCAAAAACCGCTACACTGGACCTTAGAAATTGCGGACTTTCCGAAATACCCGCTGCAGTGTGTGAAATGAGCTGGTTGGAAGAACTGTGGCTGAGTCACTCCCCTTTCGATTGGAAAGAGGGCGAAGAAAGTCGTAACCAAATAAGCGACCTCAGCGGGCTGCAGAACCTAACCCGATTGCAATTTTTAGACCTCAGAAGTAATCAAATATCGGACATCACGGGGCTTCTGCCTCTCCTCCGGTCTTCCCCTTTGACGGTTGAGGATAAAAGTTTTAGACTGGAGGCTAATCCTGGGAAATGTAAAGGTCGCTTTGGCGGCAATGGAAAAAGACAATTATCAGCCCTCCGGTAAAGTGAAGACCCGCTTAAAAACCCTGCGAGATGATTTTATGGATGAAGAGTCGCCCTTGAGAAAAACACTGAGTGCTTTGCGAAAAGGAAAGGATTATGGCATACAGATAGCCCGGGCTTACAATAAAATAGCTGAAAATACCGGCATACCTTCGGTTCCACCCCTGGTATTAAATGCCTTGGAAAAATTATAAACGGTCTCTTTCATTACCGATGCCCGGTATGGCAGGCGTAGCTTTCGCTATGCTTAGCCTTATGGTTACCTAAAGCGTGGCAAAGCCTGGTTACTGCCGGTGTATTAATTGGATAAGTAGTAAGTAAAGCGGGGGTAATGTTATCTCTTCTTACGTTCAGGTATCTTCTCTTACTTACATTCATTTCAAAAAAAAAGCCATCCGAAGATGGCTTTTAATCTTATATGAAAAAGCTTTTTAAGCCAGTTTCACGTTGATAGCGTTTAAGCCTTTCTTACCTTGGGTAGTTTCAAAAACAACTTCATCATTCTCTCTGATATCGTCAATTAACCCACTCTGGTGAACAAATATTTCTTCATTGGAGTCGTTAGATGCAATAAATCCAAAACCTTTAGTGTTGTTGAAAAATTTAACCGTTCCTGTTTTCATAGTACTGATTTTTTGTGTGACAAACTTGTCTTTAATCTTCTTAAAAAAATTCATAAAAATTGTTTAATGCTTCCCGAAACTCACAAAACCCATGTATATAGCAACCATTACAGTCATACCGGCCAATGATATTATCTAAATGAAAAAGGAAAAGGAGAAGAAACTAATACTACTAAAAAAGAGTGAAAGACAGTCCTAAAAATAATACTACTACTTAACTAATGTTTCCCGGATTTAAGACAACATAATTGTTTGTTGCTTCCGCAAAAGCGTGGGAGGAAATTTAAAACTTACCAAATCCCTACCACAATATGGCGGCAAAGATAACTTTAGTTTAATAATAAACAGCTTATTTGGTTTTTTTTAGCAAATATATTTTCAAGCCTCCGTCTTTACCGCGCTCTTACTCGGCCCGGTGCCTGGTAAAACATCGCTAACAAACTCATAAACAGTATTTTTACCAGCTGGTATATACGCTGTACTTTTTCTTTCCCCAGGCGTTAATCCTTTCCATAGAGCTCCTGTTCAGATGGATTTGTATATTTAAAGCATGTCATATCGTACTTTTTGCCTGTGTCTTGTTATTTTTTCTCTGCTAAGCGCTTGTGATCCTGAAGAGAGTAACCCCAATAAAGAAGCCGGGATAGGCAGTATCAAAGAACCACAGATACAACGTGATCTGAACCAGATCAAAGAGGATGGTATACTCAATGCCATTGCTATTTATAACTCCACCAGTTATTTCCTGTACCGGGGCGAGCCCATGGGCTTTGAGTTTGAATTACTTTCACAACTGGCAGAAGACCTGGGGCTGGAGCTAAAGATTACTGTTGCCGAGAACCTGGATGAATTATTTGATATGCTTAACCGGGGCGAAGGCGATATTATTGCGCATGGCCTTACTATTACCGAGGGCCGTAAGGAGATTGTACAGTTTACGGATCATCATTACCTGACCCACCAGGTACTGGTGCAGCGCAAGCCCATGAACTGGCGGAAGATGCCCAGTTACCGGGTAGAAAAAGCCTTAGTTTCTGATCCGGTGGAGCTTATCGGTGATACCGTACATATCCGCTGGAACTCTTCTTATTTTGAACGAATGCAAAACCTTTCCAGTGAAGTAGGCGGGCCCATTTATATTGATACTATTCCTGGCAATGTAACCACCGAAGAGATTATTCAAATGGTGGTAAATGGCCAAATAGATTACACTATAGCAGACTACAACATTGCATCCATCAACCAAACCTTCCATCCTATTCTGGATATTGAAACTCAGGTGAGCTTTTCGCAACGCATTGCCTGGGCGGTTCGTAAAAACTCTCCTGAACTTTTGAAAACAGTTAACGAATGGATTGAAGACACCCGGGGAAAAAGTTTGTACAACGTGATTTACAATAAGTACTTCCGAAATAAAAAATCGTACAGGCGAAGGATCAAGAGTGATTTCTTCAGTAAAAACGGAGGAAAGATCAGTCGATTTGACGAATTGATCCGGGCAAATGCAAACGAACTGGGTTGGGACTGGCGCCTGCTGAGTTCGCAAATTTACCAGGAATCACGATTTGACCCTGAGGCTACTTCATGGGCCGGAGCTGAAGGTCTTATGCAAATTATGCCTGAAACGGCCAGCGACCTGGGCTTAACCCAAACCAGCCTGCCCTCTGCCAATTTGAAAGCCGGTACTAAATACATGAAGCAACTTTCAGAAAGATGGGCCGAAATCCCCGACAGCACTCAGCGTATTAAATTCATTATGGCTTCTTTTAATTGTGGGCTGGGCCATGTACTGGACGCTCAACGCCTGGCTGAAGCTAATGGAGAAGACCCTTTACTATGGGACGATAATGTGGAAGACTACATTCTTAAACTCTCCAGCCCTGAATTCTATAATGACCCTATAGTACGTTACGGCTTTGTACGAGGCCGGGAACCTTACCTTTACGTGAAGGAGATTTTTCTTCGCTATGAGCATTATAAGCAGTTTATTCCAGTACACCCCGAGGCCGGTACCGAAACATCAAACTCCTGAGGGGAAAACCTTTAAAGCAGGCAGATAAGCCATGAGGATCATCGCTTCTGCTATTTTGAAGTTGTGCTCAATTGTACAATGCCTGCGTATACTTCCAATTGGGGATAAATGGTTTGATCAGACTTTATATACCCGGTTTTTAATCAACTGGAAAACACTATTTTCATTTCGCTTTGCGCAGCGGTGAGACTTATCTTGTCACCTGCTTTAACCGACTTGGGTGGGTTAAGGCTGTATACGGCTTGCCCCCAATGTATCATTTCGCCCTCCGGACCCGATGATAAACTCAGTTGATCATCCAGGTGAAGGTCAAACCAAAAAGCTACTGCATGTAATTCACCATCTGCAGTAATCTCTATTTCCAGTTGATGAAGGTTAGGACTGTTTTCACCGGCTGCTTTAGGTAAGTGGTAAAAATCAATATCCAGGATCCGGAATTCAGCACTCAAAACTTTATAGGGCACGTTATTAAGCGTTTCTCTGCGGTACACATTCTTCGTTTGAAATTTACCAAAGCTGCTCAGGTCAAAACCAGAAATATCCTTTAAAGGTGCTATGGAGTGGAGGTGATCAGATTGGATTAACACGCCTTTAACGGTAGCTCCCGCTGGTACTATGGTACCTCCTTCTTTAAGCAGGTTTGCCGTGGCATGTCTAACAGTGGGTAATACTCCCTCACCCAATAAGCCGGAATCCAGAACTTCGGAAATCAGTATATCGGCTTTTTTCGGCAAGTCTTCTCCTACCTTAAGGCTATTGGATTGTTTGTGGATTACATGGATCTGATCCCTGTAGCCATTATCTGAAATTACCGTAGCAGCGGTATCCGCAATAAGTTGAATAGTTTCACAGGTATACACTTTTTTGGCTCCTGCCCTGGCGCACATCATAGAAAGCAAGCCGGAACCGGTTCCGATATCCAAAACCGTTTCCCCTCCTTTAACAGCGCGCTCAATAGCCTCCTGGTACCCCTGGTTGCGGGCCAGGTCGCCCAACATATCAAAATGCCAGCCTTCAATACGGCTGCTGCTTATTTTATCCAGGTTTTCACGGGCCAGGGTATTCTGTGGGTTTAGTGCCAGAGCCTTTTCATAATAGTCCACCGCATTTTCCATGCGGTTCATATCACGGTTTACATTACCCAGTAAAGTGAGTATTTCATCTCCGGAACCCTCCGTTTCTAAAACTTTTTTATAGTGACTTAAGGCAGCATCCTTATCACCCAGGTAGTGCTTGGCCATTCCACTCAGTTTATGAGCATAGCTGTTGTTCGGGTCGTAATGCAAAGCTTTATCTAAATGCTGCAGAGCTTTTTCATGAAAGTTCAGGTCCATTTCCAGGTTTCCAAGATTCAGCAAAGCCGGAATAAAAGCTTGTTGTTGCTTAAGGCAGGCCTGCCAATGCTTTCGGGCAGCCTCTCCATCACCCTTCTGGTAGGCTATCAGGCCCATATTATAATGTGCTTCAGCCAGTTGAGGTACCTGTTTTACCGCTTTTTGAAAAGACGTAAATGCTTCCTCCAAACGGTTTTCCTGCATATAAAGGTTACCGGTAAAATAATGCACTTCCCCTTTCTCCGGGTAATCACGTTCCATTGTTTCTGCCAGGCTACGGGCATCCTTAAGTTGGCCTAAACCCAACAGCGTTTGACCTAAAGTGATCTTAAGGTACACATCGCCCGGGTGTTGTGCGGTAGCTTTTTGAAGCATTTGAACGGTTTCCTGCAGTTTGCCCTGGCGGTTCATAGCGTCTGACAGGTAATTGAATATCATGGGATCCGTCTGCCCCGTAGCTAACAAAGCTTTGTACTCATGCTCGGCTTGTTGAAAGTTACCACTTTGATGAAATTGAATGGCTTTTTGAAGAATGGGATTCAATGTAAAGTAAGGTTTAGTATTATCGCGAATATAAATGTTTACAGCTTTCCCAGTGTCCTTAATGGGTAAGAGCGTTGTTATACAAAAAGCCGGACCTGAAATACAGGCCCGGCTTACATAGCATTTTAGATAATACTCTTTCTGACACGGAGGTGATTATACTTGTCTTTGGAATAATCTTCTTTGATCTGCACCAGGCGATCATAATTCTGAGCAAAATAAGTACGGGTAGGTATAGAGCTATCCTTAAAACTGATAAAAGCTCCTGAAGTGTTGGGAATATCAAAATCCCGGGCCACCTGCATCCAGTCCATAGCACGGTTAGTGCGGTTATATACCGTATTGTCCTGTCCGGCCCATTTTTGCCACCATTTTTCATTCCACCAGGTTTGGTACTGAATGGTATACAGCTTGTCTTTATAGGGGAATGAACTATCAGCCCCTTCAGGATTATTCATATAATAATCACCCACAATAGCGCCCAGGGTTACGTAGGTAAATAGTCCGCGTCTGCGGTTGCCCTTAAAAAGCAGGTCTGAGGTGAGACTTTTAAGTAAAGCTTCATAGCCCCCTTCACCCAGGCCTTCCTTATCCACTAAACGAGAAGTAATTTTATGTGGAGCCGGATTATCATAATCCGGAGGCAAGGGTTTACCTTCCGCCAACATTTGAATATGCTCCTCATTTAAACCAGAGTTTTTACCCTCCTGCGCATACAGGGCTTCCAGCACTTTATGATGTGAGTTCCGGGCCCAATTACTCATTAGTTTATCCCCATAAGCTCCTTCCGTTCCCGTTCCCCCGTGATCATCATTATACTTGGGTTTGTAGTTGGGTACCGGTTTAAACCACTTCTTTACAAAAACTTCCAATTCATCCTGTTCCCCTTCCCAGTAGCCATACATCACACAATTATGGCTTACCGTATTGGCATCAAAGGGTTCATCACCAGCGGGCTTAGCGTTAATCTGCAGGTTGGTACCAATCAATTGTGAAGTATCAGGTGAAGTAATCACATTTTCCCAGGCTTTTAAAACCTGAATGGTGGGATAATCGGAACCCGGATGGTCCATAAAAAGCGGCTTATAACTATTCCACTCCAGGCTAAAGCGAATAAGCGTTTTGGGAAGTGGAAAGGTTTGAATCCGGAACTCGGTTACCAGACCGTAACTCATAGCTCCTCCTCCTCGAAGGGCCCATAATAAATCGGGTACTTCATCACCTTTAGCATCAATAACGGCTTTTTCACCATTGCCTAAAATCATATTAGCGCCCGTTAACCATTCGCAGCACATACCGTGCTTACGGGTCCAGGGGCCCCAGCCACCTCCCATTATAAAGCCGGAAATACCTACCGTGGCACATGTACCATGCGCAATCATTACATCTTTTTCAGCTAATTGAGAGGTCAGATTTTTAAAAATATTACCGGGGCCAATGGTAGCTAGTCCATCCTCATTGATCTGTACCTTATCCATTTTAGATACATCAATTAAAATGGTATTGGTGCCCGTGCATTCTCCTTCATGATCATGACCTCCGGCCCTTATGCGTACCGGGAATTCAAAATCAATAGCCAGTTCATAGGTAATCTGTACATCAGCTTCAGTATGGCAGTACACTATAATCCAGGGCTTTTCTTTAAAACGCCTGTTAAAAATCTGGCAGTGCTTATTAAATTTTAATTGTTCCAACCAATCACCGGTACTTACCTGTATTTGCTTTTCCGGAGCAGAAAGCCTGGACTGTAGTTTTTCCAATAAGTCTGGGAGTCGCTGAAGTGCGGCTTCCATCGCAATTTCCTGTTTCATAACTTTTGAGTTAGATTAAAAAACTATCGCTGTATGGGATAGTTGACTTAAACCTAAACTGCATTTTTATGAAGTCAAAAAAATATACCCCAACGGTATGTATTTTTGATTGAACATGAATTTGTAAACTGTAATTGGAAAAGAGTTTTTAAGAAAACCGGGATTTACGAATGAAGGCCTTTTGGATATGATACGGCTTCTCTGCGAAGTTGCAGGTGTTTTTTTTCCGCTTCATTTCGCACCAGGGAAATAGCTTTATCCAGATGCAGAATGCACTGCGCTTTATGACCGGTTTTATGATAATATTCAGCTAAAAGTCCGTGGTACAGGTAAGTTCTTTGCTCCAGAGAAGCGGGATCAATACTTTGTAAAAGCGCGTAACAGTCTTTTAGTTCCTCCCGTTGCAGTTGTGCCATAGCCATATTCAGCTGGTTAAAAGTGGATGGCTGTATTTGGTTAAGCTGTACATACCAGCGGTAAATCCGGTGCCAGTTAGTGTCGGCATACGTTTTAGCCCCAATGTGCTCCGCTACAATAGCGGCTTCATAATGATATACAGAATAATCATCGGTTTCAACCGCCTGATGCATGGCTTTATGCCCCAGCTTTATCAATTCCTTATCCCATATAGAGCGATCCTGTAGCTCCAGGCTTATAATTTCATGCTGCTCATTTATTTTACTGCGCAGGCGTGCGGCCTGAAAGCAAAAAAGTGCGAATAAAGCATATACATCCGGTGCTTTGGTAAATGAATTGTCCATTAACATCCGGCACAAGCGCAGCGCTTCACCGCAAAGCTCTTCACGGATAAGCTGGTTCTGTTGCCCGGAGTGAAAACCCTCATTAAAAATCAGGTAAATAACCCGTAATACCGTGCGTAGCCGCAGCGGGAGGTCTGCACCTTGGGGTATAGCAAAATTCACTTCTTCTTTTTGAATGGCTTTACGTGCGCGGCTTAAACGCTTTTTCACCGTGTCTTCCTTCAGAAGTAAGGCTCCCGCTATTTCATGGGTGCTAAATCCGGATATCGTTTTAAGAGCAAAGGCAATCTGATCTCCGATTTGGAGAGACGGGTGGCAAGCTGTAAATATCATCCGCAGCTGACTATCTGCTATTTCACTATTTAGGAAAAGTTCATTTATGGCTATGGAAGAAGGGCCTCTATTCAGTAAGGGTAAGCGCTTTTGCTCGGCAGAGAGTTTCCGGATCAGATCCAGCACCCGGTTTTTAGCCGCCTGCATTAGCCAGGCTTCCGGGTTCTCCGGTTCTTTAATTCGCCAGGCTTTTAAAGCTTTTATAAAGGTATCCTGAATAGCATCCTCTATGGTTTCCAGGTGTTCCAGCCCAAAAATCTGGGTAAGTATGGAAACCATCTTTCCGTACTGATGACGGAAAAGATGGTCTATTCCATTTTCTATCATTGGTCAAATACCATGACCTCACGGATTTCTACGGAGCCCTGGTGTTCAAAATCCGGATAATCCCGGGCTATTTCCACCGCTTCATCAAAGTTTTTGGCTTTTACGAGGTAGTATCCGCCCACTATTTCTTTCAATTCTGACGAGCTAAGATCGGTTGCAGCACTATCACGTCCATCCAGCTTTTTAATAGTATTGGTAAGGGCATTGCCATTTACCAATTGCCCGGCTTTGGCCATTTTCTCCTGCCAGCCAAACCAGCGGCCCATTTGCCCCTGTATCTCTTCAGGAGACAGGTTGAGGTCTTCATAACTGGGGCCTAAAAAAATTAACATAAACTCTTTCATGGTTTTGTTTTTTAAAAGTTGAAATTAAATAAAAGTGATTTTAAATGGTCAGAAAACATCAATACATTTCTACCACTTCGTGTACTTCTACAGAAGCCCCGGGAACCCAGCCCAGGTGAACATGATTCCGGAACAGGGCTTTGGCGGTATCTTTATCTGCCGCTTGCACTATAGAGTATCCGCACACACCTTTAGAGCTCTGGTCCCATTGATTCTCAGCATTGATGCTTTCTCCTCCGGCCAGGGGTGCGCCCATATCTACAATAGCATCACCAGAACGTTGTTGCCAGTCCATCCAGGGTTTCATGGCTTCGGCCTGTTCAGCCGCGCTCATCTGTTCATTTTGAGCTTCCACAATAGCTTTAGCAGGCGCATGATAAAGGGCCATAAACTTTTTCATAAGTGTTGATTTAAGTTAAACATGATGTTTTTTCACCCTAATGACGAAACCAAAGTACAAGGAGGGGACAAAGCCTGGAGAATTTTTCAGAAAAACACAATACACTCTCCCTACCCCTTGTCCCCACAAGGTAAAAATCTCTATCCTTTTTAATGAAAGTGATGATCGCTCTGAACATTCTGCAAAAGGTTTTTTTAATTCTAAAATTCTTGAAATGCCCAGTTTGTATCTTTTGCCCGGCTTGGGTTTTGATGACCGTGTTTTTCAGAAGCTGGATTTACAGCCATACCAGGTAAATTACCTGAACTGGATAGAACCTCATTCCGGAGAAACTCTTTCTGCCTATGCCCTAAGGATAGCCAGGCTTATACCTGAACAAGAGGAAGCCATAATATTGATCGGGCATTCATTTGGAGGCATTATAGCGCAGGAAATAGCCGCCTTACGGAAAGTAAAGCATATTATACTACTTTCAAGCATCAAATCGCCTCTTGAAAATCCCTGGCATTTCAGGGTTTTGCACCGGTTGGGGCTAATTTCCTTATTTACTCAAAAGTTAATTGCAGCTACCTTTACTCTTTGGGGCAAAAGCAGCACCGATCAATCACCAGAGGCGGGTGAACTTATGCGAGACATGGTGAAACAGCATTCCAACCACTACTTACAATGGGCTCTACAATGTTTATCCTCATGGAAGGGCGCACCCGAACATCACACCAGTCTCACACATTTGCACGGCACCCGTGATGCCTCCTTTCCCCTGCGAAGGATTAAAAAGCCGGTACAGCTAATACATGATGGAACTCACTTTATGGTTTTTAAGCAGGCAGAAACCATCTCTGCCCGGATCCTGAAAATTTTAGAAGAGCTTTGAGATCTTTGTTTTTTTAAATATTAAATCCGGATAACCCCAGTATATTTATCCCGTAA
Source organism: Owenweeksia sp. (assembly GCA_965212245.1). Lineage (GTDB taxonomy): Bacteria > Bacteroidota > Bacteroidia > Flavobacteriales > Schleiferiaceae > CAKZNE01. The sequence continues at coordinate 3,089,094 of OZ243107.1, read as the reverse complement.
ACCAACTTTCATTAGTGAGAGCGTTAAACTTTTTAAAGCGTTTTTAAATTACCTTCTAATTTTAAATAAATGATTTTATGAAATTAAGGATTTATACTTTTCTGGTGGCTTCAGCCCTTGCTTCCTGTAACAACACTGCTGATTCAGAAACAGAAAAGCAAAAGTCAACCCAAGCGGAAGAAAAAATCAATAAATCCGGCAAACCGGATATAGTGGGTGAAGAAGTAGAATACCAGGTGGGTGATGTAAGCATGAAGGGTTTTATAGTTTACGATAAAAACGCCCGTGAAAAAAAACCGGGTGTATTGGTAGTACACGAGTGGTGGGGACATAATGAACATACTCGCAACAGTGCCCATGATCTGGCCGAAGCCGGTTATGTAGCCCTGGCGGTAGACATGTATGGTGATGGTAAAGAAGCCGCGCATCCCGAAGAGGCTAAAGAATTTTCCGGAACGGTTATGCAGAATTTTGACATCGGTAAAAAACGCTTTAACGCTGCCCGGCAGGTGTTGGCCAGGCATGAAAAAACTGATGCCGGTAAAATTGCGGCCATTGGTTATTGTTTTGGTGGTGGAGTGGTATTAAATATGGCTCGTCAGGGGGCAGACCTTGATGCGGTTGTCAGCCTTCATGGCAGTCTTTCGGCCATTAAGCCTGCTGAAACCAATAATATAAAAGCACGAATCCTGGTGCTGAATGGTGCTGATGATCCCTTTGTGCCTAAAGAACAGGAAGAAGCCTTTAAAAAGGAAATGGATGCTGCGAATGCAGATTATGAATTTATAAATTATCCCAACGCCAAGCATGCCTTTACCAATCCAAAAGCTACTGAAATGGGTGATCAGTTTGACCTTCCACTGGAATACAATGCCAGTGCTGATGAAGATAGTTGGGAAGCTACACTTACTTTTTTAGATGAAACCTTTAGCCGGGGTAGCTAACTAATTTTTTAAGTCATAGAAACCGGGCCTTTTGCCCGGTTTTTTTGGTTTCAGTTTATGGCTTATTCGATAGCCTCTATACGTTTTAAGCTAATTTTGTAGCACAATTCACATTATGAAAAAAGTAAAGCGTATCCATCAGGCGGTTTCGGCTCCTATCGATAATTTGCTTACCTACCGGGCTATGCCCACCCCAACTATTGATAATCTGGACCCTTTCCTTTTTATCAATCATCATGGACCCCAGGTATTTCCGGCTAACAACAAAGGCCTTCCTTTCGGTCCGCATCCTCACCGTGGCTTTGAAACTCTCACCTATATTTTTAAAGGAGACATTGTTCATTGGGACTCCAACGGACATAAAAGCCGTATCGGAGCTGGTGGTGCACAATGGATGACAGCCGGAAGCGGTTTGATACACTCTGAAGTTTCTTCTGAACAGTTCAAAGCCAAAGGTGGTGAAGAAGAAATTATACAGCTGTGGCTTAACCTATCTTCTAAGAACAAAATGATTCCTCCGAACTATCACGGACTCAAAGAGGAAGATATTACACACTTTCATCTGGATGATGAAAAAGTAAAGGTAAATCTCATCTCGGGGACATGGGGGCCACACCAGGGGCCGCATCCTTCGCTTGAAAATCTCACCATGAGCAGTGTTGAGATCCGGGAAGGTGGCACAATTGACCTGAATATTCCAAGCGGCCACCAAGTGCTTTTTTATATGGTAAGAGGTAAACTTGAAGTAAGCAGTAGCATTGTTGAAACTTATCAATTGGTTGAATTTATGGAAGGTGAGAACTCTATACCTATAAAAGGTCTTGAAGATTCACTGATAATATTTGGTCATGGTAAACCTCTTAAGGAACCTATTGCAGCACATGGACCTTTTGTTATGAATACGAGACAGGAATTAATTCAGGCTTTTGAGGATTACCAATCCGGTAAAATGGGAAGCTGGGATAATAATTCGTGAAATAATCAGGAAACTAACTGAACAAAAAGCAGGGTTGAAGGATTTTTAATGTATGGAAACATTAGGTTGGACACTTTTAGTTCTGGGACTCATCACCGTAGCATTATGGATTTATGCCATCGCTGATATTCTCAGAGGGTCATTGGAAGGACAAGGTTCTAAAATCCTTTGGCTGATCATTGTACTTTTCTTCCCTATAGTGGGTGTGGTCCTTTATTTTTTAGTGGGTAAAAAGTAAAGTTCTCTTTTACTCCATTTACCTGGCAGATAGATGATTATTAAATAACCCAGAGTTAGATTTGTAATTTTTTTACTACATTTAAAGAATAAACCATTTAGTTTAACCTTTAATTCAATCAACATGAAAACTCTGCTTTTAACAGGATTGGCTTGTATAGGCCTTTCCCTGACGGCTTTTGCACAGCCCAATCTGAATGTGCATAATGATACCGAATGTTACTTCAGATTAGATGTAGAAGCCTGGGATAGTGGTTGCAACAATGCCTGTTCTCAATATTATATTTGTATTCCCCCAGGCACCACAGTGGTTCCATCGTGTGGGCCAGCCAATTATGCCTGGGATCAATTGCGTTTAACCGCAACTGATGCCGATTGTGAATATTGCAAGACTTTTTCGGCAGATTTTGTAAGCTCTCCCTTTGGCTATGGTTGTACGTCCTTGCCAACCAGCAGCACTAATGTACATCCCTGCGGAGGGTGTGAATACACCGTATTCTTTGGTAGTGCGGATGATATTATTATAAGTCCCTAAATCAAATCATTATATCCTTGAATCTTTTTAAGGATAGGTAATACGATTGCAAGAAAAGGCAGGAATATCCTGCCTTTTTTCATGGAATTTGGGAACTTAGCCTCAATCTAAAATTTATGGAATTTCCTTTTTCAATCATCGAAGTCTTCAACCAGCCGGAAAAAGGTTTTCGCGGCAATACAGCTGCCGTAGTTCTTCTGTCAAATCCGCTATCAGGCAATGAAATGCAGTTAATAGCACAAAATATGCTGCAACCGGCTACCACTTTTTTATGGCCGGCAAATGGTAAAGGTCATTATCATGTACGCTGGTTTGCACCTGATAATGAAATAGGCCTGTGCGGCCATGGCGCCCTGGCAGCTTTAGCCTTTCTCAATAAATCAGATATTATAAGTCTGCAATACCAAAAAGGTGTTATTAAAGGTAGTTGTGGAAAAGATCAAACGGCAACTTTTGAATTAGACGCCATCCCTGTGTTACGTGAAGAGCCTATACCCAAAGTCATTGAAAAAGGTCTCGGTATCCCGGTTAAGGGCTATTTTGTTACCTCTAATAAACAGATCATTCTAACAGAATCTGAAGAGCTGGTAAAGAATATGAAACCCGACTTTAACCAGCTCCGAAAGTCAGAAGTATTTGGCTATGCTATTACTGCGCCTGGCCGGGAAGTTGATTTTGTAAGCCGTACTCTGGTTCCTCATGTTCATCAGTTGGAAGATCCGGCTACCGGCTCTTCTCATGCGGCTCTCACTCCTTTTTGGGCAAAGAGAACCGGTAAAAGTACTTTTACTTCACATCAGCTTAGTACACGGGGTGGTGTGTTTCATTGCATCTATACCCAAAATAAGGTACAGTTAAGTGGTGGATATACCTTACTCGCTCAAGGCACACTTTATCACGGTTAATTGTTTCTTTATCCGGCTTGAAATCATAGAATCCCGATTATTCTTTTTAAATTAGTTAAACTAATTAACCAATTGATCATGAAAACTCTACCTTGTTTTTGATGCCTCTGAAGGCCTCAGCTCTTCCTTTCATTCAGACTCAAAGCTTTCGGATAACAGTTATCCGGATTTTAACCTAAATTTTATATGTCATGAAAAAATTCATGTTATTATCTGCTCTTGGTTTAGTATTCACTTTAAGTACTATGGCTCAGCCATCAAGTCTTGATGTGTACAATGAAACCGAATGTTACATTGAAGTAACCGCCTGGGCTTACAATGCTACCTGTGATGACAAATGTCCTTCAGCTACTGTTTGTCTCCCTCCCGGTGGTGGGTTTACCTTATTGGCGCCCTGTGGCCAGCCAAACTGGCAATGGGAGTTTGTAGCTGTTGAGCCTGTTCGTGCAGGCTGTCGCGATTGTGGCTCTTCTATTACTTCAGTAGGTGTGCCGGGAGCTATTTGTAAAAATTTCCCAAACACGATTACAGGAATCGATCATTGTGATAATTGCGATCCTTTTACAGCTGAATTTGTGCATCCTACCACACTGGTGATGTATTAAAGATCAAGTTACTTTGATTATCTCCTGCTACAATCAAGGATAATCAAATCATTTAAAGAGCCCGGATTTCCAAAACCGGGCTTTTTTGTTTCAGGATAGCCGTACCGCTCTATTTATAAGTCTTTCTTATAAAGGTTCATAAATTTATGATATGGAAAATCTGCCCAAGTCTTTCAGTGAGCGTATTTTTGCCCTGCATGTCTGAACAACAATCTCCCCTAAGTAAAAAACAACAAAATATTCTCATACTTATCCTTGGGTTTATAGCCGCCCTCGGGCCCTTTTCCATTGATATGTATTTGCCGGGCTTCCCAACTATTGCCGAAGATCTTGGCACCGGAATATCGCAGGTTTCGCTAACACTTACCAGTTATTTTATTGGTATTTCTGTTGGTCAGCTTATATATGGTCCGTTATTGGACCGCTTTGGACGGAAAAAACCCTTGATGATTGGGCTTGGTATATATGTAATCGCTTCTTTAGGATGTGCTTTGGTGCCAGATGTTCAATCTCTTATAGGTTTACGCTTATTACAAGCCCTGGGCGGTTGTGTGGGTATGGTAGCCAGCCGGGCTATTGTGCGTGATCGCTTTCCGGTAAATGAAGTAGCCCGTGTATTTTCTGCGCTTATACTGGTTATGGGTGCAGCTCCTATTATTGCACCTACCGTGGGTGGTTATTTAACGGATCACTTTGGCTGGCGTTTCATCTTTGTACTGCTCAGCCTTATTTCTGTGATCATGTTGTTATTGGTCTCCTTTGTTTTATCAGAAAGTAAAAGTCCTGACAAAAGTGTTTCTTTACGCCTGGGCCAGGTTAGCCGTGGTTATTGGCGTGTATTGACTAATCGTAATTTTTTGATGTATGGCTTAGCAGGCAGCCTGGCCATGGCTGGTTTATTCACTTACATTGCCGGATCTCCCTTTGTGCTGATGGAACTATATGGCTTCTCCGAAAAAACATTTGGATGGGTTTTTGGGATCAATGCTTTTGGTTTTATTGCGGGCAGCCAGATTAATGGAATACTCCTTAAAAAATGGGACAGCGTAAAAATAACCCGTATTACAGCGGTTCTTATATTGCTGGTAGCTCTATTGTTAGGTCTGAGCTTTATCTTTGGTGTGCTGGCTAAAGCCGTATTGCTGCCACTGCTGTTCTCATTCCTGTTTCTTTCTGGTTTTATAAACCCCAACACTACCGCATTGGCTTTAGAACCCTTTGAGAAAAATGCCGGAGTAGCTTCGGCTCTTATCGGAAGTTTCAGAATGTTTGCAGGAGCTATTTCTTCCGCCCTTATTGGTATTCTCCATAATGACACAGCTGGCCCAATGGTTTGGATCATGATGATTTCAGGAGTCTTTATGTTTGTTTTGATACAGTTTCATGCTAGATCCGAAGAAGCCCGTGCCATCAGTCAACCAGCCTGACCCCGCTTTGCTTAAAAACCTGGTGGAATTCAAAATGCCATTCGGGCGGTTTGAAGGCCGATATTTATGCGACCTTCCTGTAAGCTACCTGGAATGGTTTGAACGCAAAGGTTACCCAAATGGGAAATTGGGTATGCTCATGCAAACGGCTTACGTAATTAAGTTAAATGGGTTGGATGAGCTGTTGAACCCTTTAAAGACTCAGCGCGATAAGGTTTAGCCAAAGATCTCATTCAACAGGCCAGCCAGACGAATACCGCCTTTTTCCAGCTGCTGCTGCATTAGATCCCAATTCTTATACATATACTCATAGCCCATACGATCCGGGTCTTTGGTTTCATATACCTGAGTGCGAAGCGTCATAGCCTCCGCAGCCCATTCTTTAACCGTACCACTTTGCCATTTCTCAACCTGATCTTTAGAGGCGTGATCAATATTTTCAGCCAGTTCAGTATAGCTCAACTGTTTGGAATCAAGAATCTCACTATCCCACACCCGATGGAGATTAGATGATTTATAGAACCACTTTACTTTCACATCGTTACCGCCCTTATCTTCCCCATTACCTACATGAAGAGGTTGATGAAGGTCTCCTACCAGGTGCACCAGGAAGCGTAATGCCATTACTTTACGTTCTTTTGAAGTGGTATCATTTTTTAGGATAGTTGTCATCCGGCCAATGGATTCTACCAGATCTCCATGAGGATTTTTCTCGGTTTCGGCATACGTTTTACCATTGGGGATAGTTACCCAATGCCAATCGTGAGTATGATCATAAGCGTCATCTGATTTCACTTCATCCATCCAGGTAGAAGCTGTGGCCAGACTTTCTTCCCCTAATAACTTTTTAATATTCCTAAGGGCTTTGCGGCTAAGATGGTTTTCTGCAACCTGGCCAACCACGCGATGACCAGTTTGTCCCCAGGCCTGAGCTTTCTGACTACACATCAGACTAAATAACATCAAAAAGGAAAGAATAAGCTTCATGAATTAATTTTAAATGCGAAAATAGAGTTACACGATGAAGCTGGCAACTGAAATGTTGGCCTGCTTTTTTAAGCTTTGGTTAATTTATTTTGTGAAACCTATTTTGCGTAATAATACAAGGTAGGTAATTCGGCCCCTACCTTTTCACTGATGGTATAATAACCATTAATACCCCAGCAGATGGCTTCGCCCTGTGGTTCAGGGATATATGGGACCAGCTCAGGAACATTGGCCAAAGCTTCAACCACGGTTTGTCCCGGCTGCCTTTCCCACAGTAAAATCTCATTGTAAGTGCGAAGCAGAATATGATTGCCGTTACGGGATACATCTCCCCCTGTAATGCCTGGAATAGGCACTACCCCTCTGTATTTTAGTGTCAGGGTGTTTAATTCATCAGAATCCGGTTCATGAGCGGTATATACCCGTGCATTATCTCCCCTGGTTACCAGGATGATTTCTCCGCTAAAAGGATCTATCAACAAAGTTTCCGAATTATACATTCCGTCAGGGAAGTTAAAGCTATACTCTTTGAATGGTTGTAAAGCATTTGAATTTAGCGTATCACTACCAATTGAAAAAACCGGTTCCTCCACTTTATAAAGGGTATAACTTGACCGGATTTTCAGATTATCCCCGATATCTGCTATCCACAGATAAGAACGATTAGTTAGCTGATCCCGACTGATAGCAATATCTTCCCAATCCACATTATTTCCTAAAACCTCATAGTCGGTTAGTTTACTACCATTGCTCTTATCCATAAGATAAAGTATGCTTCCATCTCCCCCATCATTGTGCATCCATAATTGCCCCGCATTAACTATTCCGGCTACCATTCCCGATATTTCGTCAATACCTTCAACATCAGCCACCGCGTCCCCTGACTTGGTGTAGACAGAACTGAATTTCAGATCATCCAGGGCGTATGAAGGCATAAATGGCTCATCTGGTACATATACCGAATTACTACCGGCCGGATTGGTTCTGGTACAACTCCCCAATAACTGGATAATTATCAGGGCTACGATAGTCCTTCTGCTCATCATCATATAACAAATATATCTGATTCCTTTTTCTAATGCTTTTCCGGCTTTAATTTTACAGTTATGGATTATACAGAAAGCAACCGGTGGCTGGACCATGTTAGCGGTGAACCGGAAGAGCTTTACAAGGCCATAGATGAGGGTGAGCATCAACGGCAAGACTTCAAATTCAGGGTAGATAGTGCCCGGAAGATTGCCATTACATTGGCAGCATTTGCTAATACAGACGGTGGACGTTTGCTTATAGGTGTAAAGGACAACGGTCGCGTTTCAGGAATTGACCCTGAAGAGGAGTTTTATATGATTGATGGGGCCGCAACCCTATACTGCCAGCCACAAGTTAGGTTTACAGCTAAGGTGTATGAAAATGAAGAAAGCAAAAAGGTATTGGAAATAGAAATAGCTCCTTCGCTGCAAGCTCCGCATTATGCAAAAACCGAGGATGATAAATGGAAAGTATACATCCGCCAGGACGATGAAAATTTTGCCGCTAACCGGGTAATCATAACTTATCTTCAGAATAAACAACCTGCTTCCCTGAAAAAAAATCTTGTAGCCTACGGCCCTGAAGAGAGAACACTTTTTAATTTACTGAGTAAGCACCCGGAAATGTCGATAAGCGGTTTCAAAAAAGAAGCAAATATCAGTATTGAAGAAGCAGAAAGAATAGTGGTTCTTTTTCTACAATGGGAAATTATAAGTTATCGCGCAACGGATAAAGGCATCCGTTTCTTTCTCATTGATTAATGCCTGTCACGTAAAATATCAATTTCCTTTAACCCCTCATCCAAACCCTGGTACCAATCCAGGTGAAAGCTTACTTCATCACATCCCCCGGCCCAACCAATACATTCCGTATACTGATGTTCAAAATCACACCGAGGACATCGGCCGGCCGTGCTGAATATATCCCATTCATAGGTGCATGAGCGGCACGTCCAATAAGAACCGCCATCCGGACTCCATTTACAGTGAGGACATTGAACATTCAGGTCCATAATTTTATTTTAATCTAAGGCATTTTAAAACTTGCAATACTTCTTATATTGGTCGATTGAATAATATCTTTGGCTTTTGATTCTAAGATCTACTCAATACATAATTTATATTCTAACTTTTTCTTCATTTTTTTTAAGAGCACAACACTCTGAAAAAACTGAGGATGAACTGTTTAGACTCTACAACCTGGCCTATGATAACCTGGTAATTAATCCAGATACGGCTTTGGCTTATGCTTCCGAATATCTTAATCTCAGCAAAGCTATAAATGATAGTTTAGAAATTGCATCAGCTCTTGATCTTATTGGTTCCGGGTATTATTATCAAAATAAACTTGAAAAAGCTCTGGAGTATCACATTAGTGCGCACGGGATTTTTGAAAGATCTAAAGACTACTCTGGCTTAAGCACTACTCATCTTAGCATAGGTAATGTGTACAATGATTTGGGGTTTTATCTCCGGGCCATTGACCATTACCTCAAGTCAATGGAGTACGATAAACGAATTGACTACCCGGAAGGGGAAGCAATCACGGCTGTTAATATTGCCAATATTTTTCTGGCTCAGGAAAATTATAAACTGGCCGAAAAGTATATAGACCAATCTATTGCGATAGCTACCAAATATAAATTAGAAAGTACCATTGCCAATGGTTACAATCTTAAGTCTGAGCTGTTGCTTCACCGGGGTGAAATACAAAAAGCTGAAGAACTGGCCTATAAAGCCCTACGGATTGCAAAAGAGTATCATGACCAATTTGAAATCGCCTCATCTTATTGTTCATTGGGTTTGGTAGCTTCTGAGCGAAATGACCATTCTGCAGCTATAGAGCAGTGCGGTAAAGCGGTAAAGCTAATGGTAGATTATGGTGATCCTTACTCTATTTCTTTATACAGAAGTTTTTTAGCAAAGGTGTACCTTAAAGCGGGCCGTTTTTCCGAGGGTCTGAAGGAAGCACAGGAAGCTTATGCTATTAGTAAAAAGGAAAAAAATTCGCGCTACCTCATACGTGAGTCATCCCTCATACTATCACAAGCTTATGAAGGTTCTGAAAACCCCTGGAAAGCTTTAGAACTATACAAAGAGTATAAATTATACAATGACACCCTTATTAAACTAAACATTCAGGAAAAACTGTTACAGCAACAAAATGCCCTTAAGGAGCATGAAAATGAAGTCCTAAGTTCCCGTAATAAATTACAGAATGAAATCATTTCACGAAATAAGCTGGTGCTGATCATTGTCACTATTCTGCTTATTGTATGTGTAACTTTCATATTGAGCCTGGTGATCAGCATTCGCAAGCGTAAACAGTATAACCGCATCTTAGTTGAGAAGACAGATCTTATCCAGAAAAAACAAACTGAAATTGACCATCAGAGTAATCTCCTTATCCGTAAAAATCTGGAGCTTGAAAACCTCAATCAAACTAAGGATAAGCTTTTCTCCATACTCACTCATGACCTCAAACAACCGTTTAATCAAATACTCGGAATACTGGAATTATTGGAATATAACCAGATAAGTGAAGAGGATAAAAAGGAACTGTTGGAAGGCCTTAAAGAATCCGTAAGCCATACCCGTTCTTCTGTTGAAAATCTTTTGATATGGAGTAAAAACCAGTTTACCGGGATGAACGTAAGGCCCGGTTCTGTTAAACTGATGGCTATAATTGAAACACTTCAAAAGCAGCTTTCCAGTGCTCTTAAAAACAAAGAATTACAGTTAAAGATCAAAGTAAGTAACGATTTAAAAGTATATGCCGATCCGGATCATACTGAAATCATTCTTCGGAACCTGATAGTTAATGCAATCAAATTTTCACCCACGGGTGGGGTTATTGAAATTTCAGCTGATCAGGATTCTAAAGATTTTGTAAAATTGGAAGTGCGTGATTACGGTATAGGTATGAGTCAGAAGCAAATTGATAGTATGCTCGACTTTAACGAAAACCTGAGCACCCCGGGTACTTTAAATGAGAAAGGCACCGGACTGGGAATTCTTATTGTCCATGAATTTCTGGAAGTAAACAAAGGAGAGCTTAAAATTGAAAGCATCAAAGGTGAAGGGAGCTCATTTGTGGTGATACTGCCCACAGCAGCTATATAGTGATAATTCCCATATTGCTGAGCTTTTTTTGGATTCGTCTTATCCTCCGCTTATTAAGCCCCAAATCTGAATAGCCAATTCTGGAAGCAGACCTGAAGTGAATCACATTAGAAGAATCCGGGAGATAAAACTCCAGGTCATCTTTAAACTTCATAACGGGTATGGTATACACAGCATGAATATAATTCTCTCTTCTCGTAACAACTTTTGCTCTCTTTTCTGAAGCCAGTACTTTAAGAAGCCTCTCCATTGTCTCAGCTCTTTCTTTATGGTAAAACCAGGGTTTTATATGATGATTCCGGTCTTGTGGATACATGCTAACCTTGCAATTTGGCATATCGGGGCACGGGTTTAAACGCCCCCGTATAAGACCGGTATTCGTATGTGTTTTTCGTTTAAATACCATCTTAAAATAATTCAGGCATGGTTAATTGAATAGACTTGGTGGTTGGGTTAAATACCAAGGTAAAAGTACAGCCCTTTCCTAATTCACTTGTAAGCCGTATCTCTCCACCCATAGCTTCCATCTGGTTCTTAGACATAAACAACCCAAAACCTCTGGCATCCGGATGACGATGAAAGGTTTTGTGAAGCCGGAAAACTTTATCTCCATGCCGCTTTATATCAATTCCCAACCCATTATCCTTAAAGATCAGGCATTTTTCACCCTCTTCGTTAATTTCAAAGCTAATAGATATTTGTAAACCCCCTTTCTCTTTATCCCGGTATTTAATGGAATTTGATATCAGATTTACTGCAATACTCTTGAGGTATACAGGGAATGAGGGCACCTCTATTTCCGGGTCTATGTGTAAAAAAATTGCTCCCCCGTTCTTACGTATAGATGCGTCAAACAATTGTGCTGTATCTCCAATTATATTATAGAGATTGATAGCTTCCAGCTTTATCTCACTTTGATTTCGAACTTTCAAAACTTCCATTAACTCTTCGAAAGTGCGGTTTAAAAGGCTGGAAGATTCATGAATCTTATCAATAATCATTTCTTGTTCATCTGCACTTTCCGATTCACGCAGAAAATTAGCCAACGTAACCAGATTACCCACGGGGCCTCTCAGGTTATGCGAAATAATATAGCTGAATTCTAATAGTTGTTGGTTTTGTTTACCCAGGGAAGCAGACATGGCTTCAAGGTCGCTGATGTGCTCTTTAAGCTGAAGTTCATTCTGCTTAGCTACACTGATCTCTCTTATGGTTCCGTTTATTATGGGTAAACGTCCCGGCCGGGCTACAGCCATCCCCATGGTTTGTATCCACTTCTCCTCTCCGTTTGCAGATTTAAGAGGTAATTCCAGCTTATACTCTTCATGGTTTTCAATGGTCCGGTTGAGCGCCATCAAGAGAGTTTTTCTAGCGTCATGATCAAAAAAACTAAGGACATTTTTAAAGGAAGGAAATTCTTCATCCATGGCGACACCAAAAATATAAAAGGCCTGTTCAGTGGCATGAATACTTTCTGTTTCAGGATCATACTCCCATCCCCCTATTTCAGCCATTTGACTCATTTGCTTCATTAGGTGCTGTAAGCGATCAAAACCTTGTCTCGACTGTTTTTCAGCTGTAACATCACGAGATGAAGAATAAATCAAGACTTTTTTGGTTTTTTTATCCTTAAAAGGATACATCAGAGTTTGCAACCAGATGTAATTTCCAGCCTTGGTTCGAAAGCGCCACTCCAGTACTTCATTAAACAGACCGGGGTCTCCGGTAAGCTGAAAGTAAAGAGCGTGATCATCAGGGTGCAGAAAATCCAGTGGATTTTGGCCTTCAACTTCCCCTGGATGATATCCTAATAATCTACTCACCGAAGGGCTGGTATAATACAGTAAGCCATTAGTCTGGTGAGTGCATATAAGCTCCCTGGATTGAAGTTGAATCAGGTTGCCGAGACACTTCGCTTTGGAGCGTTTAGATTTAACCATTTTTGTACTTCTCCCTTTGGCGTGAAAGTAACAAAATCCTTACAAGTTTTAAAAGCGATAGACGATAATAGTATGTATAAAAAAAGCCCTGATAATCAGGGCTTTTTTAAAAGTAATCTTAAATTTTTCAGGCTGTTACACCTATAAGCTCGGCCATTTTAGCGCCAATATCAGCAGGTGAATCCACCACGTGAACACCACATTCTTTCAGAATAGCTTTCTTTGCTTGTGCCGTATCTTCACTTCCTCCTACAATAGCTCCGGCATGCCCCATGGTACGTCCTTTAGGCGCTGTTTCCCCGGCAATAAAACCAACTACAGGTTTTCCATTACCATATTCTTTAATCCAGCGGGCGGCATCGGGTTCCATTTGGCCACCAATTTCACCAATCATAACTATACCATCGGTCTCAGGATCGTTCATCAGTAATTCAACCGCTTCTTTCATAGAAGTCCCGATGATCGGGTCGCCTCCAATACCTATGGCAGTGGATTGACCCATACCAGCTTTGGTAATCTGATCTACTGCCTCATAGGTAAGTGTGCCCGATTTAGAGATAATACCAATACGGCCGGGCTTAAAGATAAAACCGGGCATGATACCTACTTTGGCTTCCCCTGCGGTCATCACACCAGGGCAATTAGGTCCTACCATACGACAATCTTTATCCTTAAGATATTCTTTTACCGTAACCATGTCCTTTACGGGAATGCCTTCCGTGATAGTTACAATCACACCAATACCTGCTTCAGCAGCTTCCATTATGGCATCCGCAGCAAAAGCCGGTGGTACAAAAATGATAGATACATCAGCACCTGTTTCCCTCACAGCATCGGTAACTGTATTGAATACCGGGCGATCAAGATGCGTTTGCCCACCCTTGCCAGGGGTAACACCACCAACCACGTTGGTACCGTATTCTATCATTTGCCCGGCATGGAATGATCCTTCACTTCCGGTAAATCCCTGAACTATAATTTTAGAATCCTTATTAACTAATACGCTCATTGGAGAGTGTGATTTAATATTTTTAACTGCCGCGAAAATAAGGGTTATTGCGTTTAATCACCCTTTTTAACACAATAAAATACCCTTGTGCTTATTCCTTCTTATTGCCCTTCTGCCACTCTTGCCATTCAGCGTCTGCTTTTTGGCTGAGTGCTTCACGATCCTTTAGCCACTTGGTTTTAGTATTCACAAAAAATTGATCATAAAAAAGGTAAAGACGTCCACCCTTTAACTCAAAGGTCTGTTGATTAACGGATACCTTCTCTCCTGCCCGCCCCATTTGATAGGCACACCAGCCTCCATACTCTGGTTGGTAATCAGAAGGTGAAGATTTAAACAGATCACGGTTTTGATCTGTCCAGAAATAATACAATATCCCCTGGTATATAAAACTATATTCTTTAAGGCCCTCTAAGGCCTTATGTTCAGTAAAATAAGCCACAGGGTCATAGCCATTCATAGCCAGGTTAGCTTCACCAAGGTTAAAATGATTGAGACTGAGATTTTCATCAGCCTGAGCACACAGGCTCAAATTGAAGAACATCCAGAAACTCAAAAGAATGACCCGCATAAAAACTTAATTAGTCAATTATACTCACCGATATTGGGATATTATTTAAAGGCCATTCTCCTTCATCTACCTTCACTTGGCTAATTTTCTCCACTACATCCATTCCCTTAATTACTTCTCCAAATACAGTATGTTCCTCATCAAGATGTGGAGCACCACCTACAGACCCATAAACTGTCATTTGCTCATCATCCAATTGAATATCATATTCATTTTCCATAGCCTTTAGCTGCTTGTAACTATAGCTTTTACCCAAACATATATAAAACTCGAAAGGATCCGAGCGTTTCTCGGGGTTTTGATGATAACTCCGGGCAGCGGCTACCGCACCTCTTTTATGAATATTTCCGGCATTGATCTCCGAAGAAATAGTATAATCGCCAAAGCCTTTTCGTTTTTGAAGTGTTTTAGGGTCGTCATTATTACCAGCCTGGATCACATGCCCTTTTGAAACCCGGTAAAACCAAGTTTCATTAAAATAATTATTCTGAGTAAGGAAAAGAAAATTAGCGCGATGCAACGGGGTGTTGTTGTAGAGCAGAATTACAATCTCGCCAAAATCAGTTTTTATCAAGACTGTATTCTCTTCATGCTGCTGAGCATAAGTTCTCAAAAAATGCCCGGCACTTGAATCATTCAGATACTTGCTTTCAGGTTTCTTTTGAACCTTTCGCTCAGAGGAAACCCCTTTATCAGTATCTGCCGAATTATGGTGCCCATTAGAAGAAACCGGATCATGGCAGGCCTGAAAGACCAACAGAGTTAAAAATATAATGAGGTGTCTAATTGAGATATATGTTTTGATAGACCTTTTTTTCCTGAGCTTGCAGCAATTCGAGATAGCGAATATAATTCCTGAGATAGCTTTCCATTTTTTCCTGATCGTTCTGATACACCAATTCCATTTTTTCCTGATCACTCATATACATCTCATTGGCCACATCAAATAATCCAATCTTTTGATTGTTAAGAAGTTTCGAATTATATAATTGATTGGTTACCAAGTAACTTCTAAACTCGTTAATTAGTTCCTTTCCGGCATTGAAATTCTTAGTCATCCCAAATTCAGTAATCTTACCCTCCGGATAAAGCCTCCCTTCTTTTTGAAAGTAAAACTTTTCCAACTGAAAAATGGAAAGAGCTTTAACCATGACATCCATTTCACCACCGGGATGCCTTTTTATCACTTCACTTACCTCTACTAAAGTACCCAGGTTTCTTTGATTTACCCGGTTTGAAAAAGCAATTCCGAAAGTCATTTTTTCAGCAAGGCTATCGTTTATCAACTGCTTATACCGATCCTCAAAAATATAAAGCTGAGTGTAATCTCCCGGCAGAAGAAAAATATTCAGGGGGAAAAGAGCTATATGTGATTCTTTAAATTCCACTTATTAGTATAAACGTAATCCGGCCCGGTAAGGTTCGTTCTTTAAGCCGACCGCAAAGGACTAACCACTTCGTTCTCTTCACTTAGTAATTTATCCGGCACAGATTTTTGGATAATTTTCATTAGTTCTTCGATAATCTTTATCTTAAGTTCAGCCCGGGTATATACAATACTTACTTCACGCGAGGGCCTGGGGTCTGCAATAGGCTTGATGAATTTCTGATCTTCCTTAGCCAGGTCTATAGCATGGAGGTAAGGAATAAGAGTCATTCCAAAACCTTTTTTACTTAAGCGAATCAATGTTTCAAAATTCCCGCTTTCCAGATCAATAGCTTTGCTGGCCATGGCCGGACGTTTATTACAGATATTTAAAATACTGTTGCGAAAACAATGCCCTTCATTCAACAATAAAATATCGTTGATGTCCAACTCTGAGTTAGTGATAAAAGACTCTTTGTAAAGACGATGATTTTCCGGAACAAAGGCCATAAAAGGTTCATAATATAAGGGTCTTTCTATAATGCCTTTTTCTTCTAGTGGAGTAGCCAACAGAGCTGCATCCAGTTCGTCAATCCGCAATTTCTCAATGATCTTCTCTGTTCGCAGTTCCTGTATTTGTAATTGAATGTTAGGGAACTTTTGATGAAACTTACTGATAAAACGGGGAACTAAAGAAGGCGCAACGGTAGGAATAACACCTAACTTGAAAGGCCCCTCAAGTTGATTTTTAGACTCTTGTAATATTTCATTAATCCGGTGCGATTCATTAATAACATTCCGTGCCTGTTTAATAATACGTTCACCAATGGTAGTGGGTCTTACCGGGTGTTTACTACGATCGAATAAGAGTACACCCAACTCATCTTCAAGTTTCTGGATCTGCATGCTTAAAGTGGGCTGTGTTACAAAACTGGCTTCAGCTGCTTTGGCAAAGTGGCGGTGGTTGTCAACCGCTATTAAATATTGTAATTGAGTAAGGGTCATATTTTTATGTTATAGTTTTTATCTAATCAGATAGCAAATATAATCAATCACGCTGATTAAATGGTTGAACATTGAAATAAATTAGGCCTTATCCTTATCTTCGCAAAAATTAAACGATAACAATGAAGAAATTGATCCCTACGCTACTAAGCTCACTGATGTTTGCGGCTACATTTGCCGGGACTCCGTCCACTAAAAAAGCTACTCTTTTAAGACTCGATCTTGAAAAGGGAGCAACTCACTCGCTGGTTACGGAAATGACAATGACCTATTTCACTAATGCCAATATGCAGGAAGAAATAGGAAAAATGGAAAATACGGTGGTTTTTGATATCAAGGTAATGGATAAGACAGCTGACGGTATTCATACTATTGAAGCTATTTTAAAAAGCGTGAAAGCAAAACAAGCCATGCAGGGTATGGAAGTTTACTATGATTCTGAAGATCCTGAAACGGCTCAGGGTATGGGCGCTATGGTGGCCCAGCAATTTTCACCTATTCTCAATAAACCCATTGTTTTTAAGGTTAATAATATGGGCAAGATAGTTGAGAAACCTGTTGACTCTCAAAGCGGGCCAATGTCTGCTTCCAGCCTGGTAAGTAACCTTTTTATTGAAATGCCGGAACAAGCAATTTCTGAAGGTGACACCTGGGAAAAAACACAGAGCTCTGAAGGAATGGCAGCAATGGATATCTCCGTTAATTTTAAAGCTGATGAAATTACCAAGCAACAAGTTGTGCTTTCCTTTTCAGCCTCTAATGAAGACATTGAGCTAGAAGAAACGGAAGAGGAACAACTGGGTGATACTGAAATTAAAATGGGCGGTAAAATGACTTTTGATCGTAAAACCGGTCGTTTGCTTTCCAATACACTTTCTCAAACCCTTAGTGGTTCTGATCCTCAGCAAGGAGAATTCTTTGCGGTTACTTCCATTAAACAAACTTCTAAATAAGGTACGTGGATTTTAAGCGGTTCAAACAAAAACTGGAGGCCGCCTTTACCCAACCCTTGCCCGGTCAGGGTGCGCAGTATCAAATGACTCCGGCCGGCAGAGAACGTGTCAATATTGATCAGATTGATCAGAGCAAAGTAAAACAGGCGGCTACGGCCGCCCTTTTTTTTGCTGTGGATAATCGTCCGCACCTTGTACTTACCAAACGGGTTGAATACCCCGGAGTACACTCCGGACAGATCAGTTTTCCCGGTGGCAGACGTGAACCAGAGGATAATAGTTTCATGCATACTGCTCTGCGTGAAACACAGGAGGAAATAGGTGTTAATCCGGAAGATATTGATGTACTGGGTTCATTAACAGCCGTATATATTCCTCCCAGTAACTTTTTTGTTTACCCGTTTGTAGGCACTTTAAACAAAGCTCCGGATTTTATACCCCAGGAAAGAGAAGTAGCCAGTATCCTTTCATTGGATTTTAATCTTTTTCTGGAAAAGGAAAATTTGAAACCGACTAAAGTCAGCGCCCGTAATTTTTCACTGGAAGTACCGGCTTTTAATATTGAAAACCATATTATTTGGGGAGCCACGGCCATGATGATAAGCGAGTTGAGAGCAATGATACTAAAGGGAACTCCCTAACTGAATTGGCTTATATTTGGCCGGGGATACAGGAACTTTATGAAAATACGCTTTTTTGATGCCTTCGGTAACTCCCTTTTCATCAAGCGGATCTTGATCTTTATAATTGGCTCTATTGCCTATTATCGGTTTAACCTAGTAAATAAAACCAAGATCACGGGTGGTGAGGTACTAAAGGGTTTACAAGGAACCAATGTTCTATTTGTAAGTAATCACCAAACCTACTTTGCAGATGTTACCGGTATGTACCAGGTTTTTTGTTGTGCCAAATGGGGGGTATATAATCGTATTAACTTCCCGTGGTACCTGCTAAACCCCAAAATGAATATCTATTTTGTAGCGGCTAAAGAAACCATGAAAGCCGGTATCTTACCAAAACTGTTTGCTTACGTAGGTTCGGTATCTATAAAGCGAAGCTGGCGTGAGGCAGGTAAAGAAATTGACCGGGGTGTAGATCCCCGCGATATTGATAAAATTTACAAAGCCATGAACTCAGGCTGGGTAATAACATTTCCGCAGGGAACCACCAGACCTTTTGTTTCCGGGAGAAGAGGCACGGCTCATATTGTGAAGGAGAAAAAACCCATTGTAATACCAGTGGTGGTGGATGGGTTTAGAAGAGCCTTTGATAAAAAGGGTTTGTTTCTCAAGAAAAAGGGTGTACAACTTTCCATTCGCTTTAAAGCACCATTGGATATTGATTACACCAAACCTACTTCCCATATTTTAGATCAGATCATGAATAGCATTGAACAATCAGATGATTTTAATACCGTTAAAAAACTGGAAAGTACGGCTGAACCCAACCTTAAAGCCTGACTTTTCGTTTAATAAGTGAGTTAAAGGGTTAAAGAATGTACTCTTGACTAATGATCCGCTAAAGTTATATTTGAATAAAAATACCCCTAATGAAGAAATTAGCCCTTTTGGCTGGACTAACCCTCAGTATAGTTGCCTGTAAAGAGAAAGATCTTACCGATAACAATCCTGCATTGCCGGACGAAAATATTCAGATGAAAACTTCCTTTCTGTATGATGGTGAAGGTTTTTCAGAAGACAGCATTTTGACTAATAACGTAGGTAATGTATTTCACATTACTGATATTAAATTTCTTATCTCCGACTTATACCTTATCAATAAAGGTGATAGCTCTTCATTAGACACCGGGTATTACAAATTTGATCAGAAGAATGTAGATAAATACGTAGCACTTCTTGATGGAGGCGGTTACTCTGGGTTTTATGGCTTCAGACTGGGGCTTGATTCAATGGAAACAGTTTCTCTGAATCCTCAGAATGCCCGTGGTGATGGTCTCCTGGATCAGGATCTTATTCGTAATGATGCCTTTGGGTATAATGGGTTTGTTATCAAAGGACGTGTACGTGATCCTCAGGATCCTCTGGACACTATTGGGAAAATTCCTTTTGAATATCACATTGGGGGTTATTATATAAATCGCGTATTACGCAGTGAAATGTTAAACTTCTCTGTTTCCAATACTACCACCGCCAATTTTATCTTGAATGTAGATCCTGAACCAATTTTCAATGACTTTGATATTGTGGCTACTCCTACCGTAACTTCTGATTTTTCAGATCCGGTTGACTTTGAAATAGCCGAAATGATGATGGACTCCTTACGGATCAAATTATTTTAAACTTACATTATGAATCGTATATATTCCCTTTTTGCATTATCCTTAATCCTGCTGGTGTTTTCTTCTTGCAAAAAAGAGGATGAGCCGGGCACTTCATCTGATGGCCTTGTAACGGTCAGCCTTTCGTTAACTGACGGCAGCCAGCAGGTGTACGAGGGCGAAACCATTAATCTTCAAAATGACTATGATCTGAAGATTGCCCTGTTCCGCACTTTTATATCCAATGTAGAGTTTCAAAATACCGATGGTGTTTGGAAACCCTTTGAGGATGTTGTGATCCTGGATCCTGGAACAACCAATTCCACAGATAACTCCTTCTCTGCTAAACTTGAGGCGGGCAGTTATCAAACCTTACGCTTTGGCTTGGGTGTTGATTCCGTAATGAATGAGGAAGATCCTTCCAAAATGAGTAATGATGATCCGTTATCTACATACCAGGCTATGTATTGGACCATGCTTAAGTATCGATTTGCCAAGTTTGAAGGTATGGCTAATACCACTGGTCAACTGGGTTCTTCATCAGATATACTACTTACGTATCACCCCGGAACCAATCCACTCTATCACATGAAGGATTTACCGGTTTCATTCAACCTGCAAGCTGATGGCAACCATACGGTTGAACTGGAGCTTAACATTAATGAGATGTTGGCTGGAAATAATGCTTTTGACTTTACGGTAGAAAACAGTACGCACAGCGCTACCCCTGAACAGATTGCTCTTGCAGCTAAATTTATGGATAACCTTAGAGCTTCTATCCACGTAAAATAGTCCGGCTGACTTTTCCTTTTTAGATTTGTGCCCCTAAGCACAATCAATCCATGAGAGTACATTTTATAGCCATAGGCGGCAGTGCAATGCACAACCTTGCCATAGCCCTTCATCTTAAGGGGTACCAGGTTAGCGGCAGTGATGACGAGATTTTTGAGCCTTCCCGCAGCAGACTGGATAAGTATAAGCTACTACCCACACAACAAGGTTGGAATCC
The DNA here is from genome assembly GCA_965212245.1 of Owenweeksia sp. GTDB lineage: Bacteria > Bacteroidota > Bacteroidia > Flavobacteriales > Schleiferiaceae > CAKZNE01. The sequence continues at coordinate 3,068,196 of OZ243107.1, read as the reverse complement.
AGATTTACTTAATCCTGATATTGATTTTGTGATACTCGGAATGCATGCCAGAAAGGATAATGCTGAATTAGTACGAGCTAAAGAATTAGGTTTAAATGTAGTTTCATATCCCGAGTTCCTTTACGAGCAAAGTAAGGATAAGACCAGGATTGTTATTGCTGGAAGTCATGGAAAGACTACCATCACGGCCATGATCCTCCACACACTGCATTACCATGATCGCGATTGTGATTTTATGGTAGGTGCTCAATTGGAAGGTTTTGAAACCATGGTTAAGTTAACTGACCATAATGAATTTATGCTGCTTGAAGGTGATGAGTATTTATCATCACCAGTAGATTTACGTCCCAAATTCCTGCACTACCACCCCAATATTACTCTTCTGTCCGGCATTGCCTGGGATCATGTGAATGTGTTCCCTACCTATGACACATATCTGGAGCAATTTGATAAGCTACTCAATATAATAGAGCCGGGTGGAGTGGTTATTTATAATGAAACCGATCCGGAAGTAATAAAAGTAGTGGAACACGCAGCCAATGAAGTAAAGAAATTCCCCTACTCTCTTCCGGATTATTCAGTTGAGGATAATATTACTGTACTTAAAACAGAAATGGGTGAGGTACCATTAGAAATATTCGGCCGACACAATATGAATAACCTGGAGGGTGCCCGCTGGATATGTAATCAGATGGGGCTTACCAATGAGGAATTTTACGAAGCGATCAGTTCATTTAAAGGCGCCAGCCGAAGACTGGAACCTATAAGCCAAAAAGGCGACCTGGTGATTTTTCGCGATTTTGCCCATGCACCCTCTAAGGTAAAAGCAACCACTGAAGCGGTAAAAGAAGGCTACCCGGATCATACCCTGATTGCCTGCCTGGAAATGCATACCTTCAGTAGCCTGAACATTGATTTTATTGATCAGTATAAAAACACGCTGAACGCTGCAGATAAGGCTTTGGTATATTTTAACCCGGCTGTGGTTGCTCATAAAAAGCTACCTGTACTGAGCAAGGGAGAAGTTTCTGAGGCTTTTGGAAATCCTTCACACCTGCAGGTTTTTAACCGAAACGCTGACCTCCTGAATACTATCCACGAAAGCCTGAATGAAAAATGTGCTGTGCTTATTATGAGTTCCGGAAGTTTTGATGGTATAAACTGGAAAGAAGAATTAGTGGGAATTACGGATTGAAGTACTACTTTTGAGCAATTCTTTAATCATGATAAAGAAAGAGCTTCTCAGCGAAGAACAAATTTCCATTATACTTAACCGGTTGGCCTGTCAATTGGTTGAAAATCATGGTGATTTTTCTGAAACCGTTTTGATCGGACTCCAACCACGCGGCTTATCTGTACTTAGCCGCCTCATTAATTTACTTAAAAAACAAGGTGTGTCCAATATTCAGCACGGCTTGCTGGATATTACTTTCTATCGCGATGATTTTCGCAGACGTACTTCCCCTTTAGAACCTAACCGTACACGTATAGACGTACTTCTGGAAAACAAGAAGGTAGTTTTTGTAGACGATGTATTATTTACCGGCCGCAGTGTAAGAGCAGCGCTTGATGCCATTCATTCTTTTGGACGACCAAAGGAAATAGAATTACTGGTTTTAATTGACCGGAGATTCTCACGTGAGTTGCCCATTCAGCCTGATTATACCGGTAAACGGGTAGATTCTATTGCCAGTGAAAAGGTTTTGGTAAAATGGAAAGAAGAAGAAAAAGAAGAAGGTCAGAATATTGTTTACCTTATAAGACCCGAAAATGAGTGAATTAAGTGTGAATCATTTATTAGGCATTAAATACCTTAATGGTGATGACATTGATCTTATTTTTAATACAGCTGATCAGTTTAAAGAAGTGATCAATCGCCCCATACGTAAAGTACCTTCGCTTCGTGATATTACTATTGCCAACCTCTTTTTTGAAAACAGTACCCGAACACGGCTTTCTTTTGAGTTAGCTGAGAAACGCCTGTCAGCTGATGTCATTAATTTCTCAGCCGCTTCTTCTTCGGTTAAAAAGGGAGAAACCCTGGTAGATACCGTAAATAACATCCTCTCCATGAAAGTGGATATGGTAGTAATGCGCCATGCCCAACCGGGAGCGGCAGTATTCCTTTCTCAAAATGTAAACAGCATTATTGTAAATGCTGGTGATGGCTCACATGAACACCCTACACAAGCGCTCTTAGATGCCTACAGCATTCGTGAAAAATATGGTGAGGTAAAAGGTAAAAAGGTGGTAATTGTGGGCGATATTCTGCATTCAAGGGTGGCTCTCTCCAATATATTCTGCCTCAAAAAGCTGGGAGCCGAGCTAATGGTTTGCGGGCCAACCACCTTAATACCTAAGCACATACAATCATTAGGTGTAAAAGTAAGCCACCACTTAATGGAAGCTTTGGAATGGTGTGACATTGCCAATATGCTGAGGGTACAACATGAACGTCAGGATATTCAATACTTTCCCAGTACCCGTGAATATGTACAACAGTTTGGTGTAAGTATGTCCACACTAAACCGCTTGAGCAAACCTATAACCATCATGCACCCCGGACCTATAAATCGCGGTGTGGAGATCAGCAGTGAAGTTGCGGATAGTAATCAATCCATTATCCTTAATCAGGTAGAAAATGGTGTAGCCATCCGGATGGCTGTATTATACCTTTTGGCTTCAAAAAAAGAGATGAACTTTAACCCTGCCTGATATCGCGTTAAATAACTCTGTTCAGAACATCTTTGGTTTGCTTATTGTATAATTTAAAAAGTTATTACCTTAACAGCATACTAAAACCGATATGAAAAAAACACTATACTTTCTCTTTACTTTAGTAGTAATGAACCTGCAGGCACAGGCGCAGTGCACACCGGATACCACTCTCACGGGTCCGGATATATTATTCCCCCCGGCCGGAAGTGCTACCTATAATATTAACGGGGAGGATATAATTGTATTACCTCACGCTACTGTAGGAGTTAATTACGATGAAACCCTTCAATTCAGGGTTCCCAAGGATACCTCTTTTGGAGGATTAAATGCTACTGTGGACTATATTAAACTGGTTTCGGTACTTAACCTTCCCGGGTCTTTAAGCACAAGTTGTAACCCTTCTAACTGCCGGTTTGACGGAGGTACTTTTGGATGTGCCAGAATGCAAGGAATGCCGGGCACTACGGCAGATTCAATTCTAATTCCGGTAGCTATTGAACTACAATTCAGTAATGGCCCCAACACCATTGTAACTAATGATACTTTACGTAACATTTACCTTGTAATTGATGGAACTATTGGTTTGGAAAAGTTTGGAAAAGCTGAAAGTTTCAATGCCCGCTTTTACCCAAACCCGGCTTCTGAAACAGGTTATTTGGCTTATTCAACAACCAATGGTGGAGATACTGAAATTAAAATTACCAATGTAATTGGTAACACTGTATTCCTGCGTACTTACAAGGCCGCTAACGGAGAAAACAAAGTTAAACTGGATCTGAGCAGCTTATCGCCCGGCATCTATCTTTACTCTTTGAAGAATGGTTCTGAAAATCGTTCGGGCCGGTTTATTATCTCCCGCTAAATGGAACATCTTGAACTTACTATTCTAGGTTCAAGCTCAGCTGTACCTTTGGCTAACCGATCGCCAACCTCTCAGTTTCTGACTTTAGCAAGCCGTCATTTCTTAATTGATTGCGGAGAGGGAACGCAGGTCAGGTTACGTGAAAATAATATCGGTTTTGGTCGTATTGACCGTATTTTTATTAGCCACCTCCACGGTGATCACTTTTTTGGATTGGCTCCCCTATTGAGCACTTTGCACTTGATGGATCGCCAGAAAGAAATCCATATTTATTCTCCAAAAGGGCTTAAGGAAACTATTACCCAACAAATGAAACTTCAGGGTAGCTGGTTAAAATATCCGGTGATCTTTCACAATCTCAACCCTAAAGCCGAAGAAATCATATTTGAAGATGAACGGGTCAGTGTAAAAGCCTTTCCTCTGCAACATAGTATAGATTGCTTCGGATTCTGGTTCCGCGAAAAAGAAAGACCCCGGAAAATGTTAAAATCTGCTATTGCCAAATACAGTATTCCTGTTACTGAGATCAGACAAATAAAAAAAGGCAGTGATTGGGTAGACGCCAATGGGAATAGTATTCCCAACGAAGAGCTAACTCAGGCACCAGCTGCCGCTCTAAGCTATGCCTTTTGTACAGATACTTCACCACTGGAACACCTGAATGACTTTATTCAATCTCCGGATCTGCTCTACCATGAGGCTACATTTATGGAAGAGCACCTGGAAAGAGCAGGTCAGACTCATCACTCTACAGCGCGCCAAGCCGCTGAAGTTGCCAAAAGCGTAGATGCCCGTCAGCTTATGATCGGTCATTTTTCCATTCGTTATAATGACCTGAACCCTTTATTGAACGAGGCCAGGGAAATCTTTCCTCATACTGCATTAGCCCGAGAAGGCCACACCTTCACACTTCGTTCAGCGGGTGAAAAGGTTGTATCTATGGTCAGGTAAAATAAGGCTCCTATATTCGCAGCCCGCATGCGAAATAAACCACTTCTTGTTCTCTTTATTACCATATTTATTGATCTGCTTGGTTTTGGTATTATCATTCCTATTCTACCCATTTACGCAGATGAATTAGGCGCCCCCAGTTGGGTTATTGGTTTAATAGCAGCCAGTTTTTCCTTTATGCAATTTGTGTTTGCCCCGTTTTGGGGGCGTTTGAGTGACCGGATCGGACGCAGGCCGGTACTGCTCTATAGTATTTTTCTTGTGGCCCTCTCCTACCTCCTTTTTGCAAATTCAAACACTATTCTTCTGCTTTTTGCAGCACGTATGCTGGCCGGTATTGGTGCGGCTAATATCAGCACGGCCAATGCTTTTGTAAGTGATATTTCCAACCCGGATAATCGTGCTAAGAACTTTGGAATTATAGGGGCCGCTTTTGGCCTGGGTTTCATTTTTGGCCCACCCCTGGGTGGTTTTCTTAAAACAACCTATGGCATTGAATGGGTGGGCTATGTAGCGGCTATTTTAGCGGGGATAAACCTTATTATGGCCTTTTTTATGCTACCTGAATCCAATTTACGTAAGAATTCAGAAGGAACTTTTTTCCCCAATCCCTTCAAGGAAATTGCAGCCGTATTCCCAAGGCGTGATATTCGCAGTTTTCTCCTTATACAATTTGTATTCATGACGGCCTTTTCAATGTTACAAATTACCGCCTCACTGATGTGGGAAGGGCACTTCAGACTTACGGAGGCCGAAGTAGGTTACACCTTTGCTTTTGTAGGTGTATCCATTGCCATTATACAAGGTACCTTAATCGGAAAGCTGACAAAACGCTTTGGTGAGAAAAAACTTTTTGTAGCCGGACATTTCTTTATGTTTACCGGCTTACTAAGCCTGCCTTTTGTTCCCGAGGCCTATTTCATTCCCCTGGAATTGATTGCTCTGGTTTTTATAGCCGTTGGTATGGCTTTTTTTACACCCACTCTATCATCATTGCTGGCACAGACTGCCGGGAAAAATGAGCAAGGCAAGGTTATGGGTCTTCTGCAATCCACCGGTTCACTTTCCCGGATCATAGGACCTTTTGCAGGTGGAACACTATACGGTTATTACTTTTTTCTTCCGTACGTGGGAGCCGCATTTCTGATGTTAATCACTGCGGCAATAGCTATCTATATTGTACGCTATAAGGACTTATAAAAAAGGCGCCTCAGAAGAGGCGCCCGGCTTTGGAAAACTAAATTAATACTACTCTTTAATGAGTTTTTCAATCTGTGTGCGTTCCCCGCTCTGCAATACCAGAAAATAGAGTCCATTCGCTTTATCACTTATATCCACTGAACTCTTGAAGTGTCCTTCTGAGTTTTCCAGCTTTTTGGTTAACACTTCTTTTCCGGATTGATCCAGAACTTTTACATCCAAAAACTCTGCTTCAGGAATATTCGCATCTATCTCATAATTTCCAGAACCAGGATTGGGATATACATCTACATCTACGCTTTCAAAGCCTTTGGTATTCTTCCCAAGCCCAAGAGCTTTGTTTACCATTTTTTGCTCTTCTTTAGAAACTGCGCTAAAACTTACTTTCACCCGTAGTTTCACATCTTTATCCTTAAAAAAGCCGGGGCCATTAGCATGTGTGCGATAAACTGATATTTTTTCAGAGAATGGCCGGGTCCATTCCGTAAGAGTAATATGCTCGGTAATAGATTTTTCACCTCTTTGCAGTTTAAGCTCTACTTTATCACCCTTCTTTTTAGTACGAATAGCTTCTAAAAAACTTTCACCATCAAGGGTAGGCTTTCCATCTATGGCAACAATATGGTCACCTTCTTTAAGCCCGGCTTTAGCAGCAGGACTCTCATCCACTACTTTATTAACCTTTACTCCTTCTCCACCTTCCATAGAAAATTCAATACCCAGGTAACCTCTATCCGGGTCTGTGTCAAAGTTCTTCATGCGGGTCAGGTATTCTGGCATCTCTTCAGAAAAACTACTCTTCCACTCTATTAAGCGGTTGGTATTTTCTCCTAAGGTAGCTTCCACCCTTTTGGTTTTACCATCCCGCTCTATCTTCAGCTTTATCTTATCCCCTATCTCTTTTGAACGTATACCTTTGATGAATACTTGGTAGCTCTCCAGCTTTATACCATCCATTTCCAGAATCACATCACCGGCTTTTAATCCGGCTTCTTCAGCTCCGCTTTCGCCTATTATTTTTTCCAGGTAAATACCTTTTTCACTGGCCTTACCCACCACTCCTAAAAAGGCACGGGGCTCTCTATTTACCTTATGGTCAAAAAACACATTTACATCTTCAGAAACATCAAAGTGACTAAAGCCTTTACTATCTTTTGATCTCACAATTACCTCATATATACCATCTTCAGCAGAAAGTTCAATTTCTTCCAGCTCAGATATATTATCCATCACATCTTTCAAATTGTCCATATTTTCAGGATCAATAGTGATGTTCCGGGTTTTCCCGTCCCGGGTAATAGAAATATTCACCCGGGTGTCTTTTTTGGTATTTTCGTTCTCAGATTGAGCTTTAACAGGAAAGCTCAGTATGGAGAGGCCCAGAAAGGCCAGCGGCAGGAAATACTTGATCATCATGGCAACTTTTTTTGGTTTACGTCAAAATTAGCTCGTAAAACATTCTGTAATAGTTAATTAAAAAGTTAAAAGCACGTTAAATTCTAAAACACCTGTTAAAGAAAAATGGAAGAGTACTTTTATCAGTGTCCCTATTGCTTTTCAGAAGTCTCGGTTTTGATAGATTTATCCCAGCCGGAGCAGGAATACATTGAAGATTGTGAGCGATGCTGTAATCCCATTGAATTTAGCATCAGGTTAAATGAAGATCGGGAAGTACAGGAGTTTAGTGCCGAACCAATAGGGCAGTAATCACATCAGTTTTTCTGAGGTGTCTTCAGGTTTTCTCCGCGCTTCACTGCCGTCTGGCAGCAGCCAGGCCCGCTGCCGGGTAAAAGGGTGCATTAACAAACGTAAAAAAGTATTTTCTTCTTCTTTTCGGTAGGCCGGTACCCCCAAAATTAAAGCCTCTTGTTTTACCTGGAGATACCGGGTTTTGTGAAATCTATCCCATACATTCAATACGGTTGAATAATTGCTGTTGGCTTCACGAGCTACAATGCTATGGTGAATACCGTGCATACGGGGCGTTACAATAAACCGGACCAACAGGCGCTCCAGGCTTACCGGTAACTTTATGTTGCTATGATGAAAAAGCGTGGCGGCTTCAAAAATCACTTCATATACCAGCAACATCAGGGGTGAAACTCCGGAAAGTAAAACAACTATACAGCGAAATGGAATGGATAATATCATTTCACCCAAGTGAAAGCGAATACCCGTGGAAATATCCATCTCCAGATCAATATGATGCACATTATGAAAACGCCATAAAAAAGGAAAAACATGATTGGCACGGTGCCAAAGGTAAATAGCGTAATCCAGTATGATAAGACCGGCCATCCATTCTACCCATTTGGGCAGCTCTATAAGGTTGAGTAAACCAATACCTTCCTTTCCGCAATAATAGGCCAGTGCAACTGTAGCTGGTAAAAGCAATAGCCGTGCTGCTGGTAAACCTATCAATGCAATAAGTCCATTGTGAACCCAACGTTTCCACCGGTTTCTCTTCCAGGGGCGTAAAACAATAAAAAACTCAAGTAAAGCCAGTACCGTAAAAACGGATACCAGGATGGGAAAAGCCGTGGAATCCATGAACGGAAGCTCGAATGGATTCTCCATATTCACAGGCTCATTAATCCTTTTATACCTTCTGCCATACGGTAGCGCTCAATCACTTTTTCAGGACTCATCATCATCTCTTTAACCGTGATACTCAGGAAATTTCCTTTGCGTGATTCTCTCACATTGATCTCTGACTCTTTAGAGTTAAACAGATTTTCCACCTGGGCCAGAGTTCGGTTATCAGCGGGAATAATAAATTTAAACATATATACACTGGGCCACGAAAGGCTTTCCTTAAGGGCGGTTTCCAAGGCTTGATACTTCTCTTCTCTCTCTTTATCTGTCATGATAAAATTCTAAAATGCGAAAATACATTAACTTAGATTGATCAATTAATTTTCCATGAAATCAATACATAGCTGGTTTTCCGAATATGGGTTGAGCCATCAAAATGCAGTCAATAAAACCATTCACTGGATTTGTGTCCCACTCATTTTCTTTTCTTTGATAGGTTTGCTGGCCTCCATTCCTGCACAAGGTTTAAAAGAGTTTTTTCCCATGGAAATACAACCTTATATTCACTTCGGTACGATGGTGCTTATACTGGCTCTTATCTTTTATGTGCGTCTTTCTCCGGGTATGGCTGTCGGTATATTACTCTTTAGTTTGCTTTGCCTGCAGGCTGTAATTTGGATTCAAAACGGTTCTATTTCATTATGGGTTGTTTCACTTGTTATATTTGTGGCCGCCTGGATAGGTCAGTTCATAGGTCATAAGATAGAAGGTAAAAAGCCGTCTTTTATTGAAGATCTTCAGTTTTTACTGATCGGACCGGCTTGGCTGATGGGCTTTATTTATCGAAAACTGAACATTCCCTATTGATCCTATGACCATTACCAAACGGGTAATTATTACGGGTGGGCCGGGCACCGGCAAGTCTACCCTGCTCAACTTATTGGATAAGCGTGGCTATCGTTGTTATCAGGAAATTTCAAGAGCGGTGATTCGCCAGCAATTGGACATGGGTACCCGCTTATTGCCCTGGGACGACCTTCCGGGCTTTAGTCATTTAGTGTTTGAAGGTCAAAAACAGCAATACGATGACGCAATCCTGGGTGAGTGGAATTTTTATGACCGGGGCATGCCTGATGTACTGGCCTATTTACGTAAAGAGAATATACATGAAGAAAGCCTGGAGGCTATGGCCCGTCAGTACCGCTATTACCCGGTAGTTTTTCTCACCCCCCCCTGGCCGGCTATATACTCAGTAGATGAGGAAAGGCGTGAAGATCTGGAAGCCATGCAGACCATCCACGACAAGCTACTGGGCGTATATAAAGGTTTGGGTTATGAAGTGATAGAACTTCCCCGCATTGCTGCTGAGGAGCGCTTGCAAATGATATTGGAGAAGCTTGAGTTGGTGTGACGGATCGCATCCATGAAATACTAAAGCAATACTGGGGTTATTCTACATTCAGGCCCCTGCAGGAAGATATAATCCACTCTGTACTGGAAAACCGTGATACCCTCGCCCTGCTACCCACAGGAGGTGGTAAATCCGTATGCTTCCAGATTCCGGTAATGGCGCGAGAAGGCATAGGCATCGTTATTTCCCCACTTATAGCATTGATGGACGATCAGGTTCAGAACCTGAGAAAGATTGGTATACCAGCCATAGCACTGAACAGTAATTTATCATACCGGGAAATAGACCTGGCCCTGGAGAATGCCATAAACGGCACGTATAAGTTTTTATACTTATCCCCGGAACGCCTTCAATCCGATTTGGTACAAGAGCGCTTTAAGCGCATGAAAGTAAATCTATTGGTTATAGATGAAGCACATTGCATATCACAGTGGGGGTACGATTTCCGACCGCCCTACCTGCAAATAGCTGAAATACGAACCTTATTTCCGGAAATCCCGGTACTAGCCTTAACGGCTACCGCCACACCACCAGTGGTTCAGGATATCCAGGAAAAACTAGGGTTTAAAGAAGTTAACGTATTTCAAAAGAGCTTTTACCGGCCTAACCTGCATTACAATGTTTTAAAAACTGAAAGCAAGTGGAGCCGCACTTTAGCCATTCTACGAAAAATTAATGGCACATCTATTATATACGCCCGGAATCGCAAGCATACCGTTGAAATTGCCAAATGGTTACAACAAAACGGTTTTTCAGCAGATTATTACCATGCCGGGCTGGACAACCGTAAGCGACAACAAAAACAGAAACAATGGTTGGATAATAAAACCCGCATAATGGTTTGCACCAACGCCTTTGGAATGGGTATTGACAAGCCGGACGTTCGGGTGGTTATTCACCTGGATTTACCAGATTCATTAGAAGCTTATTTTCAAGAGGCCGGCCGGGGTGGCCGTGATGGTCAAAATGCCTACTCTGTTGTGGTCTGCGGTCCTGCGGATATTGATGAACTAATCAGTAAGTCACTGGACAGCTTCCCCGACCTGGACTATATCCGCAAAGTGTACCGTGCCCTTTGTAATCACTTACAGCTAGCAGAAGGTGCCGGTGAAAATCAGTCTTTTGGTTTTGAGATCAATACCTTTTGTAAGGATTATGGACTGGCTTTATTGAAAACCTACCAGTCTTTAAAGATCCTGGAAAGAGAAGGTCTTTTTTCACTGAGTGAAGGTTTCAAGCAGCCATCACGCTTGTTATTGAAGTCAGACCGCACTTCTTTATATGATTTTCAGTTGCGCAATCCGGGCATGGATCTTCTTATTAAAATGCTGGTCCGTTCATACGGTGGTTTGGATATAGAATACACCAACATCAATGAATACCTGCTGGCCTCCCGCCTTAATACTTCGGCAGAGAAGGTGAATACCGCTTTGCTACATCTCAAAAAGCAGGGTATAATTGATTATTTACCCCAAAATGATGAATCGTCCATTACCTTCATCAAAGGCAGACAGGCTGTAGAATATTTATCCGTTTCGCACGAAAATCTAAAAGATCGCTTTGAGGATCTTAAGCGCAGAATAGAATCTGTAGTCCATTTTATTGAAAACGAAACCGTATGCCGAAGCCGCCTCCTGCTCACATACTTCGGTGAAAGCAACACGGAAGACTGTGGGCATTGTGATGTGTGTCGCCAACGCAAAAAGCCAGACCATGAAAAGCATAGCCGGATTCAGGATGAAATCCTTCAGTACCTTAAAGCCAATCCGGATGTAAGCATTGAGCAATTGGCCAACTCACTAAATTATTCGTTGCCAGAGATTACCACTGTTTTACGATGGTTGTTGGACGAAGAGATAGTACTGGAGCAGAATGGCCTTATAAAAACCAATAACCTCTAAAAGTAACTGTACTAAGTACAAATACTTATTTATGATATTAAAAGTCCCTGTATATTTGAAATTTAAACTTTAAAGAATGAAACAATTTTACATCTTAAGCTGCATCATTTCCTTTAGCCTGTATTCATACAGCGGTAAAGCTCAATATGATGATTTTGACCCCGGTAAGATCATTGCAGGTGCTCAGTCTGATATCAACTACCTGGCCGGAGGTTATTTAAAACCTCTTGGCAATGCATTAGGTACTGGTTTGAACAACGGCTGGTACCAAACAGCCAAACCACATAAACTGGGACGTTTTGACCTTATGATAACCCCTTCTTTTGTTTTTGCTCCTTCATCTGACCGGAACTTTACCATCAACAATTCGGAGTTGAGTGAACTGGAATTGGTGAATGGTACATCAGCCGAGGCTCCTTCTTTTTTTGGTGCTAATTCGGCAGGTCCCGCTCTTCGTTTTAAAGACGATCAATCTTCAAGTTTTACTACTCCAAGTGGTGTAGGTGTAGCCATGTTGCCCGTTCCTATGGCACAGCTAGGTGTAGGTTTAATTAAAAATACTGATCTGGTAGTACGGTTTGTACCTACTCTTAGTTTTGGTGATGCCTCTGTAGGTTTATTCGGAGTTGGTATTAAGCACGACATTCTGCAATGGATTCCCGGAGATAAGGTATTGCCTTTTGATGCCTCAGTGTTCTTTGGATATACATCTCTTAAATTCAATATGGATTTAGACGATGGTTCCGGTAATGATGATCAGGAGCTGGCTATTAATTCCAAAGGTTATACGTTCCGTGCCCTGATCTCTAAAAAACTGCTCTTTTTTACACCATACGTAGGTTTAGGTTTTAACAGTGCCACTACTGAAATTAATGTAAACGGCACCTATTCGTATGAAACGCAAACCGCTCCGGGATTACCTCCGGTTACAGCCTCTATCAAAGACCCGGTAGCTATTACTGCGGATGGTGCGGATGGTTTTGTAGGTAATGTAGGTTTCAGACTTAAATTCCTTTGGGTTATGGCTTTTTCTGCTGATTATACTTTTGGTGCTTACAATTCAGCCACAGCCGGTTTAGGTGTTAGCCTGGACTTCTAAGCAGAACTTCTTTAACCAAGAACTCAAATCCCCTACTTTTGCAGGGGATTTTTTTATTTGATATTATGCGGATCGTTTTTATGGGCACACCAGACTTTGCGGTGGCCAGCCTGGATAAATTACATCAATCGGAAATAGAGGTAGTGGCAGTGGTTACCGCTCCTGATAAACCGGCCGGACGAGGTCGTAAATTAATGGCTTCGGCCGTTAAGAAGTATGCTCAAAGTCATAACCTACCGGTACTGCAACCCACTAACCTGAAAGACCAGGCCTTTTGTGAAGAGCTAAGGGAATACAAAGCAGACCTGTTTGTAGTGGTGGCTTTCCGGATGTTGCCTGAGAGCGTATGGGCCATGCCGCCTGAAGGTACTATAAACCTGCATGCTTCTTTGCTTCCGGATTACCGGGGTGCAGCTCCCATTAACTGGGCGGTTATAAATGGTGAATCCAAAAGCGGGGCTACTACTTTTTTTATCAATGAAAAAATTGACACCGGTGATATGCTGTTACAAAAGGAAGTTGCTATTTCCGAGAATGATACAGCTGGTGATCTTCATGACAAGCTTATGGAACAAGGAGCTTTGTTGTTATTGGATACGCTTCGAAAAGTGGATAAAGGAAACCTCAAGGCCATTCCCCAACTTATGAGAGGTAAGTACAAACAAGCTCCTAAGCTTACTAAAGAAAATACACGCATCAACTTTAACAGACCAGTCAGGGAAGTGTACAACTTTATCCGGGGCTTATCTCCTTACCCGGGTGCTCACACTGTATTGCACCAGGAAAATACCAGCCTGAACTGTAAAATTCTGCAGGCTGAAATAGATGTTATGGAAAGCGATGGTATTCCGGGAAGTATCATTTCTGATAAACGTTCTGTGATCTTGGTGCCGTGCGCAGATGGTGTACTTAAACTGCTTGAAATACAGTTGGAGGGCAAAAAACGCATGAATATAAAGGATTTGCTAAATGGTTTTTCAATAGCCGAAAATGCACGATTTGATTGAAATCCCGCTCTGAGAGCCGGATTTGGGACGGCTTTATTAACAATAATTCAGAATTTTCAACAAAAACGGGCTTTTTTAGGGCCTAATCTTGCCTAATCCCGCTATTCGTCTAACTTTGTGAATGTTAATATAATTGTATAACCAAAATTCATCATCACTATGAACAAAGCTGATCTTATTGATGCAATGGCAGCTGATGCCGGCATCTCTAAAGCTGCTGCAAAGAAGGCATTGGATTCTTTCACTGATAACGTAAGTGGTACTTTGGCCAAAGGTGGAAGAGTTACTGTGCTTGGCTTCGGTACTTTCTCTACTTCTGAAAGAGCTGCACGCGAAGGAAGAAATCCACAGACTGGTAAGAAAATCCAGATTGCTGCTAAAACAGTAGCTAAGTTTAAAGCAGGCTCTGAGCTTAACGGCAAACTGTAGTTTTAAACTAATACGATATTAAGGCCTTCCTATTTGGAAGGCTTTTTTATTTTCGGGCTTCTATAAAACGATTGTTTCCTGAAAGATCTCTATAAAGCTCCACCCCTTTCCACTCTATACTTCCAAACAAACCAGTTGTTTCTTTGCCCAAATTTTGATTGATCTCCAGAAATAAGCTTCCACCTGCACTCAGATGTTTTCTGGCCAGCTTTTCAATCTTCCGGTAAAACAGTAAAGGGTCTGTATCAGGTACAAAAAGAGCCGAATGTGGCTCATAATCCAAAACATTCTGTTGCATACTATTCTTTTCGGCTTCGGTTATATAAGGTGGGTTACTCACTATAAGATCATAACTGCCTGGCAGTGAATCCGTCTCCAAAATGTTTAACCTGTCAAAAGAAACCTCTAAATCATTATGTGCTGCATTCTTTCGTGCTACACTTAATGCCTCTTTTGATATATCCAAACCCAAAGATTTAGACTTGGGATACAGTTTTTTAAGAGACAAAGCCAGGCAACCGGTACCGGTACCTATATCAAGTATATTTTCAGCATGAGTCACCTTTTGCCGGATCATATCCACTAATTCTTCCGTCTCCGGACGTGGGATAAGCGTGTGCTGATTAACTATTAATCGCAGTCCGTAAAACTCTGTTTCACCTAAAATGTGTTGTATAGGTTCATGATTCTTAAGGCGTAGTAAAATAGATTGAAGCCCTTGAGTATCTCTTTCTGACTCTTGATTATGAATGAGCCAATAATCGGTTTTACTGATACTCCAGATGGATTCAATACTTAGATAAAAAAGAGCCCCGGCCTCCTGTACTTCGTATTGATCCAACTCCTGGATAAACTGATTCTTGAGATTTTTAAGTGTTGTCTTCACCTGAATCTCCTTTGGCTTTTTTCGCTTTTTTACGAGTACTGTTATACGTACTCCAGGCACCATATGCAATCATGGCTCCCAACAATACATATACCCACCAGGGTATATTCTCACCAGCAATAAAGAGATAAATATAGGCTGAAATGAAAAAGAAAGAGGCACTTAATACAGGTAAGGTAATGGACTTGCCTTTACGGTAATTCTTTACTATCCATGCTATGGATAAGGTAAAGAAAGGTATAGCTCCCACGTAAATACTTCCGAAAATTACAGGGTCTACACCATACTTATCTCCAAGGCTTAAAAACCACTCTTTAACAACTTCCCAAATTTCAGTCATTATTCATTTTTACCAGAAGGCACAGCCATTGATATTAACCAAAAAAGGAAAGGTAGTTACGCAACTACCTTTCCTTTTTAATAGTTTTTTCAATAGTTAGCCTTCAGATTCACCTGAAGTATCATTGTTCATAAACTGAGCCATTACCGCATCACTCACACCCATATTACTAAAACCTCCATCGTGAAAAAGATTCTGTAAGGTAACCTTACGGGTAAGGTCGCTGAACATGGTAATTACATAGTTCGCACAATCCTCTGCACTGGCATTTCCCAATGGAGAAGTTTTATCAGCAAACTTGATAAAACCGTCAAAACCCTTTACTCCGCTGCCGGCAGTTGTAATGGTAGGTGATTGGGATATCGTGTTTACACGCACTTTTTTTCGAACTCCCCAATGGTAACCAAAACTACGGGCAATGCTTTCAAGGTAAGCTTTGTTATCTGCCATGTCATTATAGTCAGGAAAAGTACGCTGGGCCGCCATATAGGTAAGCGCCAATATGCTACCCCATTCAGACATACTATCCAGTTTCCAGGCTGTTTGCATAACTTTATGGAAGGATACAGCGGATACGTCCCAGCCTTTTTCCAGCCAGTCATAATTCAGATCCGTATAATGTTTTCCCTTACGCACATTAACAGACATACCTATAGAGTGTAATATAAAATCCAGCTTCCCTCCCAAAATTTCTTCCGCTTTGGTAAAGAGGTTTTCAAGATCTTCCATACTGGTGGCATCAGCCGGGATAACTTCTGACCCTGTTTCTTCAGCTAATTTGTTGATTTCACCCATACGCATGGCCACCGGTGCATTGGTCAATACAAACTTTGCCCCATGGTGATTTGCTTTTTCGGCTACTTTCCAGGCAATGGAACTGCTATCCAGGGCTCCGAAAATGATACCCTTTTTTCCTTCTAAAAGTTTTGAAGACATAAAATGATGTTTTCTGGTTTGTTGCGGGTAAAGTTAAAGGTTTTACCCTTATTCAGAGTCCAGCACAAAATCCTTAAATTCTTTGAAATCATCTTCACTCATAAGCTTCTTGGTCTTAATCTGTCCGCCTTTCTTACGGCTTTTTGCATGCCAGTCGTGAAAACGTGAAGTAGGTACCGGGTATACTTTTACACCTTTAAGAGCTTTACTTCTGGCTACGGCATAGTTCTTATTCAATTCCTTCAGGCACTCATCCATACGCCTGGCCGTGTCTTCAGCGTCCAGTTCTCCTTTCTCAACTCCTAAGATCCATTCATGATAATAATCTCCGTTTTCATCTTTAACCGCTGCCACCGTAAATTCATCTATTGGACAATTACAGTCTGACGATACTTTTTTAATAGCAGCGTTCATTTTATCTTCAGAAAGCTGAGAACCAACTACATTTAGAAAATACTTGGTACGCCCTGAGATCACTATCTCATTATGCTCCAAATTCTCAAATTTAATAGTGTCACCTATCATATAGCGCCAACTACCTGAACACGTGCTAATGATCATAGCGTAATTGGTTTCTGTGTCCACATCAGCCAGCGTATGCACTTCAGGATTATCCAATATATTGCCTTCTCCATCAAAACCCCGATCATCAAAAGGAATAAATTCGTAGTAGATGTTATGCTGAGCAGCTAATCGCATAGCCCGGGTTTCCGGGCGGGCATTAAAAGCAAAAAAGCCTTCACTGGCCAGATAGGTGTCCATAATTACTACATCCTCTTTAAACAACTCATTAAAAGCCATTCGGTAAGGTTCAAATGCCACCCCACCGGTAGTATATACTTTAAAATCAGGCCAAATGTCATGAATCGAATCAACCTTATTGATCTTTAAAATTTCTTTGAACAACAAAAGTAACCAGCTGGGTATACCACTCGCTGCGCCAATATCCCAATCAGGTGCTTCTTTAGCAATACGTGCTACCTTTTCATCCCAGTCTGGAATAGATGCAATTTCATGACCCGGTTTATAAACCGAATCGAACCATCCTGGTATATTACTGGCACTAATTCCACTGATCTCTCCTTCTTCATGACCATCAACCTGGGTAAGGTCTGTTGAGCTACCTAACATTAAGATCTGCTTTTCAAAAAACTCAGGAGGCAGATCAAAATTGGCAATACTCGTTAATTGTGCCACACCCACACTGCGGATGGACTCTATCATATCATCAGTAACGGGAATGCGTTTGGGCTCACTACCGGTTGTGCCGCTACTACGGGCAAAATAACTGGGTTTACCGGGCCAGGTGATATCCGGATAACTCAATTGCTGATGCCACCACTTGTCGTGCATTTTATCGTAATCATGAATAGGTACCCTTCTGCGATACTCTTCCTCTATATTTTCAGATTCCAGTATACCGGCAAAGTCATAAAATTTTCCAAAGGCCGTATTCTTGGCTTTCTTAAGTAAGTTTCTAAGCTGCTCCGTTTGTTTTTCTATGGGACTACCCTGAGTACTGTCTTCAATTCCGTGCTTAAGATTAATGGCTTGCTTTATAGCGCCTCCAAGTATATGCATGTATTTAAATAATAGGTTTTCCAGTATAACCTTCAACCCTCTCGCTTGTTTTCAAATAGTGTTAGACTTAAAGCAAATGGATAAAAATCAATTCTTTATTTTTCCTGGTAATAGTTATTCAGAATAGAGGACATCTCTTTTTCACCGGAGGCGATCCGCTCAATATCTTCCCACATTTGTTTAGAAACCAATACTCCTAAGGCCTGTTCTACTGCTGGTATACGCTTAAATGCCGGTGCCAGCTTTTTATCCCATTTCCTGTAGTATTTTAATAAATCATCAGGGTACACTATTTTTCTACGGCTACCCTCTTCCGGCAAAGCTCTAAAAGGTTCATTTATATTCAAATACCCGTAATCATCGGTCAATTGTTCACCAGGTTCAATATTGCGAATGGCTATTTCAAAATCATAGGCGGTGGTAAGACAATTGGAATTAAAACTGTGGTTAACATAGCGGCCATTATCCCAGCAAAGCACATAATTCCCTTTATTATTACGGAAAGTATAAGTACCCAGTATTTCACGATAAACCGGATCCAGGTTACTTACTTCAAGTGGGGTAAATTCACGGTCAAGCTTGTCAAGAACCCAGGTAATAGTGCCTTGGGGAATTAATTTTTTAGCTACAACGCCATAACCAATCTCATTGGAGATAAAACGAATTTCAGTGTCCGGATGGATCATATTTTTAGTTGAATTAGAGGTACAAAATGATGAAGTAATTGAATTCAATTCACAAACACTATTAAATTTTTAATCATTGAAAATCAATTTCTTAAAACCAATTCTCGGCTTAACACCCCGTAATTCCTTCAATTTATATCCCATAAAGCTTTATTCAAGCTACCTGGAATGCTGCAACTTGCTAACTTGCAGTTCATTTAGAGCCTGATAAAATGAAATATCTTAACCTCATTTCTTTGCTATGCCTGTTAGGAGCTTGTAATTCGCAACCCAGCAAGCCAAGGCTCCCCTATTATAAAGGTCCGCAGATGGAGCCGAAATGGATACTACCCGGAGATGATTTAAGTGGGTTTACGCACGTTCAATGGTTGGCTTTCGATGCTGGTGAAAATGATAATCTTTTATGGTCAAAGAGTTCTCCAAAAGTAGGAATTGCTCATTTTTTCAAGCTTCCCTGCAAAGGAAGTTGTCCGGAATTAAGCCGCACAATGGTTGCATTACAGGATAAATATGCCAGTGATTCACTGGTTCAGTTAATCTCATTGGTGTATCCTGAAGACACCGCCAATCAATCAGCTTTATCTGGTTACATAAAACGTTACAAACCTGAATACACTAAATGGATTGTGACCAGTAGTTCTCAGCAGGATGCTTCTGGTTTTATTTCTTCACCACCACAGCTCAGTGTGGAAGGGAAAATTACTATACCCAGTTCAGAACATTTTTATTTGCTAGATGGTAATGGTTATGTACGTGGAATGTATAAAGCTACTGATCCTATAGAATTGGAAAATCTTTATCTGGATGTGGGTATTCAGAAAAAAGCGGCTCATAAAGTATCACCGTAAGTATCCAGGTGCCACTTTTCGGACTCGGTTAAGCTGTCTATACCCTCTACTTTGATCTTATCCAGTATACGATCCAACTCTTTTTGCTTTTCAGCTCTTATAGCATTATAATGCGTTTCAGCTTTAGTGGTTTTGGGCACAGCCTCAGGCTTAGATACTTCTGATTGTACAGAGCCCGAAAGAAGGGAAGGCTTAAACAGTACCACCAACATAAACGAAAGAGAAGGTATGAGCACCAGCATTATGGAAAAAGTGTTGATACTGAACATTTCGGGCCGAAAAGCCAATGCAATAAGCAAACCTATAACGGCTCCTCCCAAATGAGCTTCATGACCGATATTATCACGTTGAGACTTAATACCAAAAATAGAATAGAGTATGAAGCCCAAACCAAAAAGCCAGGCAGGCATAGGTATCGGAATTAAAAACAAAGCCAGCTTCATGCCGGGGAAAAGTGCAATGGCTGCAAATACAATTCCGCTAACCGCGCCAGAAGCTCCTACGGCACTATATGCCCAGTGCTTTTGATGAACCAAAAGAGCAAAAAGATTACCCCCCAGAAGGCTACCGAAGTATACCATAACAAAAGCAAATGGCCCTAAAAAGGACTCCAACGCCCCCGCAAAAAAATACATAGTAAGCATGTTAAAAATAAGGTGCATAGTGCTTACATGCAAAAACCCGGAAGTAATGAGGCGCTTGTATTCCTTTTGCTCCAGCACCTTTCCTACCTGAAAAGACCAATTGTTAAAAAAAGCCCGGTCATTAAACCCTTTAAAGCTTATCAACACGTTAGCTGCTATCAGTATAATTTCAATGATGCCTATGTCATTCATAAATAAATATTACACTTACTTTTATCAAATCCCGAAAGTAGCGTTTCCATTTTAGCTTTAACATCCGGTTTTGGACGAACATCAGTTGATTCCTCTTTTAAAGAAAAAAGATGAGCAAGCCTTTGCTGAACTCTTTCGACAATATTCAGGTGTGGTGCTTACTACAGCATTGGGATTGATCCATAATTATCAGGAAGCAGAAGATATAGTGCAGGATGTTTTTGTAGAAGTTCTACGTTCTATCCACGGCTTTGAAAGTAAAAGCAGTCTTAAAACCTGGTTATACCGGCTTACCATCTCCAAGTGTCTGGATCATTTAAGAACTCAAAAGCGACTCAAACGGGGTGGCTTGTTTTCTTTCCTCAGCTTGCAAAATGATCAAAGTTGGATGCACAAGCCTGATTTTAACCACCCCGGTGTATTACTCGAAAATAAAGAGCGCTCCGTCATTTTATTCAAGGCTATTGCAAAGCTACCGGAGAATCAAAAAGTAGCTTTTACTCTCAATAAACTGGAAGGTAGAAGTTACCAGGAAATAGCTGAGATCATGGAGTGTACAGTGGGTGCGGTGGAATCACTTCTGCACCGGGCGAAACAAAGACTTCGAAAACTATTACAAAAATATTACAAGGAAGACCGCAGGTAATTTAAACTGAAACCGTCAAAAGAAGGATGATATGAAAAGGCAGGATATTGAAATAGAAAAAACATTAAACAGTCTTAACGAGACTGAGCCCGTGTATCCGAGCCCTGTAATGGCTAACAGGATATATTGGAAGGCTATGCGTGAAAAACCCGAGGTTCATGAACCAGCTGGCCCGGCATGGGCATGGGTTATGGGCATGGCTGCTTTGTTCTTAATTAATGTGGGTGTACTGTATTGGATGCAGACTGATAATCCAAAAAATGAAATGGTGAACACTAATATATATTTTGATAGTGGCTTAAGTTACTGATCATGGATTTTATCAAACAAAATAGAACTCTCAAAATATTTTTGGTGATCCTGGTAATCCTGAACCTCGGAATACTCGGTAGCTTTTGGTTTATACAACAACATAAACATACATTGCCAAACAGAGAAGAACCAAAGCATTTTTTGATCCGGAAAGTAGACTTTGATGAGGCCCAGACCTCGCAATACAAGGGTATGGTTGAACAGCATCATCATCAATCTGAGGAACTCAGAAAAAGAATACACCAACGTAGAAAGGAACTTTACAACTACCGGGAGCCATCTGATAAAGAAATCCTCCTTGATGAAATTACCCGTTTGAAAAGGGATAATGAAAAAATCCTGTACGAGCATTTTGCCGAGGTAAGACAATTGTGTAATTCAGATAAACAGCGGGAGCTGTTTGACAATATGTTGCTCGAAATGCTACGAAAAATGCAGGCTCCCGGCTCACCTAAACAAACTCCCGGAGGCCCTCACCCGCCTCATCACTAATACACAATCCTATTTTGCAATGGACTCTTGCTCAAGCTTAAAATCATGCATTAATGGATGAGTATCGTTTTATAACTAAAGTCTGAATTTTAAAAAGTCCCGGGTTTTTAATCCTACCCCATCATCTTCATGATCTGAACAGCTTCATAGGCTTGTTTTTGATTATGTTCAAAAGCAAGCTTGCGGTAATTAATTAAATCTACAATAGTTCCCACTAAACACAATCCGGCTGTAAAGAGGTATAAAATACCCATACCAATCTGATTGATCATAAACCGCTGAATACCTGCCACACCCGGAAATAAACCCAGAATGCAACCAATGAGAATGGTATCAGGACTTTTACGCTTTCCATTGTAAATAGAGGCAAAGGTAGCTACCTCCTGATCTGTCATATCACGGGTCAGGCCGGTTAGGAAATGCATTTCTTCATGATCCATTCCTGGAATAACATTGAATAAATTTCTAGACATAATGCGTTTTTTGGGTTTGAAAGGTTTGTCTTAACAGTTGAAAAATACGATAAATGATAATAAGCATAGCCGGGGCTCCCAGCCAATGTTCGTTCCAGCCTTCTGAAAAATCAAAATGCAGGTAATAATGTATTGAATGTCCCAGACCACAACCGGGGCACCAGCTTATTCCCAAGGCATTAAAAACACACAATGAAAAATGATCTTCACGTACTGGCATGAGGTACAGCAGGGGTAAAGCCGATGACCATACCAATAGTTCAAAATGGTTTTTTATCCACTGAAAAATGTACAGCATGCTCTAATATACTAAAAGAGGGAAAGCTTAATTGTGAGGAGCAGAACTATCCAGGGTACTATACACATGAAAAATAGTTTGTCCCGGCTGCACTTCAAAAGTAAAAGTATCTCCCGCAACAGAACCATTTGGACCCTTGGTTTTAAGTTGAACCGTATTCTCACCTTTTTGCAAAGGAAGACGAGCGTAGGAAATACTGTAAGGCAGGGTTTGCCAGTTACGGGTATCAGCTTTTTCAGTTAAGGCATTCACAAGACTAACTACGGCTCCCATATCTTCATTATCCTGCCGGGCAGCATACTCCGTTGCTTGTTTTACTGCCAACCGTAAAAGGCTGGTGCCCATTTCACGAAGCAGGCGATCTTCCAGAACCGATAATGCAATAGCATTAATATTTTCCGCAAGCTCCACAGCATATACATTTCCATTGGTATGTAATGTAGCTTCATTATAAAAGGGGGTGCGCTGAAGGTATTTAGGAAAAGCCACTCTAACCAGTTTAAGGTCACCTAAACCACCTGATCCATCGGAATTTTCAGGAACAGGAAAGGAGAAATTGAGCCCCATGTCTTCATTTACAAAAGTTGCCACCCCTCCTGAGCCCTTAACTACGGTAAGATTTACACTCCACTCATCCTTAACAGGTCCTAAACCATTATGCCAGAAAAACACCAGTTCCCCAGCTTTTTTATGGTCGTGATGATACTTCGTATTGAATTCTCTTTCGTAAAAATCTAATTCTGTTCTAAACCCGTTGAGATAAGCGGTACGTAAAAGATCTTCTTTAAGCTGAACCGGAACGGAAACTCCAAAATCAGTGAGGTAACTTTCTTTATAGGTATTATAGGCGTTTCGGTAAGCAATAAAGGCGTTGTTAACATCCTTATCCATTTCATAGGCTATTCCCATCAGTACGTGTGCAAAAGCATCGTCTTTATAGCGGTTCTTTTTCTGATCATATTTATCATTCAATACGTTCAGCCTATTGTTAAGCCTTCGTGCTTCTACCAATGCCAATTGTGGTTGTTGCAACTGTAAGTAGTTCAATGCCTTATAGTAGTGGATAAGTACCTTTTCATGATCTTCACCGGTGTAAGGTTTCATCATTGGATTGGTAATAAGGCTGAGGGCTTCACTTCCAAAACTCTTTTTGTAATCTTCAATGAAGATATAAGCCTGCTCCAGGTAGGAATTGCTTTCTTCAAACTTCCCTTGCATTTGAAGTACTACTCCCTTTTGCATAAAGTACAACAGGCGGTTACGGCCCTTGGCAGCCTTATCGTTCTTATCCAACAAGCGGTCTGCCTGCTCAATATCGCCAGAAGAAAAAGCTTCCTGGAACTTTGCATTGCGCTGATAATAAGTAGCACAACTGCTTAGACTAAGCAAAGTGGTTAGAAGGAAAACTCCGGAGAAATACCGGAGCTTTCCGGAAAAAATATTTTCCTTAAGGTCCACAGGAATTGGTTCTAAAAGATGTTTATTCTACGATTTTCTTGATCTTTTTATCCCCGATCCATACCTTCTGATTGGTTTCAATATTGGTTAGAGAAAGGTCTGTTTGGTAGAATACCAACTTCGTACGGCCATCGCTATCGGTAATGGAACTAACGGTTCCCTGAAGTATATAATCAGCTCCTAATTCGCGACCAAACCTTTTAACGGTTTCCATAGAAGCATTATCCTGTTGATCCAGCTTTTCAGCTCTAAGGTCATTGCGAAACTCTCCTCCCTGCACTAATTTTACCCGGCCGGAATTAATAAGAGAGCGCTCTATATCACTGATAAAAGTTTCCGTAGCAATATGCTCGCTGGTTTTATTCTTTACAAGACCAACTATAATGGTGGGTTTTTGTCCGGCATCCTGAATATGGTCTCCCAACCAGGCACGGCTAAGGCAATCCTGCACCATTTCCTGAGCTACCAAACGGGAGTCAGTATCGTTCCAGCGGCCGCTCAAGTCAATTTGTTCGCCTTCATCAACACGGGTTACTTTTTTAGTGGAATTACAGCTTGCCAAACCAAAACAAAGGGCAGCTACAAGGAAGAAGTTTGATTTCATAATTGTTGTTTAATGTTGGTGGTAATACGTTTTGATCACTCAGGCAATTGGTATGCCAAATTTAGACGGTTATTTGAGATATTGCTTTTAGGCTGGAAATTAATTGAAGAGTATTTGTTTATTAAACCTTTCATTATCAATGTTTAATAAAGAATTACCTTTCAAATCAAGCCTGTTAAAAATTAATGAGCTAAGCAAAAGAGTTTCCTTTAAAAAAAGGTATGCTTCTTAAAACAGGCCTCTGATTATTTGAGATCATACCTTTTAATCTCACTGATAATTCTGTTTTGTAAATCCTGACTAATAGCCCATAATGGTTGGCGCATTTTAGCTTCACATACGCCCTGATACTCCAGGGCTGCCTTAACTCCCCCGGGATTTCCTTCTTCAAAAAGCATCTTAGTCACTTCAAAAAGTTTATAGTGATTTTCGCGGGCCGTATCCATCTTGTTATTCAACGCATCATGTACCATGGCTGAAAATACTTTTGGAAAGGCCTGCCCGCTTACAGAGATCACACCATCACCGCCACAAGCTATCATGGGAAGTGTAAGATTGTCGTCACCGCTGATTACGAGAAAATCTTTTGGTCTTTCATTAATGATCTTCATTACCTGCTCTAAATTACCGCTTGCTTCTTTAACGGCTATGATATTTTCAAAATCATGTGCCAGACGTAAGGTCGTTTCTGCTGAAACGTTAGATGAAGTACGTCCGGGAACGTTATAAAGGATAATAGGCACCGGGCTTTTGGCAGACAGGGTTTTATAATGCTGATAAATGCCTTCCTGAGTGGGTTTATTATAATAAGGAGATACCGAAAGTATGGCATCAATACCATTAAAATCAGTATGCTTAATAGTTTGTACCAAACCCTGGGTATCATTACCTCCGATACCATAAACCAATGGTTTTCTGCCGGCATTTACTTTTTTCACATGCTCCAGCACCTGATGCTTTTCTTCCGTATCAAGAACCGGATTTTCTGCCGTGGTTCCCATTACAACCAAGTAATCCACACCACCATCAATGCAATGATTCACCAGTTTTTCTAACCTGTTGAAGTCTATCTTTTCTTCCTTATTAAAAGGGGTGATCAAAGCAACCCCAACACCTTTAAACTTAGTCATACTTTGGTTTTAATATCTTTATTATTGATAAAATTCAGGTAATAGTCAATTTCCTTAAGGGCCGATTCTGCAGGCGCTTTTTCCGTCATTTGCAGAGAAAGATCAAAACCCAGCCCCTCTCTGTTGGCAAAACCAATCTTAAAGTCAGCGGCCACACGACTGGATATAAAATCAAGCGGATGCTTTTCAGCAATTACCATATCTATATATACACCAAAATGAAGGGATAAAAAATCACTCACATCCTTTCCTCCTGGCATGCCAAGCAGGTTTACATTGCTGCGGCACATCCAGGGGTAAGGTGGAATACCTTCTATATCTTTCCTGCGTTTTGGTATAAAAGCCAGCAGATGTACTTCTTTACCCTTTGACCGTAATTCGCGGGCGTAATTCAATACGGCCTTTTCACAGGAACCGGCTTCAAAAACGATCCCTATGCGCTGTAATAATTTAAAACCGGGATAATCATGCGCCTGAAAACTCTTGTTAGTACCCTGACGTAACCAATACGCTCTTAACCGTTCACGTACACCCATCAGCCCTGTATGAGTTGTGTAAATTCATGCTCATCAATAATGCGTATACCAAGATCTTCCGCTTTTTTACGCTTGGAGGGCCCCATGCCTTCACCTGCCACTATAAGATCCGTTTTTCCTGAAACAGAGCCCGTATTTTTACCTCCGTGTTTTTCAATTAATTCCTTGATCTCGGTGCGTGAATAATTTTCAAAACTCCCTGAAATTACAATGGTAAGTCCACCCAGTGCTTGTGAGCCACCTTGCTGCTTCTCCACCTCCATCTGCAACCCGTGTGATTTTAGTTGCTCCACAATAGCCCGATGCCGTTCATCGGAAAAGAACTCACGCACACTGCCGGCTATGCGGCCACCAATTTCATCCACAGATACCAGGTCTTCCTCTGAAGCTTCGCTGAGGTGATTTATATTTTCAAAATGACGAGCCAGCTTTTTAGCCACTGTTTCGCCTACATAACGGATACCTAAACCGAAAAGAACTCTTTGAAAGGGAATTTTCTTGCTAGCTTCAATACCGTCAATTATATTCTGTGCTGATTTATCTGCCAGGCGTTCTAAAGGCAACAATTGATCCTTCTCTAAAGTATAAAGATCAGCCACATTTTCAATCAGGCCTTGGTTTACAAATAACTCCACGGTTTCGCCTCCCATACCTTCAATATCCATCGCTTTACGGCTTATAAAATGCTGAATTCGTCCTTTGATCTGAGGCGGGCAACCCAGATCATTAGGGCAATAATGAAGCGCCTCACCTTCGGTGCGTACTAATTCTGTGCTGCATTCCGGGCAATGATCAATGTATTTAACCGGGTTTAAACCAGCAGGGCGTTGCTCCATATCCACACCAATAACCTTGGGAATGATCTCTCCTCCCTTTTCCACAAATACATAATCGCCTTCGCGGAGATCCAGCTTGGCGATCTGATCCGCATTATGAAGAGAGGCGCGCTTTACAGTAGTACCGGCAAGCTGCACGGGCTCAAGATTAGCTACCGGAGTAATAGCGCCCGTACGCCCTACCTGGTAGCTTATACTGTTCAGGCGGGTAGATACTTGTTCGGCTTTATATTTATAGGCAATGGCCCAGCGGGGTGATTTAGCCGTAGATCCCAGCTTGTCCTGCTGCTGGTAATCATTAACTTTTACCACTACCCCGTCTATCTCAAACGGAAGATGATGACGATTTTTCTGCCAATAATTGATGAAATCAAAAATACCTTCCAAGTTCCTGGCTCTGGTGATATAGTGACGCTCAGGGTATGGTACTTTAAAACCCCAGTCACGGGCTTTCATCATACTTTCATAATGCTCCCCTGCCACTCTTTCATTGGATAGCACGTAATACAAGAAACTATCCAGCGGACGGCTGGCTACAATTGAACTGTCCTGCATTTTAAGCGTTCCACTGGCGGTATTCCTGGGATTGGCAAAAGGTTCAAGCCCTTCCTCCACACGTGCCTGATTCAATTGGTTAAAACCTTCCAGCAACATGAATATTTCGCCTCTGATTTCAAACTCTTCCGGATAACCTTCCCCACGCAGGCGCAGTGGTATAGATGGAATAGTTTTCACATTCGTGGTTATATCATCACCTTGTGTACCATCACCACGGGTTACAGCCCGCTCCAAAACTCCGTTCTTATAGGTAATACCAATAGCAGCACCGTCATACTTTAGCTCACATACATACTCCATTTCATTCGGAACCAACTTCGCTATTCTTTTTAAATAGTCTTCCAATTCCTCTTTAGAATAGGTGTTGCTTAAGGAAAGCATAGGGTACTTGTGCGGTACGGTATCAAAATTTTTAGTTACTTCCCCCCCTACCCGTTTGGTAGGTGAACCCGGATCATCAAATTCCGGGAATTTTTCTTCCAGATCCTGCAACTCACTTAATAGCTGGTCAAAATCATAATCTGAAATAGTGGGATTATCTTTCACGTAATAGCGGAAATTGTGCTCGTCCAATTCGGCACGAAGCACAGCAATACGATTTTTAGCTTGTTCTGTTGTCATAGATGTCTACAAGCGCAAATGTAAATATTCACTCAGGAGTAACCTTACCACCAAACTAAATTCTACTCTACCTTTTCCAGTGCAGGTTCTACTTTTACCAGATAAGTTTTGGTCGTAAGCTTGTGCGCGAAACCTTTTTGGTCTTAAGTCTTGCTTTTCACCATACTTCAAGCCTGGCTCAGCTCCTGATGTATTTTCAATTTTTCTTTACTATGCACTTAAGCTTTAGGGTTTTCGGGCTTCTACTCCTGTGCAGGTAAATATCCATAAGAACCTAATCGTGTGGAAATTTGCGGGTGATTTTTAGTATTCATGTGTTAAGCCATTACTTACCTCTATATTAAGATTGTTGTTTTCATAAACAATTCCCTATTATCAAATTGTTCTTACTGGTAAACTCTTGATTATGCCAGATAAAGAAATGAATCGGATCAAAAATGAAGAGCAGTATGAAGCGTTGCGGGATAAAGGTATGAGTAAAGAAAAAGCGGCCCGTATTGCTAATTCAGAAGATAAGGGTGGTGGTACCCAATATGAAAACCGCACTAAAGAAGAGCTTTATGAACAAGCTAAAAAAGTGGGAATTAATGGACGAAGTAATATGAACAAACAAGAATTGATCAATGCACTTCGTAATGACTAGACACAATTTCAAAAAGACAGAGATATGGAAAATACAGCAGCAAAACATTTAAACCTTCTTTTAAAAAGGAATTATGATGCAGAGAAAGGCTATAAGCAGGCTTTAGAGCAGACTAATGATAATGATTTGCAGGCCTTTTATAAGAATAATGCGGAAGAACGTTACCGGTTTGGGCATGACCTGAAGAAAATGTTAAGCGATTTAGACAGCACACCGGATAAAGACTCTACCCTTGAGGGAGATGTGCATAGAACCTGGATGAATATCAGGGAAGCTTTGTCCCTCAATGATGACAAAGCCGTGTTAAAAGAATGTGAACGTGGAGAGCTTCATGCTATTAATGATTATAAAGAAGCCGTGGACAATCTGGTATTAAAACCGGCTTATAAAAAAACTTTGTCCGATCATTTACACTCGATAAAAACCAGTTTACAGCAATTACAGAAACTGGAAGCTTTAAGCTAAGCTTCCATACTTAAATCAATTTTTAACTTAAAATTTAAAACAAGAAATGGGACTTTTAGACAATAGAAAAGTAGCTATTCTGGCTACCGATGGATTTGAAGAATCAGAACTGATAAGCCCGAAAGAAGCAGTTGAAAAAGAAGGCGCCACAGTGCATGTGGTATCTCTTGAAAATGGAACTATCAAAAGCTGGAAAGACGGAAACTGGAATATAGAAATAGGTGTAGATAAAACCCTTGAGGAAGTTACTGCCAAAGATTATAACAGCCTTATTTTACCAGGAGGAGTTATTAACCCTGACAAGTTAAGGAGAAGCGGTAAAGCGGTAAAGTTTGTTCGTGATTTCTTTGATCAACATAAGCCCGTAGCGGCAATTTGCCATGCGCCCTGGATGCTGATTGAAGCAGGTGTATTAAAAGGCCGCCAGGTAACTTCCTTCCAAAGTATTAAAACCGATATCCAAAATGCAGGTGCAGACTGGGTAGATGAGGAAGTAGTAGTGGATGAAGGAATGGTTACCAGCCGCTCTCCGAAAGATTTGGATGCTTTTAATGCCAAAGTAGTCGAAGAATTTTGTGAGGGTAAGCACCAGGAGCAAACCGCATAATTATTCACTTCACTTTAATAGATACAATGAAAGCCACTGCTAACGCAGTGGCTTTTTTATCTTAGAGCCGAAAATAAAAATTATGAATACTCTTGGCATAATTCCCGCCCGCTATGGTTCCTCCCGTTTGGAGGGGAAGCCTCTTAAAGATATTGCCGGTAAGCCTATGATCCAAAGGGTTTATGAGCAGGCTAAAAAGGCACTAAAGCAGGTAGTGGTGGCCACAGATGATGAACGTATCTATAATGCCGTTCAATACTTTGGCGGAGAGGTAATCCTTACCGGAGAACATAATACCGGAACCAATCGCTGCCTGGAAGCTATGGAAAAATGGATATCAGCGGGTAAAACCAAACCGGATATAGTCATCAATATACAGGGCGATGAGCCCTTATTAGACCCACAGCAGATAAAGGAAATAGTGGGTTGCTTTACTGATCCGCAAGTAGAGTTGGCATCATTGGTTATACCGGTTAAAACCGTATCTGAATTGGTGGAAAATACAGGGGTTTTTGTGGTATTGGATAAAAATATGGATGCCCTCTACTTCAGCAGATCGGTCATCCCTTTTGTAAGAGACCAGCTAAAATCCAATTGGACTGATCATCATACTTTCTATCGCCACATTGGGATGTATGCTTTTACGCAAAAAGCGATACGCGAATTTTCAAGCCTGCCCCAAAGTTCCTTAGAGTTGGCTGAATCGCTTGAACAGAACCGATGGTTAGAAAGTGGTCGTAAAATTCGTTTGGGTATAACCGAAATACCTACCATAGCAGTAGATACTCTGGAAGACCTTGAGAAAGTAAGAATCTTAATCCGCGAAAAACATACCAATGGGGAATGATGAACTTCGTGATTTCCTGGAAGCTAAATATCTGGAATATTGTAACCCAGACTTTATTGAAACAGACCCTATCCAGATTCCACATCAGTTTACTAAAAAGGAAGATATAGAGATCAGTGGTTTTTTAGCTGCTACCATTGCCTGGGGTCAGCGGCCTACCATTATCCGGAATTCTGAACGCCTGCTAAACGGAATGGATCATGCGCCCCATGATTTTGTCCTAAATCATAAATCTGCCGATCTCAAAAGGTTTAAAGGATTCGTACACCGTACATTTAATTATGATGATCTCTGTTTTTTTCTCTCCTCATTGCAAAATATATATAGTAAGCCAGGTGGAATGGAACAGTTATTTGCACCCAAAGAAGATGAAGTTAATATGAAATACGCCCTCGGGCGCTTCCGCTATTCCTTTTTTCAACCGGAACATTTAGCGCGTACCCGCAAACACGTGTCAGATCCTTTCTATAATTCAGCCTGTAAACGACTGAATATGTTCTTGCGCTGGATGGCCCGTCCGGCAGACGGTATTGACTTTGGAATCTGGAAATCCACAGACCCCTCACTTCTCTCCTGCCCATTGGATGTTCATTCCGGAAGAGTAGCACGCAAACTGGGATTATTAAACCGCAAAGCCAACGACTGGAAAGCAGTAGAAGAACTGGATACCAAACTTAGAAATATGAACTCCCATGATCCGGTGCGTTATGATTTTGCCTTATTTGGCTTAGGTGTTTTTGAAAAGTTCTGACCAATTTGACTACTTTTCGGTTATAGATTAAAAATCAAACCGAATGAACGCTTTACGCAAGAAATGGTGGATTGCAGCTATACAGGGATTATTTCTGATAGTGTTAGGCTGCCTGGCTATCTTCCTCGAAAATTTTGACTTAAAGAATATTGTCCAACTACTGGGGTTGATCCTATTGGTTTTTGGTCTCTCATTAGCAACGGTAGCTCTCATTGCACAAAGAAGCGGTAAAACCTGGGGTTTACTATTTACACTGGGCCTGGCTCAGCTTATTCTGGGTAGCCTTATCCTTGTATATGAAAGTTCTTCAGCTACCATTTTCACCTATGCATTAGGAGGATGGGCCGGTATTATGGGCATTATACAATTTATAGGTGCCATACGCACTAAAGCCAATAAGCTGGTTTTTCTGGTAAATGGCGCTATAAGTCTGGTGTTTGGGGGACTTATTATTTTTAATCCGTTTGATAGTATTGATACTCTGAATTACTTAGTAGGTTTCTATAGCCTCATCCTGGGAGTATTTATTATTTATTACTCTTTCCGCTTTCGGAAAATACCATCTCCGTCTGGCTCTGATTCTTCGCAAGCTGCACAGGCCACAGATCATAAAGAAACCAACGAACGTAGCTCTTCAGATTCGTAAATTACTTTTTGAGAGGTAGAATTGGCTAAAATAACCATGGATTGTGCTACGGTTTCTCCTTTTATTCCCTTATAACGGGCTGGTATTAGAAAGGAAAAAGTCTTGGTAAAGAACTTACCAACGGCCTCTCCCAGCCGGAATTCATTTCTGTCTCCCAATAAAAGTGATGGTCTTAAGATATAAAGCCTGGGAATGGCCATTTTGCGCAAAGCTTCCTCCATCTGACCTTTGGTGCGTGAATAAAAGATACGGCTGTTTTTACTAGCGCCCATAGAACTGATAACCAAAAACTTCTGCATACCTGAGCGTAAACCCCATTGAGCCGCATGAACTGGTATACCATAATCTATATTTTTATACACCTGCATATCCGAGGTTTTGGCTTGGGTGGTGCCAATGCAACAAAAAACCTCATCCACCAGCATTTTTAATTTCCAGAAATTATCGTCCAGCAAATTACCTATAACCTCTTCTAACCTGGTGTGTGTAAGCCCGGTACTTTTACGGGCCAGCACTACCACTTTAGCATAGCGTTCATCAGCCAGAAGCTGTTTTAATACAGCTCCACCAATAAGTCCGGTTGCTCCTATAATTACTGCTGTTTTGCTCAAGGTGTATAATTCTGGCTGAGATCAATAACCTCAAAATAATATCCGTTTGATGTACGGTACGTTCTTCTGGCAAGCCAGCTTACCAAAGCTCCTCCAGCCAGCATACCTGCTCCAAAAGCTATTTGACCAGGAAATAGTAAGGGCCGGTCACCATTGGCCAGGCGATTTACAAAAGCTATAGAAGTAAAAAGAGCTCCTGCTCCCCAAATAGCCGTTCCGGTAATTTTCACCAAATCGTTATATGTGCGGAGGCCCTCCACATTTTTCAACGGATATATCTGCCCCCCTACGGTAATAGATTCCAGAGCAATATTCTGTACACTGCCTTTTACCCATGATTCGCCATCGGTAGTACGGATCTTTACTACATCGTATAAACCCAGTCGCTCAGCTGGCATTTCGCCCTGCCTTTTTATATATAAATATTGCTGGGCCGAAGCCAAAGTGGAAAGCCCCATCAGCAAAAGGATACTAAGCCTTTTGATCATCGTTTTCGTCTTGTTTGGATTTATAAAAATACGTTACTGAATGTTCTCCTGAGTAGTTTTTCCATGCATCGCCTATCAGATCATCCTCTTCCTCCTCCTCTTCTAATTCCCAACTATACTTTTTGGGCTTTTGTGCCGGGCCTACTTTACGAAAGTGAAAGGCAAGGGCAAAACCACTGAAGGCTCCCGCCAAATGTGCTTCCCAGCTCACCTGTTCATCTATAGGCAAAACACCCCATACCAAACTGCCGTAAACAAAAACCACCAGCAGCGATAGGGTAAGTAAATTCGCCTGCTTCCGCAATATGCCACTGAGAAAAATAAACCCGGCCAGGGCATATATTAAACTGGAAGCGCCTATGTGGTAGCTCTCACGCCCTATAAACCATACAATAAGGCCGCTGATCACCCATGAAACAACAACTATGAAATTAGCCACCCGGGGATAGAAATAATATAAAGATGAACCCAGAACTAAAACGGGTATAGTATTATTGGTGAGGTGTTGCAAGCTTCCGTGAATAACGGGTGAGAATACCACTCCGCTTAAACCCGTCCAGTTTTGAGGATAAATACCCAAGTGAAACAATTCCAGGTCATACCGGAAATCAGCCCAGAAAATAATCCATAGCAGCATTACGAAGAGGAATGGTTTTAGCAAAAAACCAATACCCTTATCATGCGGAATAAACACATCATTGTAACTATCTCCAGGTCTAATCAAACTCATAACCGCTCTTAAAAGTACTACTTTTACCCTCTCAAAAATTGTGCACTATGGCAATTCCTCTCGCAGAACGTATGCGACCCACGAATTTTGATGAGTTCATTGGTCAGGAAGATCTGATAGGGAAACAGGGCTCTCTTAGAAAACTCCTGGAACGAAAAATAGTTCCTTCCATGATTTTCTGGGGACCTCCGGGAGTAGGAAAAACCACCCTGGCCGGATTAATTGCTAAGTATTCGGAAAGGCCTTTTTTCACGCTAAGTGCTATCAATTCAGGAGTTAAGGAGGTTAGAGAGGTTATTCAAAAAGCCGAAGGCCAAGGACTTTTTGCACAGGGTCAAACACCTATCCTTTTTATTGATGAGATACACCGTTTCAGTAAATCGCAACAGGACAGTCTGCTGGGAGCCGTAGAAAAAGGTGTGGTTACACTCATAGGAGCTACTACTGAAAATCCCAGCTTTGAAGTGATCTCCGCCCTTTTGTCACGTTCACAGGTGTACGTTTTAAAAGCACTTGAAAAAAGTGACCTGGAAAAAATGCTGGAACGGGCTTTACGAGAAGATCAGTGGTTAATTGATAAGTCTCTGAAAATAAAGGAGAAAGAAGCATTATTCCGTTTTTCAGGAGGGGATGCCCGGAAACTTCTGAACACACTGGAACTAATTGCCGGAAATCTGGATGCTGAAAATGAGATAACCAATGAAGAAGTAGAGAAGGTACTAAAGAACCGTCCGGCTTTTTATGACAAAAATGGTGAACAGCATTACGACATAATTTCCGCTTTCATCAAATCCATACGGGGTAGCGACCCCAATGCCGGGATATATTGGCTGGCGCGAATGATTGAAGGTGGTGAAGACCCTAAGTTTATTGCCAGGCGTTTACTGATACTGGCCTCTGAAGATATTGGGATGGCCAATCCCAACGCATTGCTGTTGGCCAATACTGCTTTTGATGCCGTACAAAAAATAGGTTGGCCCGAAGGCCGCATCATTTTGGCTCAATGTGTTATTTACCTGGCTACCTCTCCTAAAAGTAACGCCAGTTATGAGGCAATAGGAAAGGCACAAAGCGAGGTACGGAAAAGCGGAGATCTTGCTGTGCCTCTTCACATCAGGAACGCACCCACCGCATTGATGAAAGAATTAGGGTATGGCAAAGATTATCAATATGCCCACTCCCATAAGGGCAATTTTATTGACGAGGAATTTCTACCCGGAGAAATTACCGGCACTTCCTTTTACAACCCGGGCGATAACAGCCAGGAAAAAAGGGCCAGGGAGTTTTTAAAAACCCGCTGGCCCAAGTACAAGTATTAGGTTTTTGTTATGCCTTAAAAACCATTAAAAGTTTTGGGAAATACCAGTTTACCACCGTTTTCTGTTTCGATGGTAATTACTGCAGCATTGTTACAGTTGTCATCCTTAATAAAGTCTACGCTTCCCATATTAAAAGCAAGACTATCTCCGGAAAGGGTAAAATCAACCAAACCTGAAACCACACCGCTGGCGCAGCTGCGGTGATACACCAAAGGTTCAACCACGTTTCCGGCAATTCCATTACCTGTTTCTGTTTCGCTTCCGCTAAAAGAACCTCCTACGTTATACTGATCATCATCTTCTGAAGGAGTAGAAAGTCCGGAAGTCCAGGAAATAGTTTTAGAACCTGAGTAAGCAAATTCATTAGCTATACCAAAATCAGTGATGCCTACACTGTAAGAACCCACACCGTCATTAGCTATGCTCATATTGGTGTTATTGTTACCAATAGCTCTGTCATTAACCACAAAGTTATCAAAGGCAAGGCTCAGGCTTCCACCGGTAGCGGCAAAGTTTCCACTCTCACTAACGGTAATTTTACCTTTACGGGTAATACCATCATTTCCGGTAATACCGTTGCCGAAACGAAGCTCCATAAGAGAAGTAGTAGTTCCTACTACAGGAATACCCCAGATGGTAGTAGAATCTGAAGCCTGGAAAGTAGAATCGTTGTAAGCACGGTCGGTTAAATTATAAAGATAGGATACAATGCCTTCTGCTTCCATATAGTATTCTCCCAGTGCAAGTTCAGTAGCACCATCGGAAGATTCGAGGGGATTATCTTCATCACAGGCTACCATACCTATCATAGAAACAATTAGAAGTGAATTAAGGACAACTCTTTTCATTGTGTTGCGATTTAGTTAAAAGTATTTGTAATTATTAATTGTTGTTTTCATTAGAATCAGCCGGTTCCGGAGTTTCTTCAGGAGCAGCCGGAATAGGGTCTACCAATGGTGTAGCTTCAATTCCTTTATTTTTCTTTCCGTAAAAAGTAAAGTTTAGTCCTACGCGAAGGTTGGTGGTTTGCAGGTTTTCATACATAAGTGCACCCAATACATTATCCGAAAGTACGTAAAGTTGCACCGGGCCCATTTTAAGGTCAAAACCCACTCCAACATTATTGTAAGTTCCATTGATTACGGAATAAGATGTAATGAACTGGAACATACGTGACCATCTGCCGCGATAGTTCAAACTAAAATCATGGAAAGCCTCGCCATTCCATACACGAGCGTGGTAAAGGGCGCCTAATGAATGCTTTTCGTTAAAATTATAATTGGCCCCTACAAATACCCTGGGGCTTAACCAACGTGAATAGCTTTCTCCGTCTACTTCTTCAAAATCAAAAGCTGCCTTCAGGCTATCCTGGGTTTCCTGTAGCGAACCTTCCATATCTTCCTTAGAGAGATCCGCATCAATACCATCATACGTAAATTGCCCGTTACTTATGTAATCACGGGTACCGGCTGACCAGTTAATTACACCCAAATCAATTACACTGGCTGATACATCCCATTTGTCATTGATCTGGTAGAACACACCCAAATCACCAGCAACCCCACTGTTCTCAGGTATTATACTACCCATTATATTATCGCCAAAAGAATCATCAAATATGCCCGATACACCAGCGGTACGGATCAGAATATCGGTTTTAATATCCAGCTCAAAACCATCATCATTGGTATTGATCTCCGCATTCATGCGTTCTACATAAGAGTGCTGCTGACCGATAATGTATTTAAAACGTCCTCCAACTCTTAACCTATCATCCATCAGGCTGTGCTGGTAACCAATGTAAAGATTAGTACGAACCGTAGTTTCATAGTCAAATTGGTTTACGTTCAATGATTGATTTACATACTGATCATTTCCAAACCGAACTATCTTAAGCAGATCTACCGGGTAGTCCATTCTAAAATCAACGGTTTGCGTAGCCCCCATAGAGAAAAAACCATTTCCCATTTTAAACGCCACGCCAAAAAGATCAAAGCTTTGGTTTAAGGCCAGGTGGCTTTTATCATCCAGGTTATTTATGATATTGTCAATATTATCATTCACATCACTACCGGTAGCCAAAAGGTCTACCAATTTAAAACCGTTGTTGTGAAAATGAAATTGCACTCCGGAAAGAACCGGCAAACCTACCCACACTTTGGTTTGCTGCGGGTATGCCGGATTGGTATGTAAGGATTGCGGAATAGCGTTAAAGTTATAAAGGGTAAGATCACTTTGAGCAGAAGCCACAACTGTAATAAAAACAAATGTTAAGGTCTGTATCCAATTCTTCATAGTTCCGGTTCTTAGTAATTAACTTTAGTTTGAGTGGCAATCTGAACGTCCAGTTCATAATCCGTGAACATCTTCACCACATCCTGACCACCGTTAGAAGTACTTAAACGGCCCACTATGCGAATACTCCTGGCTCCCAGTAAACCATCAATATCTTCTTTTTCAAAAATCACTTCATATTCTGAATTGCTTTTCTGGCTTGCCCTTCCGTTCACATCTACAGCAGCAGCATCTAACAGAGGAATCTGAACCGTTTCCAAAACGGAATCATTTTCACTTAAAAATGCTATATCCAGGTCTACTTCAAACGGAAAGCCGTTTTCGGTGCGGAAGTAAAGTGCCAATGACTCAATGGCATCGGGATTATCACTACTACTGATATTTACATCCTTTATGGTTTCTTCAATGCGCATATCCGTAGCGGTAATTTCCAGGGGGATGTCTATCTCCATTCCAATATTCATGCGGGCATCTTTAGAAATAAAATTAGCGGCCACACCGTCAGGATTTAATTGCGCCTGCCCCCCGTAGGTTATTTGTCTGGGTAGATTAGCCAGGAAATCTACAATACCGGAATTATCTTTATCTATGGTAATAACCGTGGTATCCATAACCGTACTGGAGCCTGCCTGATTCACGCGGTACTCATCCGCATTCAGGTTAGCTATTGAACCGGCTGCATTCACACCAAAGAAATCGGGCTTGAACTTGAGGCCTATACCCATAGAACTGGCGGTAATCAAGCGGATGGTAGGATTAGCCAGGTATAACCCATCAGTAAGGTCATTAAGAGCTGAAATGTCAAAATCGAACTGCCCGTTAGGGATATTGATTACTTTTTGACCAAAAAAACCATTGGCTTCTGCTATTTTTAAACCACTTAGCTGTACAGCATTGATAAAGTCCTGAGCGGGAAGGGCAAGACCGGGATCCGTAATTTCCATTTTCATGCCCAGGTAATTAATATCGGCCCCATTATTACTAAGATCAAAATCAATACCCGATATATCCAGAGAATCCTCAAACTCCGTGGCAAGCGCAGGCAGAACAAAAGTATGTTCAAACCTTACTCCGTTTAAAGTGGCGTTGGTAAAGGTAAAAGTGAACTCCACATCTGAGGCAACCGGCAAAGCAGTAGACACCCCATAACGCAGCGTGGCTTCATCAAAAACAGCATTGTTTAGTTCCGAACCGGCCAGTGTACCAAGGGCAATTCCCACCTCAAAGGGTGGGTCTCCTACTTTTAAAGGCACTGGTATGGGGTCCTGTTCAGGTATCTCTACAAACTCAATGGCATTAAAACCAAAGAGACTATCATTATAATATGAAATGCTGATGGACTTATCTGAACCAATGCTGATCAGCGAATCTTCTTTTACCAGATCACCCAATGAAAGATGGGCATTAACCAGTGGAACACGTAATCCGGGACTTACCCTGATATCATCCAGCAAGTCAAAATCTACCTTGTCCCGGGAACACCCCATGGCCGCTAAACCAAGTAATACAACGTAAAAAATCTTCTTCATGAACCTTAGCAATTATATTTCAGTTATGCATTTACCACAATTGGGTAACCTCACTTTGTTAATACACCCAAACACATCTTTATAAAAGGAAAGCGGATAATCAGGAATGGTTACTTCATGTGATTTTTCAAGTACAAAAATAGTTGATACTTAACTAAATGTCATGGTGTTGATCTAAATTTACCATAATTTTTTAGTGAACCACCCTTAAACCTTAGTAAAGGTCCCGTAGACGCAGGGAAACGCAGAATACAGATTTTCTTCCTTAATTTGCCGTAAATGACCTCAAGATCTTTTTTTTTAATTCTTTTCCGTCAGGTACTGATTACAAGTATTTTGTTTTGTGGCGCATGCCGGCCCGATCGGGATACAGCACAGTGGGATATAGATGCGTTAAGCCCGATCCTCAACTCAAGACTTGATATTGAAGACTTATTCACCGATTCAACTCTCACGGTTGATCCGGATGGTAAGTTGAGTATTGTATACCGCAATAAGCTCAGTGATTTTAAGTTTCAGCGGATAAATGAAACCTTTAATAAGGAGTATTTTAATACCGTTAAGCTGCAAAATATCAACCTGGGTACCCGGGTAATTTCCAATGCCATATCATTGGGGCAGCTGGCTCAGAAATCCGGGGCTGCCGGAGCAGTAGTGATCATTAACAACGGAAGCAATGCTACCGTTCCACCTATGGATGGTTTTGGCCCCTATGGTTTTACCCTGGATGCCACAGAGTTCTTCCAGAGTATGACTCTCAGAGACGGATGGCTGGTCATTAATATGTTTAACGAGTTTCCGGTAGATATTACCAATTTTCAATATGCCATTCGCAACCTGAGCGGAGGTCCTGATATAATGAACCGCTTTGTAGCCACCATACCTTCCAATACAGCTTACGCTGATTCCGTAAGGCTGGACAATAATATTGTAATAGAAGGCCAGATACGCACCATTATCCAAAATATTGATTCGCCCGGCAGCCGCAGCACCAATGTCCCCATTGATACCACAGATCTGCTGAATATTTCAGTTACTATTAAAGATCTTGATCCGGTGCAGGCCACAGCCATTTTCCCCAATCAGATATTGTTAGAGGAAACCCAAAATACCGAGATTGAGAATTTTAGGGGAGAGCTTACTTCTATGGTAGTGGACAGCGGGAAGATGTTCCTGGATGCCACCAGCACTATTGAAGATCAGTTGGTATTTGAATACAATATACCCTCTGCCACTAACGGTGGCATGCCCCTGGCTTTTAATGAAATTGTCCCGGCTGCCGTAGCCGGGAATTTTTCTACCCACTACGCTGAAAAAGACATTACCGGATATACGGTAGATCTTACTGGTGAGCCAGGCAGTGGCCTCTTCAATACTTTCTATACGACTACCAATGCCCGCATAGATTCGTCTGGTAAGCTGATCACCCTTTCTCTGGAAGACAGTGTATTTCTGAAAACCGGAATTATAGATCTGCTGGCCTCCCGGAGCTATGGTTTCCTGGGTAAGGACACCACCCATACACAGGAGAGCAGTGCCGCTGATTTCTTTGAATTTCTTTCCGGTGCCGATCAGCTGGATCTTGCGGAGGTTAACTTATCACTGGAAGTGGAGAATTACATTGGCGCTCCGCTGATATCGGTATTTAACTCCTTTAGTGCCCGTCAAAATTCGGGTAGCCCTGCTCCCCTATCCTGGACTTCACTGGGGCAGCAGTTCACCATTCCTGCCGCTATAGAAAATACGCCCGGTGATAAACCCAGTCCCGGATTACTCCAGATACCCATTACCACAGCCAATAGTAACATAGATGAACTGCTGGAAATACAGCCGGATATTTTTGAATTGGACCTGAGTACTTATCTCAACGGAAATACTTCTTCTCCCACGTATACACAGTTTATTTACAGAGACTATGGGATTACCACTTACTTAAGTACCGAGATACCGCTTAACCTCGCTTTCCAAAACCTGCTATTTCGCGATACTTCCTCTTTTAGCTATGCGGGCCTGGACCCAAAAGATCAACTGCAATCCGGTGAGTTGGTAGTGATAGGTACTAACGCCTTTCCCTTTGCTGTGGCGGTAAACATGCTTTTACTGGATGAAAACCGGGTAGTATTAAACACCCTTACCTCTGCTGATCTGCTGGATCCTGCTCGTCTGGATAACAACCAAAGGGTAAGTGAAGCGGTAAAAAGCCGCAGTCGTTATGCCTTAACACCGGAAAATATTGCTCACTTAAAAAATTGTCAGTTTATCGTTTTTGAAGCCCGCTTTTCCACCCCTGATTTTCCAGGGCCGGTTAAGTTTTACAGTGATAATTACCTGGACCTTACATTGGCTGGTGATCTAAAACTACGTACCGGTAAATGAAAAAGATAGTAGTAAGCCTGTTGGCTAGCTGGCTGGTTTTAGGAGTGGCCAGCGCACAACAAGACACTTTATCCAACGCCCAAATACTGGCTTTAACATCTAAACCAGCTGTGGTTGGTCTTTCATATGAACTGGGTGGTGCAAATTCCAAAGTACCTTTTACCTCAATTCTTGATTTGGCATGGGCCAGCTTTTTAGAGGCCGGCCTAAAAGAAGATATTCTTTCGCAGGCCTCCGGTGGATTGCGTTTTGGTTATTGGCAAAATTTGGATCTTACGTATGAACAACCAGGCTTTTTCATACTGGGGGCTTATAAACCGGGCAACTATTTTAGTATAGAGAATCGCTTTTTTACAGGCGCCCGGTTTTCAGAAAATGCTCTGGCCCTGGCTCTTTTCGGGAATAAACGCTTTGCCGGCCAAACGGTTGATCTGGGTCCCTCCCGTTATGAAAACTGGTGGTATACCAATTTAAAATACCGCTATGAAGCGGTGTATGATTCACTGCCCTATAAGGTAGATATAGGCATTGTGGCAGGCCATGAATACAGCTCCTATGCTGTGGACAAAGCCCGGATATATACCGAACCCAATGGAGAGTATATAGATGCGGAACTGGATTACACCTTGCGGGAAACCGGTACTGGTAATCTATCCTTTGGAGGTTTGGGTATAGCTACCGGTTTTGAAATGAGCCTCCCGCTGCAAAAAAAGAAATACCGGCTGGACTTCCTGTTGGAAGATGTGGGGGTGATCTTCTGGTCCGGGCTTTCCGAAACCAAAGTAGATTCTACCTTCCGTTTTAAGGGAGCCAACTTTGAAAGTGTTTTTGACCTGAATGACAGCCTGGTAGCCTCCGAACGCGACCGTATCCAAAACGGATTATTTAGTAATGACCGGGATGCTTATGCCGCTGTCATGCCTTTTCACTTTTCGTTGCGCCTGGCTAAGCCCTGTAAAGACGCAAAGTACCTCAAAGAGCTTTATGGATTGTTGGAATACCGTTACCTCACCGCTTACATTCCCCGCTTTGGGGCCGGGGCTTTATGGAGCTTTGGTGAAAATCATCGCTTACGAAACGAACTAACCTACGGTGGTTTTAATACGGTAGCTTTAAAAGCCGCCTATGTAGTTACACTGGCCGACCATTACCGTTTGACCATAGGCACGCAAAACCTGCTAGCCTGGGCTCTGCCCGGGGTGTTTACCGGTTCTTCGGTGGGCGTTGGGGCGTATTACATTTTTTA
Organism: Owenweeksia sp.; assembly: GCA_965212245.1. Lineage (GTDB taxonomy): Bacteria > Bacteroidota > Bacteroidia > Flavobacteriales > Schleiferiaceae > CAKZNE01. The sequence continues at coordinate 3,025,453 of OZ243107.1, read as the reverse complement.
GTGAAGTAAAGTCTGCTCAATCTTTCTGCGTAAACCCCCAAAAGCAACTTGTTTACAACAAGCTTAATTACCTTATTAAAAGGGCGTGTATTGCAGATCTGTTTAAGCCTCTCTAATACCCCGTAATCCTCAACTCCGTTCTGCGGTTCAGCTGGCGACCTTCTTCCGTATCATTGGTAGCCACAGGCTGAGTGTCACCATAACCTTTGGCGATTAGCCGTTCTGCGGCTATCCCCTGCTCCACCAGGTAGGTGCGTACAGATTGAGCACGCTTCTCACTCAGGGTTTTATTATAGGCGGCATTACCTTCCTTATCGGTATGTCCTTCTAAAGCTATTTTCACACTGGGGTTGGCTTTCATAAAGCGGGCTACCTCGTTAAGCTCAGCATTGGAACGTGTATCCAGTTCATAGGAATCGGTAGCAAAGAATACGTTCTCCAGCTTCACGCGCTCCCCTACTTCTATGGGTATCAATTCCACATTCAGTTCAAAGGCCCGGTCAGCGGTTTGGGTAGCCAGGCTAAAATTCCTGGAGTAAAACAAATAACCCTCGGCCTGAATATTCAGGGCATAGTCGGCATTACCGGGCAATACCGCAAAGTAATTCCCACTGCGTCTGCTGCGCTCGGTCAGTATTTTCTGTTCACTATCAATATCGGTAAAGTCAATATCTGTAGCAATGGGTGCACCGGTCTTTTTGTTGGTCACCTTACCGGAGATGTAGGCAATTTCAATAGCGCGCACCTCCTCGGGCAGTTCAAAGGAATAGAGATCCAGCAAGCCCAATCCACCTTCCAGCGCATCACTGGCAAAATAACCCGTCTTTCCATCAGGGGCTACAATCAGGCTGAACTCCTGCCCTCCGGTATTAATAGGATAACCCAGGTTTTCCGGGCTGCCCCAACTGCCGTCCGGCTGTCGCCTGGACACAAAAAAATCCAGATCGCCCATCCCGGGATGCCCGTTGGAAGAAAAATACAGGTTTTGGTTGTCAAAATGTATAAAAGGAGATGTTTCCTGTCCACCGGTATTTACCTTTCCACGCAAAGGTTTAGCCTTGCCAAAGCGTCCATCGGGACGAAGCTCTGCATAATAGATATCAATATTTTTATCGTAACTACTGCGGCCCCGCACAAAGTAGAGGGTTTTACCGTCTGATGAAATAGAGGGCTGGCTGTCCCACACCCGGGAGTTTACACTATCACCCAGGTTTACGGGTTTGCTCCAAATACCTTCACCCTGGTAAAAGGAAGCATAAATATCGCAAGACCCAAAGCCATCCCGCCTTTCACAGGCGGCAAAATAAATAATGTTGCCGTCTGAAGTAAGGGCCTGTGCGCCTTCATTGAGTTCTGTATTCAGGAATCCGCGTAAGGGTTGAGCTTTCTTCCACGGGGCACTGCTGCTGTCGCGCTGGCTTATCCAAAAGTCTTCATCGGTTTTGGCACCTTCCATATTACGGTGGGTAAACACCAAGGTATTCCCATCTGCGGAAACGGAAGGGAAATACTCCATCTGATCGGTATTTATCTCCTTGCCCATGTTTTCCGGGTTATAGGGCTTAGGCTGCGACCTGGATTGCAGGGCAAAATTGGAATTATCAATGAGCTGCTGCACTTCACCAGCGTATTTTGGATTGGCCCGGGGGCTTTGCTGATACGTATTCAGCGCCTTAACAGCTTCTGTATACTTACCAGCGGCAAATAAGGTTTGTCCGTAAAAAAGAAAGGTATAATAAGGCGGGTTGCTGCGCATTACTTTTTCGTAATAGCCCAGTGCCTTATCCAGTTTGTTTTCCTTGCGGTACAGATCAGCCGCAAAAAGAAGAGCTTCGGTATAATCAGGACTGTCTTCTATAGCTTTTTCAAGATATTCCTTCGCATCCTGGTACTCATCATTGGCCACAGCTTCACGGGCCTTGTTAAAATACTTTACCGAGCGGTTGGACTGGGCTGTTAAAAGGGAACAAAACAGGCTCATTACAAGCCCTAAAAGGAATTTCTTCTGCATCGTAAAAAGATCTGTCGCTCAAAGAAACAAAAACTATGCAAGCTTAAGGAAGCATTGCATATACAGCCGGATCATACAGTAAGCTAAGCCATAGGGCATGCATTTCAGCAGAAAAATGAAGCTGGTCCGAAGCAACCAACTCTGTACGGCCTGTAGCCGTGCGACTTACCGGAGTAATATCCACATACGTCACGTGCATGGCTTCTGCTACTTCTTTATTGATCGCATTAAAGGCATCCACATCTGTGGCTATAGTACTTCTGTCAGCAGCCCCGGCCGGGGTGGCACCCCAATCAGGAACACTCAATACCACAATACGAGTGGTGTCTCCTCCTGCGTATTGTATAGTCTGTTCCAACAGAGTGGTGAACTCATTGCGGTATATAAGCTTACTTTGTCCCTGGTACTGGTTGTTTACCCCTATAAGCAAGCTTACGAGATCGTAATCATGAGCAGGCTTTTCATTATCCAAAGCGTTTAACAAATTGGTAGTGGTCCATCCGTTACGGGCTATAATATCCAACTCCACACTACTCACCGAGTCATGGTGTTCTAATGAATCCGCCAAAAGAGAGGCGTAACTATTTTCTTCGCCTATAGCCGTACCAATGGTGTAACTGTCGCCTAAAGCCAGGTAGGTAAAACTTTTTCCCACCGGTTTATGTCCGCGGTAAATACCTGTGTTAAAAGTCTCTTTATCATCCGGGGCACAAGCCCATACCCAAAAGCTGAGTATAATAAGCGTAGTTCGTAACATGCTTTATATACGGGATGTCCCGGCAGAAGGTTGTATTATTGTGAACTTGAATAAAGCATGAAAACCTATTTTTCCAAAGGCGATCTTGGTGACGTAATGATCCGTGCGTATCAGCGTGGATGGCAGTCTGTATGGACCCGTTTGGGACTTAGCTCTAAAATGCGTACCCGTAATACCTTTAACCATGATTTTTCCATCTCCATCTGGAACATGATACCCGAGGTACGCGAACGGCTAAACCAAATGGCCAGTGGTGATCCTCAGCTTCCCTACGAGCAATACGTAATTAATACCTACCTGAAAGGGCGCACTGGCCTGAAACTACTTTCCATAGGCTGCGGCAGTGCCAGCCATGAACTTTACTTTGCGGAACATGGACCTTTTGAGCTGGTGCATGGGGTGGACCTGGCTCCTGCCCTTGTTACACAGGCCCAAAAAAAAGCTGAAGCAAAAGGTCTGACCAACTGCCGCTTTGAAGTACGGGACTTCAGCGAGCTCAATGTTCCGGAGAGCTACGATATAGTGCTTTTCCACCAGAGTCTGCACCACTTTCAGGATTTTGAAGCCATTTATAAAGCCTTTGTATTACCGGTGCTTAAACCGGATGGTTATCTGGTTCTAAATGAATTTGTAGGGCCTGCCCGCCTCCAATGGACTAAGGCACAATTAAGGGCCAGCCGTAAAATGCTGAAACAGCTACCGGAAAACTACCGGCAAATTCTCCATACGCCTTTCATAAAACGCAATGTGTCACGGCCGGGCATTTTTAGAATGATACTTTCTGATCCTTCGGAGTCCATAAACTCAGAACAGATACTACCCGCCACTCATGCCCATTTTAAGGTAGTGGAAGAAAAGCCACTGGGTGGTAATATACTGCACCTCTTGTTAAAAGACATTGCTCATAACTTCTGTACCGATGATGACCCTCAAGCCAAAGCCTGGCTGCGTAAATGCTTTGAAGTGGAAGATGTTTTCTTACAAGATCATTCCGATGACTTTGTATTTGGGGTGTACGCCAAACCCTAAAAGCCAGAAGCCGCACTTCCACTGCGCTCAGCATGACTTCTTGTTCAGTTTTCAGTTTGAGAAGCCCCTTATTCTATAAAACCACCTTAGATTTACACGCTGTTACGATTTGGAGCCCATCCCATTGCTTATGAATACAACTATGCTGGCTGATCATTGCCAAAGAATTTACAACATTGTTGGTGCAGATACTATCCACGGTGAGGGAATTTCGGAACAAGTGATCCGTTCCTATTACACAAAATCCTCTTTTTTTTACCGGAAATTCCATTCTCCGGAGGGAGCCATGCACGTTCCCGTTTCGTTTTCAAACGGGGTGCCCCACCTGCATAAATTGCAGTACCAGGCGCAGTTTGTTGACGAACTCATAGCGCAGCATAAGTATTCCAATGTGCTGGAGCTTGGTTTTGGTATGGGCTTTAATACCCGCTACCTGGCCGAAAAAAATCCGAACGTAAATTTTACGGGTATTGACCTTACGGCCAGTAATGTGGAAAGAGCCCGGGAAAACACAAAGAAACTGTCCAACGCTTCTTTTTACCAGGATAGTTTTGATAAGCCGTCTCACACCGATCAACGCTACGATCTGATCTTTGCCGTGGAAACCCTTTGCCATTCACAGGATATGGCCGGTGTACTGGAGCGCTACTCAAAGCTCCTTACCGAAAACGGAAAACTGGTGGTATTTGACGGTCTCCGGAAAACAAATGATCCTTTAACGGATGAGGCTTCTTTAAAAGCTTATAATTTATTGCTTTGGGGTTTTGCCCTGGAACAGTTTTACAGCCTTGACTCCATTGTAAATTCAGAGAAACTGAGTTTTATGAACATTGAGGAAATGACCGAATACAGTGAAAATGTACTGCCCAATATGCAGACTTTCCAAAAGGGTGCCTTCAAGGCCCTCCGTTTCCCTTCTGTTCTGAAAGCCCTGACCCGCTTGAAAATACTGCCGCTGGAGTTTGTAAAACAGGTGGCTGCGGGGCTTACTTCGGCCTATTTTATTGAACAGGGTTATCTGGGGTATTATAAACTGGTGCTTTCCCGGAAAAAAGAGCCTGCGGGTAGTTGATATTATTGGTTTGTCTCTTCATACTGCATAATTGCAAAAGGTGAGAGTTAGGCTATGTAGATCCACCCCATTTATTTACGCCTGGATATAGATTCCGTTGCACTTATCTATGTACACCCATCGCAGTAGATAAACCCTATTACTTTCCGGCAGCCTTTGCTATAAACCCAAACCAGGACTTATAAACTTCAACCTTCGTTTGTAGATCGCAGGATCAACGTCCCGCACCCGGGATATTTGTATTTTGCGGCCTCAGAATCATTAGCCTGTAAACCGGACTTAACCAACATGAGTTTACCTAAAGAAATTCCGGAATTGATAAAAGCAGGAGTCATCACTCCTGATACGGCTGACCGCATCCGTACGTATTACCAAAACCGGGATGAGGCTGCCACCAACCCCTTATTTATTGTCTTTGGTATTCTGGGGGCTATACTGGTGGGCCTGGGCATTATCCTCATCATTGCCCATAACTGGGATCAGCTTTCACTGACTGTAAAAACCATACTGGCCTTTATACCCCTGCTTAGCGGACAGGGTATTTGTGCCTATGCCCTGCTTAAAAAACGCAATACCACGGCCTGGCGCGAAGGTGGATCAGCCTTTCTCTTCCTGTCCATTGGTGCCTGCATTTCTCTTATTGGTCAGATTTATCATATACCGGGTGACCTCCATTCGTTCCTGCTAAGCTGCTTGCTTTTGGGTTTGCCATTGGTGTATGTGATGCAGTCTTCCGTAAGTTCACTGCTGTATATTATAGGTATAAGCTTTTACGCTACCGAAACGGGATATTGGTCTTTCCCCTCCTCTCCTTCCTATGTATACGGGCTCATGCTATTGGCGGTTCTCCCCCATTATTACCGCTTATGTATTAAAAAACCACAGAGTAACTTTGTAAGCTTCCACAACTGGATCATTCCTTTGTCTCTAACCATTGCCTTAGGTACCGTGGCCCATAAGGACGAAGAGTTGATGTTTGTAGCTTATTTCAGCCTGTTCGGCCTTTTCTACCTCGTAGGTAAACTGGCGTTTTTCGAAAAACTGAAGCCCGCCAGCAACGGCTACAAAGTATTAGGAGCGGCTGGTACCACCGTGCTTTTAATGGTACTGAGCTTTGACTGGTTTTGGGAAGACCTCCGGGCAAAGACCTTTTCACTTGATGAAATTATAACCACTCCGGAGTTTCTGGTTTCAGGAATACTCACCATCATGGCCACCAGCCTTCTGTTCAGAAACATAAGAGTGAATCCTTCCGTAAGCACAAAGCCCATGGCATTTATATTTCTCCTGTTCATTCCAACTTTTATAATAGGTACGTTTTCCGCTTTTGCCACCCTGCTGATCAATGCCTATGTACTGGTCATTGGTATTCTTACCCTCAGGAATGGTGTGCGGCAAGATCATTTAGGCCTATTGAATTACGGGCTCTTAATTATCAGCGTACTGGCCATATGCCGCTTTTTTGATCGTGATCTGAGCTTTGTAGTGCGCGGAATCCTTTTTGTAACCGTAGGCATAGGTTTTTTTGCCGCCAACTATTATACCCTTAAAAAACGAAAGCATGAATCAGACTAAGCTTATAGTACTGATAGCATTTGTGGGTATGGCCCTGTTGCAATGGTATATTCCGGCCCGCATGATACTCAATAAAACGGAGGTACTGGAAAGCGGTATAGCGCATAAATTCCGCACCGCACCGCTTGATCCTACGGATCCTTTCAGGGGAAAATACATTACACTCAGTTATGAAAACAACACTATAGATGTAGAAGATCCTGAAAACTGGATCCGCAATGAAACAGTTTACGCCCTTATTACTGCTGATTCCCTGGGCTTTGCTCATATAAAAGCGGTATCTAAAGAAGCTTTTGCAGAAGAAGGGAATTTTATTAAAACTACCGTAAGCGCAACAGGCCCCGGAAGTGTAAGCCTGGACTACCCCTTTGACCGTTTTTATATGGAAGAGCACAAAGCGCCCCGCGCTGAAAAAGCTTACCGGCAGGCTTTGCAGGATAGCAGCCAAATAACTTATGCTCTGGTGTATATAAAGAACGGGGATGCCGTGCTATCTGATGTAGTGATTAACGGGGTTTCGGTTAGAGACCTGGCGCAAACGCAGTAAATGAATCAGCAAACTATTTTCCTTTACTAAACTTCGGTTACAATGAATGTGGCAATTATAGGTGGTGGTGCAGCCGGTTTTTTTTCGGCCTTAGCGGTAAAGGAAAATCATCCGCACGCCCGGGTTACGGTTTTTGAGAAGTCGCAGAAGCTTCTGGCCAAGGTAAAAGTATCTGGCGGAGGGCGGTGTAATGTCACCAATGGCTGCAGCTCTGTAAGCACGCTATGCGAAGCCTATCCCCGTGGAGGTAAAAAACTGAAAAAAGCCTTTCATCGTTTTAATACCACCCATACCATGCAATGGTTTGAGTCCAGGGGCGTTCCGCTTATAGTAGAAGATGACCAGCGCGTTTTTCCCGCCTCGCACAGTTCTCAAAGCATTATAGATTGTTTTATAAATGAAGCCCGTAAGCTGGGTGTAGCCATTAAAACCGGTACAGCGGTGAGCCGTATTAAGGTAAGGGAAGACCAGCGCCTGCAACTGGATTTTAGGACGGGTACACAGCCCACCGAACTATTTGACAAGGTAATTGTAGCCAGTGGCGGCAGCCCTAAAAGATCGGGCCTGCAATGGCTGGAAGACTTAGGCCACCACATTGAGAGCCCGGTGCCTTCCCTCTTTACCTTTAATATGCCAGCCGAAGCCATTACCCAACTTATGGGTGTGGTGGGTGAAAATACTTTGGTCCAAATTCAGGGCACCAAACTAAAATCCCAGGGCCCGCTGCTGATCACTCATTGGGGCATGAGTGGCCCGGCTGTTTTAAAGCTATCAGCTTTTGGCGCCCGCCAGCTCAGTGCATGGCAGTATAATTTTAAAGTACAGGTAAACTGGGTCAATGAGATTAATAATGAAGTGGTTAAGGAGAAGCTAACGGAGCTGATCGCCCGACACCCTAAAAAAATACTGGCCAACCTCAGACCCTTCTCTTTACCGGAACGGCTATGGCTCTTCCTGCTGGAAAAAAGGAACATTGCACCCGGTAAAAGAGGCGGTGAGCTGGGCGCTAAAGCCTTGAATCAATTGGTGAGCATCCTAACCAATGATGTGTATACCGTAAGCGGTAAAACCACTTTTAAAGAAGAGTTTGTAAGCTGTGGCGGGGTGAGCCTGCAAAGTATTGATATGAACACCATGCAGAGTAAAGCGTGTGCCAATCTCTATTTTGCCGGTGAAGTACTGGATATTGACGCTATTACCGGAGGCTACAATTTTCAGGCTGCCTGGACCACCGGTTTTATAGCCGGCCAGCTACAGTGAAGAAAGTTTTGACCGCCTGCGGCACTCCATTTCAGGCGCACAGCCAGCTTTCTTAGCAGGTGATTTGCTTTAACACTATCCATAGTGTATAGTGTTAAAGGCCCTGGTGTTAACTATACCCGAATTTTTCATACTTTACTAAAAGTGTTCAAATCGCTCATTTACAGTCTCTTTTATTATTTGTTTTTCAGCTTAGCAAGTGTCTGTTAATTCTTGCCGGAGCGTCAACCAAAACTCCCTGGAGTTTCTGATAAAACTTCAGCAAGCGTTTCGAAAAACGCCACGGAGTTTTGGCCCAGGGATGCCGGAGGTTTAAATATCCATAAAGGTGAGTATTAAACTCCTCTGTTTATGGCAAAAAAATTACTTGAAATTCAGAGAAGCTGCCTCTGCGTATAGCGTCCGCTATGCTCTACTACCCTATTCCCTTTCTTTTCTATACCATTTACTCTAAGAAAACTACCATTCAAAAACTATGGAGAAGCGGTAAAGTATTTTTCACGAAATTACCTTGCTTTTTAGTGATTTAAAGTTTTAAGCCTGACTTTCGTCACAGCTTTGCCACACATTTGTTAGAAAGTGGAACTGATATTCGATACATACAAAATCTCTTGGGGCATAGCAGCAGTAAAACAACAGAAATCTACACACACCTTAGTGAGCGACATATAACTATGATTAAGAGCCCTTTAGATGAATAATTATATAGAAGATATAACGATATATATCGTTATATGGTAGTTAGCTGCAAGGTAAAAGACTAATAGATAAAAGATGAGTGGCGAAACTCCGATGATAAACATTCTGACTTATCAACTTCCTTATAAGTTGACAAATCAGATTTATAATGAATATCAAAGTCGACTCAAAGAAGCAACATTTCTAATCGAAAATTACAAAACTTACAATCCATTAAAGCAGCATGTCAATACTGTTGAACTATTTCTTTCCCTTTCAATTTTCCATAAACGAGTGATTACAAACCTTGACGGAGCAGTCAAATTTTACGGAACGGTAACTAAAAAAGGGCAAACGGATACAATTCAGATTGGTGGATACAAAATGACAGGAGAAGAAAAGAATAAAATTCTTGCAGTGGTAATGAACTATAATCAACTACTTGAGAAGTTTTCTATTCCACCAGTGGTAATGGAATATTTCGAAACTCGAGAGTTCTTGAAAAAATTGATGATCTATAAATCTGAAATTGAAAATGGCAACAACAACCAAAGACAAAAAGGGAAAGAAGGCAACAAAAACAACCAAGAAGACGACTTCGACCTCCCCTTTTAAGAGCCATGCACAATTTGAGAAGGAGATTCGAGATTTTGCAAATAAGTATAAGACCATTGTTGTTAATCAAGCCAAAAGGACAAGTGACTATTTCGAAATGACCTGTTACAACTATATCATAAGATTTTACGAAAACAATGGGTATGATGTGTCTGTTGAAAATCTTCAATCAGGTAAGTACAGGTATAAATGTTCTCCTTCAGGAATACAATCGAATTTTTCTCATTTTTTAGTAAGTAAGAAGGTAAAGAGTAGGAAAAAGAATTTTGAAATACAACATAACGTTGCTATTCAAAGCTCACACGATGACGAAATATTCACCACTCCTGATATCGCCATTATCAAAAAGGGGAAAGTAAAATACACCAAAGAATATTACGACACCAAAACAACATTCTCATATGTCGAGAACAAAGACCTAATTTCATTCTGTGAAGTGAAGCAGTTCAATCCGTTCCCTGAATTATTGTTCAATTTCATTGGAGTAGTAAATGAATTGAAAAAAGAATATATGACTGACGAAGGTAAAGAAGAATTGTCACCACATATTGCTCCAAGTTTGATGATTTCAGGAAAGCCGAATAAACAAACTAAAAGAATTAGACTATCACTCGAAAATAGATACTGCGTTAATATATTATATGATTTATTTTACAATGCAACATATACATTTTCGAAAGGAAATATGAGTCATATACGAAAAACAGGAAAAAAACCCAGCAGCTAACAACACCTATACGCAATACCCCCCCTCTAAGCGTAGCGTCCGCTACGCTTAATTATCCAACCACCCCCTTTTGGCTTCCCAGGCCCCTCTGGGAAGGCCACATCCGGAAAGTCCAGTATATTTAAACTCAAATTAACCCCCAAGCCCCCCTTAAAGCTCTGCGTGTAGCAAGGGCCACACTACGCTTTACACAGTGGCGGTTGTAAGCAATGTAAAAAAACAACGTCTTCAAATGGATTGAACGGACAAGAAAAATAATATCATATGTTTAAAGAAATTAAAATTAGACACATAAAACTTATCATAACCTTACTTCTCATTGGATTTGTTAAGGTATCATTCAGCCAAATTACGTGCAATCAATTCCGTGATTCCCTTCATCTAACATCTGACACTGTATATCTTAACCAACCGGTAGATACATCAATTGACCTAGGTATTCAATGGATGGGACACACAGACTTGAGTTATATGGTCTGTTGGGCTGCATATAACGATTCAACATATATGAGTATTTCAGGTGGTACAGTAACCGGTGGACTATTTAGTCCTTATCCTAACCCGGTCTTCTTTTCAGTAGACATTGATTATCTACAACAGTCTATTCCGAGTAACACCTCTATAAATGCTTTTATTGACTTTATTCAAAGCAATATGGCTGATACTTGTAGCAAAGCTGTAACATTTATTATAAACCCTAATACAGTTTCTGTTCCCGAAACGAACCTTCCTGAATTGGAAGCTAGAATAGTTCCAAACCCGATGACAAGTAGTTCTACCATAGAAGTTTCGGATGATATAAAATCAAGTTATAACATTATAATATATGATATAGCAGGTAAAGTAATTCACAGATCTGAAAATATTAGTTATAAAACCTATAGACTTAAAAGGAGTTATTTTAAATCTCCGGGAGTTTATTTTGTTGAAGTTAAATCGATAAACATTAAATCCAAACTTGTTAAACTGTTGGTAAAGTAAACTTGCTTAATCTTAAATATCCGTACATAAAGATGAAATAGATTAGGAGAAATTTGAGCTAATTTACAGGTATATTCACAATCATGAATGAAGAAACACTGCTTACAACAACACCTAAGAAAACATGGGGCGGGCAGTAGATTCCGCAATGTTCGTTCTCCATAGCTACTTTTGGTCTCGATGGCCAGGGAATAGCTCCGAAATGCCCCACGTTTCTTAGCTGCAAAACGTTGTGGCACATTTAAAAAAGACATGACCGACAAGATTTGGTGCGAATTGGTAGACATTAAACATGGTGAGTGCTATCTGACCAAGTATCTTGGACCCCGTCTAAGCGTAGCGTCCGCTACGCTTAATTATCCAATCACCCCCTTTTAGCTTCCCAGGCCCCTCTGAGAAGGCCACATCCGGAAAGTCCTGTATATTTAAACTCAAATAACCCCCAAGCCCCCCTTAAAGCTCTGCGTGTAGCAAGGGCCATAGTACGCTTTACACAGTGGCCGTTGGCTTTAATTATAAAATGTCTGGGCTTGTTTTCAAAACCTTAAACCGGGCTACATGGTTTAAGCGTTGTAAGTTGTAAAACAGATACTTTATGAATACCCTATATTTCGTTTTACTGTTGGTGAATCTTCCATTAATAAGCATCGCCCAAACAGGTCCTGTCAATTTCATTGATACTTCCTTTCAAACCGCAGGTATTACCAGGATTGAAAGTATTGACATAGATAATGACGGACACAATGAAATTCTCACTTCCACAAGCGGTAACTCCGGCAGATTGGGCTTTTATAAAAACCTCACCAACTCTACCTTTTCCACTTTTAACTTAATAGAGCCCTTTGATTTTTGTAAAGGGTTTGCCGTAGGCGACTTTAATAATGACCATTGGAATGACATTGTTTCAATTGGAGGTATTAACCAGGCTGCCAAAATACACCTCAATAATTCCGGCACCTATAGTGCGGGAGTAATTCTGGATACTAATATTTCAATACAGGTAAATGATGTAGTTGTGGCAGGTTTTGATTTAAACCATTCAGATGACATAGTTATTATAGGACAACACTCTATTGATTTTTACCGAAATAACGGCAGCGGAGGTTTTACCAAAGAGATTATCTTAAGCACTGGCACTTCTCCTTTTGTGCTGGAGTGTTTGGACCTGGCTGCAAAGGATATGGATAATGATGGTGATATAGATTTAATATGCGGAGAAACAGCAGGATTAGTAATTTATGAAAACGATGGGAATGGGCTTTTTACACCCCACTATTACTCCACCATTACGGAAGTATTTTTTCTTGTACACCCTTTAGATATAGATAAGGATGGTGACTATGACGTGGTAGGCCGCAACCATGCCGGAGATGTAAAATGGTTTAGTAACAACGGAAATGGTAGTATGACCTATGAGTCTACATTAGCTGTGATTCCTAATTTAATATCATTGAGTTCAATAGATTATAATAATGATGGCTATGAAGATTTGTACACCTCTTACCTCCATACCATTTCAATTTTTGAGAACAATCCCAATCATGATTTTAATAATGAAATAACGGTATACCAGGACAATAACCTTGTGATGGGCCCTGTTCAGCTTGCAAATATTAATAATCAGGGAGCTTTGGATTTTGTATGGTCAGGGGGAAATAATGCTATTGCATTTCATATTAATCAATCACCTTTATCTATAGATGAGATAAGCACCAACGCTAACTTCTCCTACCCTAATCCTACCCGTGGCAGGGTGAGTTTTAGCAAACCTCTAGAAAAACTGATTTTATATAATTCATCAGGAGTAAAGCTTACAGAGGTTTATAATGTGCGTGAATTGGATTTAACAAACTACCCGCCCGGTATTTACTCCCTTATTCTGGAAGACAATACCAGCTTTTCACACCAAAAAATTATTAAAGAATAACCAGCTTCAAAGGCGGTATAACGAATCATAGCGCCCTGGCCCCCCTCTAAGCCCAGTGTCCGCTACGCTTAATTATCAAACCCATCCCTCTTTTTTGACTACCAACAGTCATTGTTAAGAAGGCTACATCCGGAAAGTCCTGTATATTTAAACTCAAATTGACCCCCAAGCACCTCTTAAAGCTCTCCGTGTGGCTTTGGCCACACTACGCTTTACACAGTGGCCGTTAGCGAGTATTTAAAATGACCTTGAAACACATTTTCATATTAACAACCTTATTCTTGAACTTTTCAAGTTTTGGGCAAGGCCTCATCCAAAAATATCCACACGTTCAAAAAGAGAAAATAAAGATTGACCAAAACGACTCATTGAGAACCGTTAATCTTGAAAATGAGGAGTTTTTAGAAAACATGACTGACGGTGGTGGTCAGTTAAAAGGGCTCTATGATAAACATGGAAATATTCGGAAAATAGAAGTAATTGTTTACTTATCACATGGAATCCAAGAATATGACTTCTATTTAGAAAATGAAACACCAATCCTAATCGAGGACAGATTTAAGCAATTTGCGTGGAATAAAAAATTAAACAACTATAACCAAAATAATTTTGACGGTGGTTTCCATGGAACATACATTTTCCAGAACAGTCATTTAATTGACCAAATAAGCCTAGGGCATAACAGATTTGAAAATGACCAAATTAATATAGAAGAAACATTTATAACTGAATTCAAAAACTATCTAAAAAAAATAAAAGCACGAAGGCACAACAAAATGTAAAAGAAGCGTGAGTTTCGGTCTGGCTTCAAGGTTTAGGTTTCTTCAGCCAGCCCCACTTAAAACTCTCTGTGTGGCGCGGGCCACACTACACTTTACGCAGTGGTCGTTAGCACACATATAAAATGAAACAATCGCTTATAATACTACTTATCGGTTTCACAATCATATTCGGTTGTTCAAACAGCAGTTCCGACAGGGACATTAATGAACTCGGACAAACAATACAAAACGGAGACATTATATTCCAGACTTCGAAATCCAATCAAAGTAAAGCCATTCAATTGGCAACTAAATCGAAGTACAGTCACATGGGTATCATTTACGAAAATAACGGACAATTTCTCGTTTATGAAGCTGTTCAACCAGTAAAGTTGACACCATTGAAAGAATGGGTAAACCGAGGAGAAAATGGACATTATGTAGTTAAGCGACTTAAAAACGCTGACCAAGTATTGACAAACCGAACCTTAACCAAGATGAAGCAGATCGGAGAGCAATTCAAAGGAAAACCTTACGATATCTACTTCGAGTGGTCTGACGACAAAATTTACTGCTCTGAACTCGTTTGGAAAATATACAAACAAGCTGCTCACATCCAAATTGGACAACTCGAAAAGCTTTCAGACTTTGACTTGACCAATGAAATTGTTCAGACCAAAATGAAAGAAAGATACGGAGACAATATCCCAATGAACGAGAAAGTAATCTCTCCAGTAGCAATGTTTAACTCCGACAAATTGATAACGATAGAAGAAAAATAAAAAAATACGTGCGGCAACTATAAATAATCAGCTCCCGGCTATCACAAACCTTCACCGCCTTCTCTTTACCGGCCCCTTCCCTCTCCTCTTTTAGTTCGCACTCCTGCCATTCCGCTTTTGGCGTTCTGTAATTTCCAAAAGGCCCGAGTAGTACAGCTCATCTACCATACCTTTAACCATCAGGCTTACACCGAAGGCCTGGCCTGTTTATAAAAAACAAAGGCCGTTTCTCTTTTCAAAAGAATTCTTTTTATTTTAGCATTGACAAAACAGAAGCATGAACTACCTGGGGGAAAATATCCGGTTTTTACGCAAGCAGAAAGAACTGACACAAGCCGACCTGGCCAATAAGCTGGGTCTTAACCGCAGCCTGATAGGTGCCTATGAAGAAGGGCGCTCCGAGCCGCGTTTAAAAACCATGCAGGCGCTGTGCCTGCTCTTTAAAACGGATTTGGAGCAATTGGTGAATACCGATCTTAGTGCTAAGAAGTCCGGTAAAAGATCGGTAGACGTAAAAGGCGAAAAGCTGCGTATTCTCCCTATTCCGGTAGATGCCCACGGCCGGGAAGGCATTAGCCTGATACCGGAAAAAGCCTCGGCTGGTTATACACACGGGTATGGAGACCCGGAGTTTATTGAGCAACTGGCTACCGCACAACTTCCCTTTCCGGAACTACCCCCTGAGCGAACGATACGCATATTCCAGATACACGGTAACAGTATGCTGCCGGTATTGCCGGGTTCTTATGTAATTGCGGAGTATGTGCAGGACTGGAGCCATATTAAAAGTCATGAGTGCTACATCCTTATTACCAAAAACGATGGTATCGTATACAAACGGGTACACAACAATATTCGCGAAAAGGGCGAACTGATGCTGGAATCGGATAACCGTGAATACCGCCCCTATAATTTACCGATAGAAGAAATACTGGAAGCCTGGAAGGCCCGTGGCATAGTGAGTTTTGAATTACCTGACCCTAAGGATTATGGGGGTTCAGTAAACCACTCCATGCTGGATATGATGAATGAACTGAAAAGTGAGATGGCGCGCCTGCGCAAAAAACTGGATTGACCGTTTCCCCCGGACAATTACTCTACATCATGGATTACAAAAAAGGCCGCGGTGCGCAGATCAATACGCACAATCGTTTCCTGCAGAATAGTTATGAAACAGAAGAGGATTACCTGGAATTTCTGCGCCTAAACGGTGAGGATACCACTCAGGAACGGAAAACCCAATATATAGAAGTATACCCCAAAACCATCATAAACAAGGTTAGCAGTCCTGATTTGCATGGCGCCTGGAGCATGAACCCCTACCAGGGTTGTGAACATGGCTGTACGTATTGTTACGCCCGCAATAGTCATGAATACTGGGGCTATAGTGCAGGAAGTGAGTTTGAGCAGGTGATTCTGATCAAAAAGAATGCACCGGAACTATTGGAAAAGGCTTTTCAAAAACGCAGCTGGCAGCCAGAAGGTATTATGCTTTCCGGAAATACGGATTGTTACCAACCAGCCGAAAAGACTTTTAGTATAACCCGCCAATTGCTGGAAGTACTGCTCAAATACCGCAACCCGGTGGGCATTATTACCAAAAATGCCCTTATCCAAAGGGATATGGATCTGCTGGAAGAAATGCAACACTGGAACCTGGTCAGCGTAAGCATAACCATTACTTCTATGGATGAAAAGATCAGGCGGGTGTTGGAGCCCCGCACCGCCACCATAAAGCGCAAGCTGGATACCATCCGCATGCTCTCGGAACGCAATATCCCGGTAAACGTGATGATTGCCCCGGTCATACCCGGATTGACCTCGCACGAGATTATGCCCATTGCCGAAGCCGTTGCCGAAGCCAGGGCACACTTTATCAATTATACCATGGTGCGCCTGAACGGACAGATCGGGGAAATATTTATGGATTGGGTGACTAAAAACTTTCCGGACCGGGCCCAAAAAGTAAAACACCTCATAGAGTCCTGCCACGATGGTAAGCTCAACGATTCCGAATTTGGCCGCAGAATGCGTGGTGAAGGGCAATTTGCGGAGCAGGTAAAACAGACCATACAGCTGGCCAGAAAGAAATACCTCAAACCGGTTGACTTCCCTCCTTACGATCCCCGAAACTTTTTAAGGGTTCCTAAAGGGCAGTATAAATTGTTTTAATCAGAATTGTAAATTGCATTTTATGCAATATAAAGCTCATACCCCGCAAGAATATGTGGAAAGCCTGGATGTGGACTGGAGAAAGGAGAAACTTTTGACCGTAAGAGATATGATTTTGCGCCACGGTAAGGGATTAAAGGAAGCCATAGCGTATAAGATGCTGGCTTACCAACAGGAAGAGAAAAGTATATTTCACCTTAATGCCCAGAAAAACTACGTGAGCCTTTACGTGGGAACCATCGGTAAAATAGAAGGCTCTGATGAACTATTAAAAGGTTTTGATACCGGTAAAGGATGTATCCGCATTAAAAAAAGTATGGACCTTAAGCAAAGCGGTTTGGAGAAATTTATTATCAAAACCATAGCTATTGCGCGCAGTGGTGGCGATACAGCTTGTTGAAATTGCCTAAGTTAAACCTGGCGAATGCTGGGCTTAGACTATTAAGCAGACCGTTTAATCAGAATAATGTAATCTAAAAACAGAACCGATATGAAAACCATGACCTGCAAACAATTGGGTGGTGCTTGCGAAAAGACCTTTCAGGCAAATACCTTTGAAGAAATGGTTGAGAAAAGTAAAATCCACGGAATGGAAATGTATGAAAAGGGAGATGAAGCACATATTAAGGCCATGAACCAGATGAGAGAAAATATGAAAACGCAGTCACCAGAGGATATGAAGCTATGGTTTGAAAACAAACAAAAAGAGTTTGACGCCTTAGCCTCTGACTAACCTCTGTATTATGGGTTGAGCAGTTCTCGGGCTTACCCAAACTTGCCAGGATTGTTCAATAGTGATATGAAAGCGTAGCGGACGCTACGCTTAGCAAGGGATGCGTTTAGAAGAAGAAAAACCATATTAGTTAATATTAGCATGCAACTCGTTAATTATTCTGCTAAGTTTTTTTGGTTTTGATAACCTTTCAATAATTAAACCAAAAGGAATCATAACATAATTAAGTCCTAACACATATGGACCAACTGTGTATTCATTAAACACAAACTCTATTCCAGAATTGGATAGTAGAAAATTGCTAAAGTTTTCCCATTTGGGATAAAAACCATCTTTCCAAAGCATTGTAGAGCCTTCCTCTTGCTTAAAGTAACTAGCAACTCTTTGTTCAAGCTTTTTAAGACAGAAATCAGAAATAAACTCCAATATATTCTCATGATCCTCTTCCTCAAAAACATCCATAATCTCAATCCTTATGAGTGGAAATAAATTAAAGTTCAAACCGTTAACAGATGCAAAACGATGAGCTCCGCCCAAATAGCCATTTTCGTTTTCGGAGATACTTACTATTGACTTTGAAACTAAGTTTAAATTATAAGAAACATTTAGATTCCAGTGTGAACCAAAACTTCTATGTTCAGTAAAGCTTCCGTCAATTTCGAAAAAATGCCTTCTGACCCACAACAAGGATTGTGAGATTCTACCTTGGATAAACTGGTTTAACTCGTATAAACTTAAATGATCCTTATCCAAGAATTTAGGATACTTGGTCTTAATATTTAATTTAATTTTATCCCCATACTCGATTTGCTGAAACTGATCTTCATATTGGAAAGTCGTTTCATGGTCAAGTTTAGATTGCTCAATTTCCAAATATCTCCTTCTCTGTGTATCTATCGCTTCAATAACTTGGTTGAAATCACCTAAATATTCTAGCCACTGAAATTTCGTTAATTTTAAGGGTACTTTACAATTATCCACCTTTATTGGAATCAAAAAGATATCATCATCCAATTTTTCCTCGTAATACTCCAGTGCTAACCTAAACTCTCTTTGTACATAGCCCCTTTTTTGAACTGAGGAATTAGAAAGAATTAGGACAATAAAGTCCGCTTCTCTAAGCTCTGTTTTTAAAACAAAATCCCAGTTTTGACCAACAAGAAGCTCCTTTTTATCCAGCCAAGGTATATAACCAGATCGTTTCAAGTCCCAATATAAAATTTCTGCCAAGTCATAATCTTCCTTGGCATAACTAATAAAAACCTTTTCAAACATTAAGTAAAGCTAATATTTCAGGATTGATTTTACCACCCCAAACTTGCCAGGCTTGTTAACCATTACGAAAGTTCAAGCGTAGCGGACGCTACGCTTAGTTAGGGAAAAGCCTCTCCCAAAGGGTTATCCTTCACAATGTCAGACAATCAGAGACCATATGAAATACCAAATAATGTGATGTGACCATAGTCATAATTCACAGATCCCTGACGAATTGCAAATGTGTTTGTCTTTTACCTGCTCAACCATAGTTCTATCAATTCATCAATGGTTTCTGCATTACCTTCTACAAGTTTTATTGGTTCGTAGGCCTTATAAAGTCCCCATTTTCCATTCTTTTTTAAAGCACAGCCACGGGTATAATCGAGATGGACAAATTCAAAATCGTCAAAACTGGGTTCAAAAACCAATTGGTAACTGCCATTGTAATACCCTACCTTATTGTCTTTCCATACTTCAAAGGTTTCCGGGCTCCGATGGCGTATAATCTCGTTATATTTTGGAGGAATACTTTCAATAAGTTCGCCTTCACCCACAAAAAGCCCAAATAGTTTCGTTTCTTTATTTCGTCCCTTAAAATAGTAACCGTTTTCATCCAAAGCCATTAGTAAATCCAAATTGTGCACTTCTCGTATATTTTCCATCATTTCAAGCTGATAACTTTGAAAACCGGTTGCCGGAGGGACTTCTTTCGGAGAATTGTATAGAAAATCACGACTGAGGTAAATTTCTCCATTTACGAGTTCAATCAACCCCCATTTAGTGGCTTTTTTTACTGCAATTTTGTCGATAACCATAGCGATACTTTCTTTTTCATCATACACGAGATTTCCGTTTTCATTATAATGGTCATAGCGGTATAAAGTATCTTGTCTTGTGAGCACAGTAACTTCGTCAAAACCCATTTTGGTTTCTGTTTTTCCATTACCGGATAAGTGGACAAGAAAGGTTTTCCCTTTGTGCGTAGCTAGTGTAAAACCGCTGTTTTCCATTACGGTAGTAGGTAATTGGAAGCTGTATCTGTTGCTTTTTTTTTCCATAAATACAGCATCCTCCTCTAAATCAAAAAGCATCCAATTGCCTTTTCGGTTTTTCAAGCGGAAGGGGAAACGTGCACTAGCATTTGGGTTAAACTCAATGGCTGTTGCTTTTTGTTCTTTTAAAAAGGCCTTGATTATTCTTTTATTGGTTTGAGGTGTTATTTCGTATTCTTCATCAGTTTTTTCATCATTAAAGAACTGAGCTTTTGCGGTGGTAACAAAAAGCAGGAGGAACATTAAATATGTAATTTTAGTCATTGTTTTCATTGCTTCGTATTTTTATTTACTTGCTATATCCAATCTTAATTCACTAATTTTCATGATGGCCAGAGGCTCCAAATGTATTTACACACAAAAGGCTTATAAGTTACATCACAGCCTATGGAAGCTACCTACTCAAAAACGGTTGCACATCAAATAACTCCGGAGCGGGTATTTTAATTATCTTTTATAGTCTGGATCATTTCTTCCGAACCTTTGAAAGCAATGAAGTACTCATAAAAAGACCTGGTTCAGTAAAATGATTTTTTTCCTAATTATGAATTCTATTTAATTTTTGCTGTGCTTTGTTTTTAATACGCTTGTTATGGCCCTTTTCCTTAAGATATTTTAACATTTCCATGGATAGGTTAGGGCTGTCCAGTAAGAGGTTCTCAAGTTTAGGGCTGTCCAGGTTTATAATGGCATTGAACAGATTGGTGTCCAGGTTATTTTCTTTTAATTGTAACCTTAACTCTTCAGATGCTTCATCAACTACACCCCTTTTAATTAAAATCCTTGGGTCTTTGTAAGGGGCTATCGTCTGTAATACTTCTTCTAACTTTTCAATTACTTCTTTCTTACAAGTAGTTTTATATTCTATAACAGGACTGTCCCAATCTGCCTTTCCTTCAAAACTGTGCGTTTTTCCGTTGAAGACTTCAAGGCAATTACAAACTTTGAGTAAAAATGCACCGGCCATATCGTTTTCAGGATGCCAACAAACATCAATTAAGCGATTGGCAGAAGGATTGTAAAGCATAATTAAACTTGAACTCCCAAAATCACTAATCGTATCTTCAGAAAGTTCTAACTCGGGCATAGTATTCCATGAAACGGTCCACCCCGATGGTATTCTTAAAGGTTGTAACCCCATTGTTACAGTTTGTTTATTGTTATTTGACGTTTTTTCTTATTCCCGGTTCAGGATGCTCTGCATCAAATAGAATGTCAGCATGATCGATATCAAGAAGACAGCTTCACAATCAGTTTTTTTCAAAAGCTTTAACCCTAATCATTACCTACTACATGTGCTATAAATCCTTCTATTCTATTTCCGCACATCCCTTAACCATAAGAGCCAGGGGCTGATTGGTGCCAATATTTAATAAGTATATGAAATTTACTGTTCACTCTTTTTTCACTTACTATTTCTATGTTT
Organism: Owenweeksia sp.; assembly: GCA_965212245.1. GTDB lineage: Bacteria > Bacteroidota > Bacteroidia > Flavobacteriales > Schleiferiaceae > CAKZNE01. The sequence goes on along the minus strand of OZ243107.1, from coordinate 3,004,091 downwards.
TCAATGTATTTATTTTTAGCGGGTTGGTTTAAATTGAAGGTTTCAATGTAAACACTCTTCAGGCTAAGAACAACCATGGCCTTTGTGGTCCAACTGAATTGATGTACTGTTTTTAGGGTTGCGGGATATTGTTGACCATCGCCCGTTTGCCATTCAAAATGACTTGAATCCCATTTGCGTTCGTGTCTAAAAGTTTCTTTTGGATTTGAATCTATTAAACGGCAGTTTTCATCAAAAGAATAGGCTAAGGGGTATTTTGGGACAAATAATACCAGTGTGTTTTCGGATGTATTAGCCTGGCAAACATAGCCTGTCAATGGAATTTTTGTGGGGAGATTATTTTTCTTGTACCAGCCAAACACTTTTCTGAGTGGCCGCTGATTAGGACTCTCAACATACGATTCTTTTATAAATAGGGGGACTTGACGTGTATTACCTGTCATGCCTTGGTAAAGTGTGTATCTATTGAACTCCACTTGTTGTTTGAAAGACCAATTTACCTGGGCCCCTACATTTTGACTATACGCTGATAAAATAGCAATGAATAAAAACCTGGTGACTGGTTTCATCTTATTTCTATTAAATAATAATTCTCTCCGACAAAAATGCCTGATTTGTAGTTTACACTTGTGGTTGGTTTGATGTTAGAAGCCTCAAAATAGATTGTGCTATCGGCAACGTCCTTTTCCATGAATGAGATTTCTTCTTTCTTGTTGATAACAATCTGCTGAAGACTATTAGTATGATAATAGCGAAAGGGAATCAAGACTTTTTCATTTGGCAGAAGTTCAAAATGATAAAGCGTATCATTTATCTTGTGATAAGGTGTTTTTTGCTCGATGTTACTGTACCATTTATAGGGTTTATACAACAAATCCATTTGGGTGGTTATGCGTAAACTATCGGGAGGCGTATATACTTCTTCTAAATTTGCAGTATTGCTGATGTAATAAACATCAACACTCTTTTTTTGATGGGTATCATTGTCAATGAAGTAGTGTATTCCTGTTATACAGCCGGAACTAAGTAGTAAGGGTAAACAAAACAGTATTACCCTGATTGAAATTTTCCTATGCTGCACCACTTTTACTTTAATAGTTTTCTCTCGTGATAGACTTCGTTTTGTCGATTTCACTTAATTATCCCGATAATTTTTTGAAAAGCACTGTTGGCAACTGTACTTATTCCTTGATGAGCCGAACTGAAAAACCTTCTCCTTTTGAAGCAGCCCCTTTTGTGCATTCTGTTCCGAAGGAGTCTAAGTTAAACCTATAGCCACTCCATTTATTAGAATCATCAAATGCCCAAAATCTTGCGTATCTGTTCAAGCCATAGCAATCTCCTGTACCGCCTACCATACCGTTGGGTCTTCCATTAAATTTTACTGTGTTTGTGCCGCTATATTCTGTGCCGTCATCTTGCCAACCGTTTGTGGTGCGTAATACCTGACCTGCCGTTTCTTTGCCTACGGCATTAATAAGCGTTTCCCAATCTGCAACAGTAGCAACACGCCAACCTTTTGGGGCGAGACCTTTTGATGAGCTAACCGCCCAATGGTTATAAAACAGGCCTGAATTTTTAAAAGCTTTATCAAACTTATAATAGCAATAGGCAGGTTTACCATTATTTTTATAGGTCTGCCATTCTTCTTTTGTAGCAGCAAAAGGAATGTTTTCTCCATTGCTGAATGTTGTTATGGTAGCATTTTCCTGAGACCAGGTTTGTTCACCTATTTGGATTGGAGCTATTGAGTTCTGTGCACTGGTTATTGAGATAGTTAGTAGTGCGAATAGTATTGTTAATGGATGTTTCATTATTTATAGGTTCATAAATCGTTACAAGTGTATTTGAGTTCTGGAGGAGAAACTGTCATTGAATTCCTGATTTGAACTCCGGCAATTGTTGATTTTATTTTATTGCGTTTTGCTTCAAGCTCTTCTATGGAAGAAAAGAGTTCTGTTCTCCACAAGCCATTAGCGAGTCTCCCGGAATATTTAGATTTCATTTCAGCTGATATCTTGTCCGTAATTGGGCGAAGTGTTTCAGCTTTCCCAATAATGTCATTGGTGGCTTCACAATCTTTAACTAAAATTGGATCTGACGAAATGATTGTATTACCCTGACTGTTGTATCCGTAGCTCAGTGCTACCCAAATACTTCTTGTTTCTTGGGCGGTTGCAGTTAGGCTTGCTCCTGTAATTAGGATTACTAGTACTAGTTTGATTGTTTTCATAATTTTAAAATTTATCGCCACTGGCTTTACGTTCTGTTTTTCTCTTTTGTTTTGATAAGTATGTTAGATGGTCAAAGGCATCAATAATTCTAGAAATCATTTCTGAGTCTGAAATCCAGATACTCATTCTATTCACATTAAAATCAGCTTTTGATAAATCAGCAGGATTGTAGTGTATATAATCTCCAGTAGTTTTAATTTTTATCCATTTTGCATTTGCTTCATAACAACTATGTAATTTTCTCAAAGGAATAGATATAGAGCTACTTTCACCATTAAGTCTATTAAATGTTATATGATCAGAAGAAAAAATAATCTGAAAATCTATATATTCTTTTTCCTGACTTCCAAGGTTGTACCAATCAATGCTAATTTGTTCTATATTACTCTTATACTTTTCAATAAAATCAATAGTTTCATCCCAGGTAGCATCATTTTGTTTTTCTTGGGCAATGCCTGTTGTTACTGTTAGTATTAGAAGAGTTGTAATAAATAGAGTTTTCATAATTTATCTATTTTACTCACTACAAAATGTAGCAAGTCGTTCAAACCTATTTCGAATTTGGTCATAACCACCATTGATCGACTCAAAACGGAAGAACATAGATTCATCGAGGTAACTGTGACTTTCTTGCCCAAGGTTAATCCACTTAATCTTATCACCTGAAAATTTCAATTCGCCATTGTATTTAATTTCCATGCCATTTAGCGGCACTACAAAAAGATGCATAGAGCCTGATTGATGTCTTACCTTTAGCTCAAAACCACATTCATCTATATAACTAAGATAAAATCCATCAAACTCGGAATACTGTGCAGGTGTTATTTTCCCTTCACTTCTCAAATATTCCTTTAACCAATCTATGGTTTCTTCTTTGGTTTGAGCATTCGCATTTTTTATACCAGTAAATGTGAACAGGCATAGTACTATTATTAAAAGCTTATTTTTCATTGTTTTGTCTTTCGTAGTTTACAATTTGAGATTTAATCAAAATAAAACCCAAAAGAATAGTCGTAGTAAACTTTATAACCCTGACGTTTTAAATGGGCAATGGTTTCATCACGCTCTTCATCTGTTTTGCTACGGCTTTCCTGCCAAACCCCACCAGTACCGTAGTACCCCCAGCAGTAGGTGCTCTCTATGGTAAACTTAGCCTGGCATTTTTTTGCCCATTTGCTGTTGAGCTTGTCGGTTTGGTAGTCTGCTTCATCTCCTTGGCGGTAATCATCAAATTGATGCGATACTATAGGGCTTACGTACGCCTTGTCTATATCGGAACAAGATGAAGAAGTACCATTGGATAAATAAATGCTAAAGCTGTACATTTTTACTTTGTCTTGTGCTTGTACCATAGATACAGTGGCCAGGAGCAATAGTGCTGTTAATAATGTGTTTGCTGTTTTCATGGTTGTGATTTTTAAAATGTAAGCATATAGGGAAAACAGGGTTGGTGCGAAGCCTTCAGAAGTACCTTAATCCTTAAGACAACGACAAGACCTTCCATCTGTCTGAAGTTTACCATACTCAGTACCGCCATAGGTGTGTTTGATTTCGCTGTCTGTCATCTGGAAATAGTAGGGAAAAGAATTGCTTACTATGGATAGATCAGATGCCCACCAGTGTCCCTGTGCACCATAAGTGTTTTCATCAAAGTTTGCTCCGTTAGAAAAAATATAACCTCCTGGAAGAGCTGAGAATCCACTTTCGTTGGTTCCGCCTGACCAAGTAGTAGCCCTCATTTTTTCAGCAGCATCATAACGGCCCCCTAAGTGAGTGACTAACTGACCCCACTCTGCTCCAGTAGGGATATGCCAACCCACTGGGCAAAGATTTCCTGTATTTACAGCAACCCAACTATATAGTTTACCATATGAGGCAGTATTAGCAGGGTTATAATTGTAATAAGCCCATTTGGGTACATTACCCGAATCATACCACGCAGCAGAGTCTGCAATCTGTTGTATACCGTTGCTGTAACGCAGATTCTCAGCAAACCAGCACTGGCAGCCAATTTCAACCAGGTCATAAGTATGGTTGCCCCATACAATTGATGTCAGTCCGTTGCAAGGATTATTGCAGGGGTCAAACACTTCCAGTTTGGCCTGTGCCGTAAAGCTGGTAGTCACATTCTCCGTGTTGGTGTAGGAGATCGTAAATTGAAAAGGTTGATCTTGCTCTTCTTCTGTACTGAAAGTTACTATTCCCAATTCCGGGGTTCCGGTGATTGCGGAAACGTCTACATTTGAATTGGATGTGGTTATGGCATAGCCGTCCAGGTCTTCGGCATATTCTTTTATTGCTTCGGTCAGTGGGTCGGGCAGCGACAATTCTTCTTTCAGTGCCTTCTTCAGCTTTTCATAATTATCGAGCAATTCCCCGATAGCGGGTATTTCTTCGGCATTCTCTTCCGAAACATAGGGTTCGCGGACAAGGAGAATGGAAAATTTAAATTCCTCACCATCCCCCAAGTGGATGGTATCAGGCAATGCTGTAGTGCTTTTAAGCTCTAAACGATTATCAGCTTCATCCATTATGGCATCATAAGTGGCCGCCATATACCCATCTTCTACGAAATTAAAAGCGGTTTCAAGACCTTTCGCAACTTTGTCAAAAAGTTTACCGGCATAAGGTTTTATGAAATTCCATCCTGCTTTTATGGCCTTGGCAATAATATAGGCACTCCCAGCGATGACCAGAGCGGACGAGCTCAAGGCTGCACCCACGATAACCGCCACACTGGCCACAACGATATTCATTTTTTCAGATTCTGCCTTGAACTTATAGCCGGTCTGAAGTTCGGCCTGACGGATTTGATTGGCAAGCTGGTCTAAAGCTGCTTTATTGTTGAGGATAAACTGTATGGCTATTTGCTGCTCTGCTTCCGTTAAACCATTCAATTCGGAGAGGGCCTGGCTCATGGCATTGGCATCTATTCCCGTCAGGAGCGTGTCTGAAGTCAGTTCCTGATAAATCTGGTCAAACTCACTTACAGGGTCGGATACCTGAATGTTTTCCAATATGTTCAGCGTGGTGCTATAATTCGTCCCGGCAATGTTGAAACGCAGGTTGTGATTTCCACTGGGTACACCCTCCGGCACGATAAAAGTCAGGGTAGATGAATTTACTTTATAGAGAGTCAACCCTTTTTCTCCTATACTCCCCGAATATTCCGGGTTGTTCAAGGATACATTTTCCAGGTTAATAGAAACAACACTGTACGGCCGGATATTATCGTTCAGAACTTCTATAGCGATGACAGCGGGGGAGCCCGAAGCAGACCCTTTATCTTTTTTACAGCCGATAAGAACTATACTTAAGAAGACTGTAAAGAAAATGCTAATTGAGATCGGTGGTTTGAAAAAATAAGTGATAGTACTTTGATTTATAGATTATTATATTTTTATCGATCCGGCCAATGTTCTGCTAATTCATCAATATCTTTCATCCATACTGTTGTTAGCTTTTAGTACCCTGCTGCCCTTCATAGTCTTGTACAAATGATACTGTGGCTAAACACAGGGTAAGGATAATAAGGGTTCATTTTTGTGGGTGCGGCTTTTTAACCTGCACAGAACCATACCTCCTTACTAACAAAGGTCTTGGTCCTCTTCATATTTTGCAATACTCATTGATGAGTGTTTTTCTCAATAAGTCTTAGATCAACCCATTCTTTTTACAAAATGCAATAAGTTCAACCGCGTTTTTACATCTGGCTTTTTAAGAATATTTCTGCGGTGCGTATCTACAGTATGCTTACTAATAAAAAGTAGCTCTCCGATTTCCTCACTACTAAGCCCCTTGACAATTCCTTCTATAATTTCAAATTGTCGAGTCGAAAAAAAGTTTTCATAGTGATGGCCTACGTATCTTTTAAAGGCCTCTTGATCTAATTTATTGGCATCAAAGTTCCATTCTACACAGTTAGATGTATCCATGTAAGATATGTCTGTAATCAAAGAAAAATTGCTGATCAAATGACCATTTTTATCTGCTTCAAAGACTTTTGATTGCCTGAGCACTTTAATATATTCACCATTCTTTTTTCGTATTCTGCAGGTTACGTACAGATGCGCGTTTTGAGAGAATTTATTTTCTACGGCATAACCAACAGAGGCTTGAATTATCCGTGACACCATAGCTTTATCTTGTGGATGAAAATAACTATTGGCTAACTGAGAATTGAATTCTTTTTGTGGATACCCTAAAAATTCCAAAACCCCTCTTTGAAAGGTAATAGCTTTAGTTTGGAAATTGTGAACGTATAGACATTGCGATGCTGTTAGGGGATAACTTTCTAACCCATCAAGCTTTTGTGTTATGACTTTTAAATTCTTCAGCTTTTCAGCTTGCTGATTTAAAAATCTATCCATGTCATCTTTACTCATTAAACGCTTTTAATGAAATTCAGAATAGATTTCTTATTTTGTATAGGCCTTTCAATCAAGCTATAATGTCCGGAATCCGGGATTTTGTCATAATAATCAAAAATTTTCACGCTATCTAATTGATTTATATACTCATTGTTTGCAGCAACGTCATCAAGAGCCGTTATATAACCCACATAAGTGGATTCATTCTGTTTCAATATTTCCAACTGATCAGAAAACTTCATAGCGTTAAATTCCTCTAGTAATCGATCTCGAAAGACAGGATCTGTATGTAGGAAGGTCTGCGTTAAATATGCTATTGCAGATTGATCTGAAGTAACTTCAGAAAGATACTTTTCAACGCGTCTTCTATTTTCTTTGTGAGTTTCCGATAATACAAAATCGGGTAGTTTTAGATAAGGGGATAAATCACTGGAGTATGAAACAGGTGGAGCTGCTAATAACAACAAACCATCTACCTCAATAACATTCATCAATTCAATTGCTAAATTGCCTCCCATAGAGTGCCCAACAATCACCAGCCGATCGTGGGAGAAGTGATTTATAAATTGGACCAAACACTGTACAAAAACTTCAAAATTATAATCCCCTGGAGCTAACTTAGGGCTATCCCCATGTCCAATATAATCGGGAGCTACAACATTCCAACCATCAATACCTTTTAGCAACAATGAAAAATAATTGGAATCTGTAGAATTTCCATGAAGACACACCAATAAGTTGTTAGATTCATTAGGACAGGTCTGGAAGTTTAGTTCAATTTCATTTTCCATAAAATGAAAAGTAAGAATTTATTTTAAAATACATTTCAACACCTGTTTCCTAGTGGTTTTACTTCAATGCACGGGTGAAAAACAGCTCTTTCGGTTTTTTGGCGCTGGGTTTTGTGTCGGCAAAAACCAAATGTGCTGTTTGTAAGCTCAACTTTTCAACTTGCAAAGAACGGTCTGGTGTTTTAAAGCCGTTTATACATCCTTAGCAAATCGTTTTATTTCTCCAACCGCATTTCCTGATTATAATGGGGGTATGGTAAATCCTCAGGCGTTTCGTATTTAAATTCCGATTTCTCCTCACCTGTTAACCAATCAACCCAGCCCCATTTATTGTCTTTTTTGACAGCTAGTTTAGGAATCTGATCATCTGTTATATAGCGCTTATAGTCTTCGTAGATACATGGGACAGATTGTTTTGCACCTGTCCCGTATGACCAAACAGACAAATAAAATCCAACTTTACCATCGTTATAGACTGCGGTAAATGCGCCATTAAAAGGGAAAAGCTTTACTGAATCATATTCCATTGGTATTAGTTCTTTTGTTTTCACTCCTTCATAAATCCATTGGCGTATGCCCCACTTTTTAGTTTTTTTGTTTCGAATTTTAAAAACACCATCTCCGTTTCCTTTATCTATTTCAATACTATCAGCTTTTAACTTTTTCCTTAATTCTTTTTCAGGTAATTGCCCAAATGCTAACTGAGTACTAAATACTGCTAACACTATTCTTAATCTATTCATCATCTATTTAATATTTGCTAACGTATGCATACAGAGCAATGATCTATATATCAATTATATTGTTCTCTTTTTTAAGGTACCATTATTAAAGAACATTTCTTTACCAATCACCAAAAGCACCGCCTCCAACGAAGTCCCCACCACCAAATCCATCAAAATCAATAGAATCTGAAAAACCTATTTCGAACCCAACATCGGTCCTACCTAAGCGTAGCGTCCGCTACGCTTGAATATCCTTTGACACTTCAGTATCTTTAACTACAGTATGAGTGATGTTTATCAAATAAAAGATCGAAGGGCACCTTACTTTATAACCCGCCAGCCAGGTAATAGGCTGGGTAGATGTTTTCAGCCGGAAGATTTACCGGGATATATTGATGAATAGCTTGCAATACTGCATCGAAAATAAAGGATTACTGGTGTATGCTTATGTTTTAATGACCAATCATCTTCACTTGATCGTAAAGAGTTCCACCAATAGTTTATCGGATACCATCCGGGATTTTAAAAGTTTCACATCCAGGCAGGTTTTAAAGAAAATAACTCACAGGAAAGTCGGAAAGAATGGATGAAGATGGTCTTTGAATACCATACTAAGTTTAATAAGCGGGTTCAGAACCAACAACTCTGGACGCATTACAATCATGCTGTTGAATTAGTTAGTGCGGAAATGATCGAATCACGTTTGAATTACATTCACGAAAACCCGGTACGAGCCGGATGGGTGGAAAATGCTATAGATTATGTATACAGCAGTGCCCGAAATTATGCAGACTTGCCGGGCTTACTAGCGATTGAGAAAGTTTGATGGTGATACGAAAGCGTAGCGGACGCTACGCTTAGTCAGCGATTATTTCAGTTACAAAATGCGATTTTCTAAATTAGACAGATATAATATTAAGACCTGTTCGATAAGCGAACTGGAAAATTTCTTCTCCAAAGTGATACTTTCACATACTAGGCCAACAACGGAACTAGATACATTCGAAGGATTATTTAGATCTAGGATCATAAAGGAAAAAGACATTGAAGATATTAAGAGTGTTAACCAAATATGGTATAGGGACCAATCTGTTTTAAAACTCGAAGAACAAAAACTTGGTAGGTGTCATAATAAAAATCAAAACTTCTTTTATTCTTCAAATGCAGTTGAAACGACCATTAGAGAATTACGCCCTAATAATGAGGATTATTTATTAATCGGAGAATTTAAATACCGGCCAAATTCAATTCCCGCAAAATGTCATTTTGCAGGAATTGAGGTTTTAAGAAAATTGGATATGTGGGCTCATCTTCTTGATAGGTATAACTACAAAAATGAATTTGATAAGGAAATTGAAGAATTTATCTCTAGCTGTTTCCATAGATCTATTGACAAGGGAAAGGAATTCGAATATAAATATACAATTGCCTTCACTAATATTTTATTGAAGGACCAAGATGCCTCCTGCTTAATTTATCCGAGTGTTGCCTCAAATCTTAAATTAATCAATTACGGGTTTAAGCCTAGGTATGTTGATAAGAGTTTATTTTGTTCAAATCTATGGATATACCGGTATTTCTCAGATGACAAGAATATGGCTTTAATTCCTCTAAAGTATGCTTTAATTGAGAATGACCTGATTGAGCCCAAGCATTCAAGCCTTGAATTCCAAGATGTGCCTGATGCTAAGAAACGTATAATAAAATATAGCTTATAACCTTTTACGCCTCATCTAAATATTGCGTCAACTAATCCTAAGCGTAGCGTCCCGCTACGCTTGAATATCCCTGCCACTTCGTTAACCAAAATAAAGCTTACTCCTGATAAATACGCTTGGTGGGAATCACAAAGGTTTTGGGTAGTTTGGGGAACAATTCTATCACCTGGTTCATATCCGCCTGCGCCATGGAAATAAAGCTCCAGCTTTGGCCATCGTCTTCCGAAACACCCAATAAACTGGACTCCGAAAACAGCTTTCCCAAAGGCCCTTTAAAGGTGAGGCGGATGGGCACTATAGCCAGCAAGTACTCCCCTACCGGAGTTTCCCGTAAAGGAGCCGAAAGCTCCACTTCCTGCAATTCAAAATCCTGTTGTTTCAGGTTTTGATCAGAGAGCTTAGCCTGACGTATTAAAGTCTGGCGACCCCCGTTCAATTTCACTAATGGTGGATATGTAAGGTCAATAACTTTATTCCAATCCAGTTTTTCAGTGGCTGCCGCAAACTGCTCTGCGGCCTTCATCAGGCTTTCTTCATGAGCAATGGCAGGTGTAACTTCTTCCTGAGCATAAGCTCCCAAAGCAAAAATGAAGAGTATAAAAATGGAAATGGATTTATGCACTACTTTAAGATCTATCATTTTACAGCTTTAATAAGCTGATACCTCCACAAATCATGGTTTAAGGCCCGGTACTGGTAATACCCACATTTGTAATGATCACGGGCAAACCTTGAAACCTTAGGGTGCAAAAGGGCATAGCCTTCCGCAAAAGTTACGCCCAGCATAGAGCCGTACAACATTCGCCTGGCGCTTTTACGGATGTTGGAAGTATAATCCTGATGATTTACTTCTGCAAAACCACTTTCGCGGGCCTTATCCATAAAATACTCCTTGGTGACGAAATCCGGCACCGCCCAGGTTCTTTTCCATTTATCAATCCACTTTGACGAATCTTCCACCCCTTTTTTGGTGAGGAAAAAGTCAAACAAAACAAGCCGGCCGCCCTTTTTAAGTAATCGGTAACTTTCTTTGATAAAATCAGCTTTTTCAGCAGCATGGCATACGCTTTCGCAAGCCCACACCACGTCAAATGATTCATCCGGGAAATCGGTTTTGGTGAAATCCATTACATGGAACTTTACCTTATCGCTCACCCCCTTTTCGCCCGCCATAGCATTAGCCTGGCTCACCTGCATTTCACTTAATGAAATACCGTTTACTTCAGCACCTGCGGTACCATGAATAAAGAAGGCCGCACCTCCCACACCGCAACCCGCATCCAGTACTTTATCCGTTGGTTGAATACCGGCTGCCTGAAATAACTGGCGGTTGGTGTTTTCCAAAGCATCACCAAAGGTGCGGGTGCTTTTATCCCATATACCATAATGCAGGGAATGGTGTTTTTTAAGATCCCACCACTTTTCATAGTGATTCTGAGTAGTATCGTAATACTCCGCTATATCATTATTCGAAAACATACTTTGGAAATTTGGGGCCTAAGATAACTTCTAATCATTAATCCACTCAAAAGAGAGTGTTTGTTTAAGGTCACTATGCAGACTTTTGGCTACGGGGCAATGCCGGGCAGCCTCCTCCAAAACCTTACGGGTATGGTCATCACAATTCTGCTTTAAACGGATGTGTACCTGTACTTCCGCTATACGCCTGGGTGAAGATGCCATAATCTTGGTGACGGTGGCCGAAGCATCCTCCAGGTCAAAATCCATTGAACGGGCTTTAATACCCATTATGGAGACCATACAGCTACCAAGAGCCGCAGCTACAAGGTCGGTGGGTGAAAAAGCTTCGCCACGCCCGTGATTATCAACCGGGGCATCTGTGATCAACTCTTTTCCTGAACGGAGATGTGTGGCTTTGGTACGCAAAGCACCCTGGTATTCTATTTTTGAGGCTTCTGACATATTTAAAACTGGTATCCTATTCCAAAGAGGAAGTTAATATTCTGAGCCTGGTAACCCAGGTAATAATCATAAGGTGTATTCAGCAGGTTATATACATTGATAAATGCAGACAAACGACTATTGTACAGATACTCCACACCCAGGTTAGCATTCACATAACCGGGCAGATCACTATCGGCCAATGGATTGTCTTCCTGGTTAAAAGCCACCCGCGGGCCTACATAACGGATATCCCCCTTCAGGCGGATCTTTTCTTTAATGGTATAGCCTGCGCCAAGCTTAGCGGTAAAGGCCGGACGGTGCCAGGCCTTTTTCACGTTTTTCATTTGGAAGGACTGCAGTGTACCACTCAAATTCAGCTGTAAGTTGTTCTTAAGGTTTATGGCGAGCTCACCACTGGCGTAAAAGATATCGGCATCATCATACAATACAGATATACCTGGTGCTATAGAGTCAAAAGCATAAAAAGGATTGCGGTAATACAACGCCAGGCCATTGGCGTCTTTAAAACCTCCCCGCAGGTTAAAGGAGGTGGCAGAACTGATAACACCATTCATCCCCAGGTAAATATCCGTAGTGCGCGTAGGTGTTAAAAACTGCCCGGGATCAATAAACGGATTGTCATTGACCAGTGAGCGTACAGTATTGTGTTGGAGGTGCCCCTCAATACCCGCATAAGTGGTCAGCACATCTTCCACTATGGGGTAACTCACTTTTACTTCGGGAAAAAAGTAGATATCCCCGTCTCCTTCGTCCTCCAGCGAAGTCATTAATGAGTTGTAATACAGGTTTAAGCCAAACTTAAAAAGAAAGTCGTTCACGTACGTTTCAATGTGCGGGCGGATCTGAAGTGTGAAGTAGCTTTGATCAAAGTCTGAAAGTGAATCGTATACCGTATTGAAGTATTGAAGATTCAAGTCCAGATCAATAGTTTGATCTTTAGCAGGCAAAGCGTAAGAAGACAGCAGCTTGAAATTGTTTTCCTGCGTATTGTAATTGTCTGAAAGGAAATAATAGTCAATACCCAGCTTGCGTGTCCAGCCCATAGCTTTATCATCAGGGCTTACCAGGTTACTTTGTATACCAAACTGGCGGTACCAGTTATAAGGAGGCTCCGGTATTTCTTCTTCTCCGCTAAACCGGGCCGTGTCTGCCGTACCCAAACCGTAATAACTTACTTTATCAAAACGTCCATAGGCCTTGGTAGACCACGTAAGGTTCTTGTAAAAACGGTTTAAATACGCATTTACATGGTTCCGGCTCATTCCATTGGATTCATAGGCCAGATCTCTTACCCCGCTTTGAGTAGAAAAGTGTTGCCCGGAAAACCCGTAACTGTATTTGGAAGAACGTCCACTGTTGTAATACACTTCTCCTAAAAAGGTATTGTATAAGCCAGCCCCTATCCGTACCAAACCCTGGTGCAGATCTTCTACCGGAATTTTAGCAATGCGGGCCGGTTGTATAGGGTCAGGATCAAACTTCACCCCTATGGGTTGGCTTACAATGGAGTAATTCACCGGTATTTTACTGGTGGTAGTATCCTTAAAATCAGGAAAATCACTCACTTTGGTAGCTTCCCCAACCCGGGCCTTATACTTATCTGTAACCTTCAGTTCCAGTTGTCCCAGGTTACCGGGCTGAGCAAAAACCGTAACAGCCCAGCCGCAGCTTAGTATCAATGCAGTCCAATATTTCATGCTACTCATTCCTTAAAGTTGTGTCCATAGGTTCCATAGCTTCTTCCGGCTCATCAATCAGCATAAGCCCTTCTCCTTCATTTAGAATAATGGGTTCGCTATTGCTGCGATTAAGCTCTGTTTTTTGTTCAGCTGCCTGCTGTTCTGATAGTTTGATCTCTTCCTTCAGATTACGGGCCTCTTCCAGTATAACCGGACTGTACTCACTGCTGATCACAAAATCAAGCGTATAATTGGCCTGGAAAATATCTTCCAGTTTCCAGAAGTTTCGGGCTAATATTAAAAGAGCTTTCAGTTTGTATTCTTTAAAAGAAGGCAGATCTTCAATAAGCTTATACACTACAGTGGTAGAGTTTTCATACTCCCCTTTCTGGTGCAGAATATCGGCCTTATAATACAGCGCTATGGCCTTGGCCTCTCCCTCTGAGGTAGTGCTGATCTCTTCGTAACGCAACAGGGCCTGATCCAGATCGCCCTTCTTATAGTAAGAAGTGGCCGCAGTTTGCCGTGCTTCCAGTACCAGGGCTGCATCCTGTATTTCCATACCCAACACCAGATCGGCATGTACCGCTGCTTCACTAAAATCACCCAGAGCAAAGCTGCTGCGCATAATACCGGCATGGGCACGGGTGCGTTGTGCTTTTTCCTGGGCTATATCTGCCAGCTGCTTATAGTAATTCCTGGCCCTGGCATATTCCTTTGCCTGATAGGCCATATGAGCCACGTTGGCCAAAGCCATCGCAGTGTATTCATTACGGGGAAACTCAAGAATTGCTTCATAGGCCTCGCGGGCCTGTGACACCTGGTTGAGGGTATTGGCACATTCGGCCAGGTAATAATTGGAGCGCAGCGCAAAAATTCCTTTCTCAAAACGGCTCAGGTAATTACTCAGGGCCTTTATGCTTTCTTTACAATCTCCGGAAGAGTATATATCAAAAGCTGCGTTAAAGGCGGTACTATCCAAAGTGGAGCGTTCAAAGTTCACAAAGTCTAAGCCGTCCACCCAGTCCAGGTAATCGCTGATACGATTTTGCCGGGCGTAGATCAGGCGGGCCAATCCTACTGCTTCAATAGATTCATCCGTACCGGGATAATCCTTAACCACGCCCTGGAAGGCTGTAAGTGCTTCAGCATTACGATCGGTATTGCTGTACACCAGGCCTATTTGCAGTTTGGCTCCGGGTATTTTATCGGATTGTGGATGATCGGCAATAAAACTATTGAACCCCTTCCTGGCCTGGTCATAATTCTCCATCTGCAGGTTAGTAACCGCAATTTCATACTGCGCATCTTCTGCATATACGCTATTGGGGTATTTTTTCAAAAGATTCTGTAGTTCAGCTATTTTCTGTTCCTTTTTACCAGCCAGCCCCAAACATTCAGCCCGCTGAAAATAGGCGTAATCGGCCTCGCGGGTGTTGTTCTTTAAAGCCGAGCTGTAAAATTCAGCCGCTACCAGGTAGCCTCCGGTAAGCAGGTAGCTATCGGCTAAACGTAAGTAAGCATCTGGTACCCGGGGGTCTTTCTTCTCCGCATCACGGGTAAAGTTGCGGAAGTTGGTAGCCGCCTTTTCAAAGTCAAACTTTTTATAATAGGCATAGGCGGTTTGGTATAAAGAGCGGTTGTACTCACTCATATTAAAGGCGCCCGCACTATTCCTGAAAGCTTCAAAACCGGCCAATGCCGAATCGTATTCCTCCATGCGATAGCGGGCCTCAGCAATCCAGTATTTACTGAGCGCTACAATGGGTTTATTAATGGGGTATTTTAAAGACTCTTCATAGCGATCAATGGCCGCCTGATATTTAAGGGAATTGAAAATTTCCGTAGCACGGTAAAAAGCTACTTTTTGATATACCTCCTGCATTTCAGGCGTACTTAAACCAGTACGCTTAATAGCCAGTAAAGCTTTGTCGTAATCTTTGGTGGTTACGTATAAGTTGGCCAGGTAACGGTTTACCTCGTTCAGGCGGGGCGACTCAGGGAAAGAGTCTAAAAAGTCATTCAGTACGGATATCGCATCGCGATACGGATCAGAAAGTTCATACACCAACTTCGCATAATTGAAATACGCATCTTCCTGCACGGTGGCCGAAGCATTGATCTCAGAGGCGGCCTTAAAAGCCGTGATTGCTTGTTGCTTCTCGCCTACTTTCAGGTAACAATCACCCAGGTGGTAATACGCACTTTGTTGCATGGCCTCATTTCCTCCGGATATTTTATTGAAAGACTCAATAGCCAGGCGGTATTTGGCGGTTTTATAATAGCTGTAACCCAGTTGAAAATGGTCTGAGGTGCCCATACGCCCCCCTTTCTCCTTGTAAAGCTCCAGGTATTCAATAGCATCCTGGTACTGGCCTTTGTTGTAAAAGGCATCGGCCATAAGTTTGGCAATTTCCGGAGCACGGGTAGGCGTGGCCTTATCCACAAGGTCCCTCCCTACCTCTACTAATTTATCATAATCGCCTAAGCGGTAATAGATATGTGCCAGATAATAGGGTACCAAAGGTCCGAAGGAAGCATCTTTCTGCAAGGGTAGAAAATTGGTAAGCGCCTCAGTATAATTACTATCGGTATATAATAAGTGTGCATAATAATAGCGGGCCGAATTAGCGTAGGAGGTGTTTTTATCTTTCAGCTCAAAAAATATCTTTTGCGCCTCTTTATTCTCCTCCATGCTCAGGTATGCGTATCCTTTTTTGAAAAGATATTCATTGAGATCATCACCACTGAGCCGGAATTTATCCACCTTATCATACCAGGCCGCAGACTCGCGATACTGTTTAGTACTAAAACGATAATTGGCGTAAGCCAGAAAGAGCTGGTTGCGCAAGGGGCTTAACTCGTAAGTTTCCGAAAACTTCTCCACCCGGTCGCGCGCATCGCCATTGTACAGTTTCATGGCAGCCAGTGCCGCATAATATTCGGCCGAGGCACGGGTCTCCCGCTTACGATGATATACGTCTTCTGCCACTGCATCCAAAAACTTTTGGGCGTGGCCGTATTGGCCTTTATTGTACAGTTCAAGTCCTTCCTCATACAGGTCTTCCTGCCCGGACAGTATTTGTTCCGGTTGGGCGTGTATCGAAAAAACCAGGCTAACCGAGCTTAACAGCAGGGACAGCCACAAGCGTTTGCCAGGCATACTCTTTAGTTTCAAATAGATGTTTAAAAGTAGGGGTTTCCCTTAATGCTGATTTTGTTTTCCCGATTGTTTTTCAAACGAAAGGTGTTGATTATTATTGAAGGTTCTCTGCAATAAACACATCGCTTTATCCTTTAATTCCCTTAAATTTGAACCAAAATTCCCCTACAGCACGCCATGAGTACCGCACCTATTATTTACATACAGGAAGCGAATATTTTTCAAAATGACCATCTGATCCTTTCGGATGTGAACCTTTCCATACACACCGGAGATTTCAGATACCTTATTGGAGCTACGGGAAGCGGTAAAACCAGCCTTTTAAAAACCTTATACGGTGATCTGCCGCTGAGGCATGGCGAAGGTGAAGTATGTGGCTTTAAGCTGCATCAGATCAAAGAAAAGGAAATCCCTTTTTTACGCAGAAAGATGGGTATTGTGTTCCAGGATTTTCAGTTGCTCACGGATCGCAGTGTTTCTGATAACCTGCTTTTTGTACTGAAAGCCACCGGCTGGAAAGACAAGAAAAAAATGGACGCCAAGATCAATGAAGTGCTGGAGAAGGTAGGCATGGCCACCAAAGGCTTTAAAATGGCTTATCAACTTTCGGGTGGCGAGCAACAGCGGGTGGCCATAGCACGTGCCCTGCTCAACGATCCTGAACTGATACTGGCGGATGAGCCCACCGGTAACCTGGATCCCGGAACTTCTGAAGAGATCATGTTGCTGCTGGAGGAAATATCCCGTAATGATCGCGCCATCCTCATGGCTACACATGATTATTCTATCATCCTCAAGTTTCCGCATGAAACCCTTAAATGTGATGACGGCAAGGTCTTTTCCACCGTGCAAAAAAGTTTGTAAATTTCTTGGATGGATCTATCGCTCTGCATACCCGTTTACAATGAGGAAGTAACGGGACTGGTGCAGGAATTGCTGTTACAGGCCCGCGATCTCAATATCAGTTTTGAAGTACGCCTATACGATGATGGTTCTCAGGATAAGTTTCTGACGGCCAACCGCCCGCTTAAAAAGGAGCAGGAAGTACAATACCTAGAACTCCCGGAAAATTTGGGCCGTGCTGCTATTCGTAACCACCTGGCGCATGAAGCCGGGGGTACATACCTGCTTTTTATGGATTGCGATATGGGTGTGGAAAATGAAAGTTTCCTGAAAACCTATTGGAGTGAACGTTCGGAAGGCGTGATTTGCGGTGGCCATACCTATTCTGAAGAAAGGCCCGCACCGGAGTACTACCTCCATTGGTTATACGGTAAAGAGCGTGAAATATCTCCTTTAGCGGACCGGCAGGCACAGGGCCACGCCTCTTTTCGCAGCAGCAGCTTTCTGATACAGCGATCCGTTTTTGAAAAAGTGAGTTTTAGGGAAGATATTAAAGGCTACGGCCATGAGGATACCTTTTTTGCCTATGAGCTTAAAGCCGCTCAAATTCCCTTTAAAGCTATTGACAACCTTGTCATTCATAAAGGATTGGAAAACAGCGATATGTTTATTCAAAAAACTAAAAATTCATTGAAGAATTTGTTGTGGCTGCGTAAACACTACCCCGGTTTTGCCGAAGAAGTAAGGATACTTAAAGCTTTATCCAAATTGGAAAAAACGGCTACCCTGGCCATTATGATAGGCTTATACAAAACCCGGAAACACAGCTGGCTTAAAAAGCTGCACGGACTCAACCCACAGCTCTACACTTTTGACCTGTTTAAACTGGGCTACCTGGCTAAGGAAATTAAACGTATTTCCTGAAAATATCCTTTAGCTTCACTCGCTCTTCCTCCCAGTTGTTTTCTTCGGCCGCTTTATCCAGCCCTGGTTGATAGTAGCCTTTTCCATTTTGGCGAATACGGGCAATTCCTTCACAGATGGTGTCAGGTTCATGATTTGAAATTACTTCTCCAATATTGTATTTCTCCACCACTGAACTCACTTCCACCACATCAGAAACCAATACAGGAATATGGCATTTTACATAATCAAAGAGTTTGTTGGGCAGGCTGAATCTGTAATTCAAATTGGTGCTCTTATCCAGGCTCAGTCCGCAATCTGCATTTAAGGTATACTGCAGCATTTCAAGGTAAGGCTGTGGGGAGATGAACAGCACTTTATTCTCCAGCCCTTCTTCCTTAGCTTTTTGCTTCAATAAAGGCATTACATCTCCTTTACCTACCAGCATTAAAATGGTATTATCCATTTCTTTTAGTGCCTTAAAAGCTTCCTCCATGCCCCGGTCTGTATTGATCCCTGACCCCTGGTTAATCAGTACGTAGGCGTTATCAGGTATACCCAATGCCGAACGGGTTTTACGCACTTCCGGCAACTGTGAATCAGAGATATTACGTACCACTTCAGCTACTACCTGGTAGTCATCATAATACAAACTGGCAATACTCTGGTTTACCGTAATAAAGTCATTGGCTTTGGGCAGAAGCCAACGTTCCAAAAAACGCCATATTCCTTTTACCAGCGGGCGGTGCTGTATTTCCGGAACTCCGGTAAAATACTCATGCGAGTCATATACCAACGGTTTTGCCCGCAGGCGGGATATCAGAAAGTTGGGCAACAAGGTGTCCAGGTCATTACTCAGGTACAAGTCAAACCTGCGAAACAACAGAAAAAAGAAAAGGCGCAGGTTATAGTTGGCATAAAAGAGAAAACCGCTACGAAACCATAGTTTAAAACGCACCGTTTTATAAGACCGGTCAATTGGTAAACTCTCTTTTAACTGGCGCCCCACAAAACATACTTCAAAGCCCAGTTCCAGCAATACTTCGATGCTGCGCTTTACCCGTTGATCGGTTACCAGATCATTAGTTACGCTAACAACTACCTTCTTTTTACTTTTGCCGGCCAAGCTGTTTGAATTTTGAGCGAAGATGTAAAGAAAATACGAATTGAAGACTATACCTATGAGCTGCCGGATGAGCGTATCGCCCGTTTCCCACTGTCTCAGAGAGATGCTTCTAAATTATTGATTGCCAGGCCTGGCGAATCTTTTAAGCATATTATCTATGCTAAGCTGAGCACCGAGTTGGATGAAAACAGTTTGCTGGTGTTTAATGAAACCAAAGTAGTGCAGGCCCGTTTGCTGTTCCCTAAAAACGAACATACACATATAGAGATCTTTTGCCTGGAGCCTCTGCCGGGAATGGATATACAGCAGGCCATGGCCCAAAAAAAATCTATAGAATACCTCTGCCTGGTAGGCGGTGCCCGTAAATGGAAATCCGGTTCCTTGGTTTTAAAGCTGGGACCTGCCACAGAACTGCAGGCTGAAAAACTGGAAAACCAGAATGGCACATTCCGTATTCGTTTCCAATGGACCAGTGCTATGAGCTTTGCCGAAGTTCTGGAAAAAGCGGGGCGCACTCCCCTGCCTCCTTATTTGAAGCGGCCGGCTGAGGAGACTGACCGTGAACGTTACCAAACCGTATTTGCGCAAAACGATGGTTCGGTGGCAGCTCCCACTGCCAGCCTGCATTTTACACCTGAATTAGTAAACGAACTGAGCCGTAAAGGAATAGAACACAGTAAGCTCACTCTTCACGTAGGAGCCGGAACCTTTAAACCGGTAGAAAGTGAACATATCGGTACGCATGCCATGCATGCCGAAGAGATTTTCATCAAGCTTTCCTTTGTTCAGGAGGTGCGGTCTAAGCTCCAGAAACGTATTATACCCGTGGGTACTACGGCCATGCGTGCCCTGGAAAGCCTGTATTGGTACGGTGTACTTCTACATCATGGCGAAAAACCACAGGAAGGACTTATTCCGTATATAGATCAGTGGACACCTTACCGGAATGATCTGCAGGGTATTTCACCCGAACAGAGCTTTGAAGCCCTGGAAAATTATATGCGGGGGCAACCGTCCGAAGCTTTGCAACTTAAAACGGCCATTATTATAGCTCCCGGCTACCCGCATCGTATTTGTGATGGATTATTAACTAACTTTCACCAACCCAAAAGCACGCTCCTTCTTTTGGTAGCCTCATTACTGGGCGATAAATGGAAGGAAATGTATCAGTATGCTTTAGATCATGATTTTCGTTTTCTGAGTTATGGTGATGCCTGTCTTATTTTAACTTAATATGCTGAAGAATATCGTTTTCCAACTTTACTTTTTTCTCTCTTACCTGGTGGGGTATGGCCAATCTGTGGATCTTCACACCCTGGCCTCCCTCCCTGAAGAACTGGAAGAATGCAGCGGTATAATTTACCATCAGCCGGGGCAAAAGGTGATTTATATTAATGACAGCGGTAACCGTCCGGAAATACTGGCTACGGACCTGGAGGGTAATTTAACCCAGCAATATTGTTTGCCGGGTGCGGTAAATGTAGATTGGGAGGACCTTACCCGGGATGATAAAGGCTTTATCTACATCGGAGATTTCGGGAATAACCAAAACCGCAGGAAAGATCTGGTGATCTATAAAATAGAAAGTGAAAAAGTGCTGGCGGGTAATGATGATTTTGAGTTACAGGAAATTCACTTTACATATCAGGATCAGGAAGGTTTTCCACCGGAGCGTGAAAACCGCCATTTTGATATGGAAGCCATGGTACATATTGGCGATTCGCTTTACCTGTTCTCTAAAAACCGTACTTCTCCTTTTGACGGGTATACCTATTGTTACCGCCTGCCGGATGTGGCCGGGGACTATGTAGCTGCCAAAGTAGATAGTTTTAAAACCGGTGAAGGCGTTAAAGAGTCCTACTGGATAGCTGCGGCTGATTTCAGGGAAAATCCGCGCACTTTATTATTACTGGGCTATGATAAGGTATGGATGTTCTACTATTTTAAAGGCACGCGCTTTTTCAGTGGTAAGCACAATGTATTGTACTTCAATAATTTCACACAAAAAGAATCCATTAGCTTTTATGAAGGCAATAAAGCCCTGATCAGTGATGAAAAGAATAATAAGAATGACGGCCGGCTCTATTACATTGAATTACCGGAAATACTAATGGATGAAGAAGCTCCGCCACAAGACACCAGCCAGGCCTCTGCCGTTAAGGCAGGACCCCGTTATTTCAGAGACAGTCTTTCGGTGGAGTTGAACTTAATTGAAAAGAGCACCATACTTTGGGAGGCCTTTAACACCAAAGGACAACGCTTGCATTACGGGAAACTGGGGAAAGTTGAAGCGGGCCCGCACCAGTTTATTTTAGATACCTACGAATGGACGCCCGGAGGTTATGTGCTAAACGTTCTGGTTAACGGACGGCCACACGGCTTTAAACTTAGTAAGCCTATAAATCCTAAAACGTATAATAAATCCCCAAAAGAGGGGAGTCAGTAAAAGCCGAAGGCACAACCGACACTTTAATTTTATTTTGATGGCTGTTTACCACCTTACCGGTAAACGTTCCAATGGCTGCTCCGGCCAGCACGTCTGATAGCCAGTGTTTATCATCATACATTCTCGACCATGCGGTGAGTCCGGCCAAAGGGTAAGCCACTGCTCCTATCCACCACTTGTCATAGTAATAATTGGATAAACCACTGGCAATAGCAAAGGCGGTAGTTGTATGTCCGCTGGGAAATGATTTATTCCCATCCTGAAAAGGACGTCCATAAAACCACTTTTGCGCATTGGCATCTTCCCCACCTTCAAAAGGTCTTTGGCGGTTAAACACGCTCTTCATAGTATGCGTAATCACTGCGCTGATCACTACTGATTTGGTGGTTACCCAAATAGCCTCACTCAAACGATCATTTTTAAAGAGACAGGCTCCCCCGTAACTCAACGCCAGGGCACTGGCCACGTAATATGTATTGCCCATCAATTCGCCCGCCACGGCTAATCTATCCTGTACCGGGCCGGGTTCACCACGGAGCCAGTTCCTGAAACTTTCATCCTGACTTATGGCTATACCTACTCCCGCCATAGTAGCTCCTAATACTACATATTCCCGGGTTTCCCAACGCACCGGATCGCTTACTGTATATATAAAACTATCCCAACCGTCTTTCAAATAAAATGAGGGGGTACTGCTGCATAAGCTTTGCGCTGATAAAGGTAGCTGCAGCAATAGCAGCCCTATTAATACATACAATTTTCGCATTGGTGGGTAAAACACTTAAGCAGGATTAAAATTTCTTAGCTAACTTAGGGCATTCTAAATTTATGACAGCACTACCTCATAATCATCTTGAAAAGCATTATATAAGCACTTCTCAAAAAGATCGGATCTTAGACTATTTGCTGGATAAATACCAACTGGATCTTACGGAATATTCAGAAGCATCGGTTAGAAGGAGGCTTACCAAAATGCTGAATGAATTTAACCTGAAGGACGCAGAGCAATTAGAGGTTTTCCTTTCGGAGACACCGGATGGAAAACAACTTTTCATTGAAAAATTCACGGTAAATGTTACGGAGATGTTCCGCGACCCGCATTTTTACAGAGCTCTGGATGAAAAGGTTTTACCTCATTTACGTCATAAGGATAAAATCCGCATATGGTCTGCCGGGTGCAGTAGCGGGGAAGAAATTCTCTCTCTTACTATTTTGATGCATGAGCTGGGTCTCCTTTCTAAATGCAGTATTCTGGGGACAGATCTGAACCCTAAAATGCTGGACATTGCCAGAAGCCGTACTTATAAGATCAGGCATGTACGCACTTACTTTAAACCGTATGTATATGCTGGTGGCAAGTATGGCCTGGAAAAGTATTTTACCACTCAAGGCGATCAGGCCATTTTTGACCCGTTTTTATATGAGAATGTAAGACTCGAAACCTGCAATTTATTAGGCCAGTTGGAAAATGAGCACGCTTTTGACTTGATATTATGCCGCAACGTACTGATTTACTTTAAAAGTACACTTCAGGATAAAGTTATTGAAAACCTGAACTCCAATTTAACACCCGGTGGTTTTCTGGGTCTTGGATCTAAAGAGTCAATTATTTTTTACGAAAATAAAAGCAGGTATAAGCAAATAGACCTTGAAAGCAAAATATACCAAAAACTCTGATGCTCTGGTCATCATCGGAACAAGTGCCGGTGGTATTCATGCTTTGAAAGCAATCTTTCAGGCCATGGATCCCGGGTTTCACTTGCCCATAGTAGTGACTATCCACCGGCTAAAAAATGTAAAGAGCCATATGGAAAGTGTACTACAGGCTTCCACGGACCTCCTGGTAAAAGAAGCCGAAGAAAAAGAGGTGATCCGGCCCGGGCATATCTACATAAGTCCCGCCAATTATCATTTGCTGGTAGAAAAAGATAAATCTATTTCACTTAGCGTGGATGAGCTGGTGAATTTTAGCCGGCCCTCAATAGATGTCTCTTTTGTGAGTGCCAGTGAGGTATATGGCGAAAATATCATTGGCATTATACTGACCGGGGCTAATGCGGATGTCGCTAAAGGCCTGCAAAGTATTTATGAAAACGGAGGGCTCACTATGGTACAGAACCCGGCAAGTGCCCAGGTAGACACGATGCCTGCTGAAGCCCTTAAAACCACTCCGGAGGCTATAGTGCTGACACTTGATGAGATCAGTGCGTTTCTCAATAATTTATGAAGTATTTAGTACTTGCTTTTACAGGCCTGTTTAGCTGGCACATCTCTACAGCCCAATCCACACCAGAAAAACTCAGGATTGCCTTCTACAACCTCGAAAATTTATTTGATACCGAGGATGATACCTTAAAGTCAGACGAAGAATTTACCCCCCGGGGCCAGCGCTACTGGAGTGATTACCGGTACAGGGAAAAATCCAACCGCATGGCCAAAGCCATACTTTCTATAGGAGAATGGGATGCTCCGGATATTGTAGGGGTGGCCGAAATAGAAAACCGTAAAGTTTTGGAAGACCTTGCTGAAAGTGCGGTCCTCCGTAAGTTTAACTACGAAGTTGTTCATTTTGAATCGCCCGACCGAAGGGGAATAGATGTAGGCATGCTTTATAGAACGGATAGGTACTCTCTTCTGGCCACCCGAAAGGTTAGCGTTCAAATACCGGAAGATCCCGGCTTTGCTACAAGGGACATTCTTTATACTGCCGGCACTGTATTGGGTGGAGATACTATACATCTCTTCTTTTGCCACTGGCCCAGTCGTTACGGAGGACAACAACAAAGCGAACCTAAACGTATACAAGCGGCACTAACGTTAAAGGCCATAACCGATTCGATTTTCAGGAATGATCCCCGGGCTGCGGTAATTATTGCCGGTGATTTTAATGACGAATGGTCTAATCTGAGTTTAAGAACCAAACTCCATGCTCAACCTCCTGAAGCTGATATTAAACCTGTAACGCTCTACAACCTTATGGCGGCTATGGACCCGAATTCAGGTAGTCATCGCTACCACGGAGATTGGGCTTATCTGGATCAGGTTATTGTCAGTGGTAATCTGCTCAACGGCTCAGGGCTGGAAGTAGCCGGAAAACGGGCATTTATCACTGCCCATGATTTTCTTTTGGAAACTGATGAGAAATACCCCGGGAAAAAGCCCTTCCGTACTTTTATCGGAATGCGCTACCATGGCGGGTTTAGTGATCACCTGCCTGTATATATTGACCTTGTGCATACAGATACTGATTAATCAATAAGGCTGGGATAAACCCAACCTTACCTTTGAAATTTACGATTAGTATGATAGAAAGCAATATCACAACTCATCTATTTTAAATTTTGAAACGGTTTTAAAATCTAACAATTAAGCTGGCGACAGTTATATACTACAAGAAGTTCGCGCACGTTCTTTTTTAAGTATTTTTGCCACAAATTATTACACCCTATGAAAAAGTTTACTTTACTACTTCTGGTTGTAGCCACTGCCTTTGCCTGTAAAAAAGATGATGATGGTGGGTCTGCAGAGCCTCCCTACCCTACAGATGGACTGACACTGGAAGAAAGAAAAAATTCGCTGCTTATTACACCTTATGGACCTGGTACCAGCAGTTCCGCCAGTCTCGAAATATTTCGCCAGGCTATGGAGTATGAATTTGAAGACAAGCTTTCGCACATAAGCCTTGTAGCGGCAATGGGACACCCCCTATACTCCCCTATATCTGATTCTTTATATAATTACTTTGGTTCCCCCGATATAGGTACTTTTATATTGAATGGGCTTGATTACGATATTAGCGGTTTACAGGATGCCATTGAATTAGCTGAATTGGAAAAACCGGCTATCCTACTTGCCCACAAAGTGACTGAGTATGATTCAGCCTGGGTGGTGGATGTGAAATTAGAGTTTAAGGTAGACACCGTTTCCACCAACTTTTATATAGAAACCTATATGGTGGCAGATGTACCCTCACTTAATTATAAAGATGAAATGCTGGATCTCAGAATGCCGGCCCTGGAAGATGTTATTGGTATGACGGAAGATCAAAGCTTTTGGGCTACTAATGTAATATCACTGGACAGTACTATAATTACCGCGCAGGGTGAAACCTACATACATAATAATATTGCCATGTCTTACTTCAGCCAGAAGGATGCATTTGGAACAGATCTTTCCACCATAAATCCTTTAGGTGTGGAATTCTTTAAGAATGACGTATATGGAACCCGTGTAACTCCAATCCGCCATTACTTTACGAAGCCCAAAGTAACCGCTCAGGAACTACCTTATGAGTTTGAACCACGTTTTGTTACTGTGATCTGGTATCGTGATTTTATTAATGGATCGGTTAATTACATCAACAGCTACAGCGATCAGGAAAATGATAATTAACTGAAAATATTGAACTAATAAAAAAGCCATCCCTGCGGATGGCTTTTTTATTTATAAGAGATTTGTTTATTTATTCTCACCGAAATTCCGCTTGCGTAAGCGCTCTACAAATGCTTTTATCCTATCAAAGCTATCCGGAGTTTCATAACGTCCCATTACGGTTTTAGTAGAGCTATTACCCAGCGTTAGGGTTAAAGTGGTTCCTGGTAAATCGGTTACACTGGGCTCATCATACACACTGTCCATTTCAAAAAAACCACTGTTAGCCAATACCATTCTCAGGCTATCCATTTCTTCATCAGGAAGGCTTTTAAAGATTTCACCTTTAGTATCCGGAAAATTCTTGCCGTTGTATACCGCCAGTCCACTTTCCTTAATGGTGAGATCATACACAGGGCACTCTCCAAAACAGGGAGTAGTAGAAACTTTAAAAGTAAACTCCGTCCCTTTTCTTTTAAGAGCCGTAGCATTATTACTGGCTCCACAGGCGGTTAGCAACGCGATAGTTGTTATTCCCAGAAATGCTTTTTTCATAGGTTCTTATTATTTTCTGCGTCCCTGACGGGTATTTTGCTCTTGCTGTTCCTGCAATTCGCGCATTCTGCGCATAAAACGGTTTTCCTTCTTCGGTTGTTTTTTCTTTTCCTGCATCTTTTGATGAATTTTATCTTCATCAATGTAAGAGCGTATGGCAAACTGCTGACCGAAGGTGATCATGTTTGCCAAAAAATAATAATAACTCAGGCCTGCCGCATAATTGTTAAACACACCTAAAAACACAATAGGCATCAGGTATACCATATACTTTAATTGGGGATACTGCTGATTCTGACCGGTCAGTTGCTGATTCATATAGGTATAGATCAGCGTAGAAACCGTCATCAGTAAGGTGAAAAGACTGACGTGATCTCCATAGAAAGGAATATTAAATGGAAGGTTCCATATAGAGTCATAGGTAGACAGGTCATCGGCCCATAGAAAGGATTGCTGTCTCAATTCAATAGACGAAGGGAAAAAACGGAACAAGGCAATCAGTATCGGAAACTGTAATAATACCGGTATACAGCCACCCAAAGGATTTACACCGGCCTTTTGATAAAGTTGCATAGTGGCCTGCTGCTTTTTCATGGGTTCTTTATCCTTATACTCTTTATTGAGCTCATCAATCTCCGGTTTCAAAACCCGCATCTTGGCCATAGAACGGTATGAGCTGTAGGTTAAAGGAAAAAGTATAAGCTTAATGATAAGAGCAATAATAAAAATGATCAATCCATAATTAAGACCGTAGCCCTCCAACCAGTTGAATATATTAATCACTATACCCCGGTTTATCCAGCCCAGTATACCCCAACCCAAAGGAATGAGTTTGTCAAAATCCTGATCATAGGCTTTAAGTACGTCATATTTATTAGGCCCCAGGTATAGCCCCATAGGCATATTAAGGTCGCCTCCTACCCGGCTTACAGAAAGACCCGAATAAAAAATCTTGGTAAAGTCTTCATCTTCTTCCAGTGAACGGGATCTAAGGTCTCCACTATCAAACTGACCGCCTTTACTTAAAAGTATGGAAGAAAAGAACTGTTGTTTATAGGCTACCCATTTAAGATTGGCTTCTTCCTCACGGTCTTCCCCTGACACAGAAAGGTCGTCCATATCATCTTCATTGGCAAAATGATATTCCAATGCTGTACTGGCTCGTTCATTCTCCACATTTTTTTCATGACGAAGGGTTTTCATTTCCCAGGTCAGTGCACTCTCATCATCTACATAGTCATCAAAACCCTCTGATACTATATCCCACTGCAACATATAATTATCCGGTTCCAGTTTATAATGATATTCCAGCTGACCTCCATTTTCAGTAGTTACGCTCATCACTACTTCATTGCTTCCCTTTTGGGTACCCGTAAAGTTCAGGTCAGAAGAATTATAGTTTTTAGAACCTCCATTAAGTGTAAAATTAAAACGAGCGTTCTCCTTTATAAGATAAAGCGGCAGGGAATCCCATGTTTGATAATTCTTTAAACGGGCCGCCACTACCTGTCCTCCACGACTGGATATCACTACTTCCAGTATATCACTTTCAAGCGTAAAACGCTCCTCTTTTGCATTTGGGTCTGCAGCCAGGCCAAAGGGTCCAAAGAAGGAAGGTACCTTAAGGCTATCCGGCACAGGAACTACTGTATCAACCTCTTGCAATTTTTGGGTTTCTTCCACTACTTCAACTGAATCAGCGGGGCTGATATTCTGATCCTGAGTTGGTGCATCAGGTTGATTGAAGTATCCAAAATATAGAAGTATACCACCAATGAGTAAAAACCCAATTATGGTATTAATATCAATTTTTCCGTCTTTCATGGTACTAATTAAGAATGAGCGGCTTTTTGATTAGCTGCTTCAACAAATTTTACAAAAAGGGGATGCGGGTTGGCCACAGTACTTTTGTACTCCGGGTGAAACTGTACACCTACAAACCACGGGTGATCTTTTAATTCTACGATCTCTACCAGATCTAATTCAGGATTTTTGCCGGTGGCAATCATACCAGCTCCTTCAATATCCTTGAGAAATTTACTGTTAAATTCATAACGGTGGCGGTGCCTTTCACTGATCATTGAGCGCTTATATACCCCGGCCATAAGAGAACCTTCCAGTAATTTACAATCACAGGCACCCAGGCGCATGGTTCCGCCCATCTCTTCCACCTTTTTTTGTTCAGCCATAAGGCTAATCACCGGATGTTTGGTTTTAGGGTTCATTTCAGTGGAGTGCGCATCTTTCCAACCCAATACATTACGGCTGAATTCAATTACTGCAGCTTGCATTCCCAGGCAAATACCCAGAAAGGGAATTTTATTTTCACGGGCAAAGCGAATGGTTTCCAGTTTACCTTCAAACCCACGCTCACCAAAACCGGGTGCCACTAATATACCGTCAAGTCCCTTGAGGTACTTTTCAGCACTTTCGTTAGAAATGTTTTCTGAATGTATCCACTGAATATTTACTTTACACTCATTAGCTGCACCAGCATGAATAAAGGCTTCGGCTATAGATTTGTATGAGTCGCGTAACTCTACGTATTTACCCACCAAACCAATGTTTACTTCAGTTTTAGGGTATTTGAGTTTATATAAAAAGTCTTTCCAGTTGACCAGGTCCAAATTATCTTCAATAGGTAAATCCAGTCTGCGCAGTACTACTTCATCAAGTTTTTGGTTACGCATGAGAATAGGCACTGCATAAATAGTTTCGGCATCAATAGACTCAATTACCGCCTCTTTTTTTACATTACAGAAAAGAGCCAGCTTGTGACGTATTTCTTCGCCTATGGATTGCTCACAGCGGCAAACCAGGATATCGGGTTGCACACCAGATTCCTGTAAAGCTTTTACAGAATGTTGGGTAGGCTTGGTTTTTAACTCACCGGTAGCTGCCAGGAAAGGGATAAGTGTTAGGTGAATGACTATACAATCTTCACCCAATTCCCATTTTAACTGACGAACGGTTTCGATATAAGGCAATGCCTCAATGTCACCTACGGTACCTCCTATTTCAGTGATTACAATTTCAAATTCACCGGTATTACCCAGCAATTGTATCCTGCGTTTGATCTCATCGGTCACATGGGGAATTACCTGAACCGTTTTTCCAAGAAAATCGCCCCTGCGCTCTTTATCAATTACCGACTGATATATACGACCAGTAGTCACATTATTGGATTGGGAAGTAGGGCGATTCAGAAAACGCTCGTAATGACCAAGGTCAAGATCTGTCTCGGCCCCATCATTGGTTACATAGCATTCACCATGTTCATAAGGATTTAAAGTACCCGGATCGATATTAATGTAAGGATCCAGTTTCTGGATTGTTACACTATAACCTCTTGATTGTAAAAGTGTTGCCAAAGAGGCCGACACGATTCCCTTTCCTAATGAAGATGTAACTCCCCCGGTTACAAAAATGTACTTGGTTGAAGGCATATTGAGCTTTTCCCGTTCGTTCAAAAACGCGGCAAAGCTAAGAATAAATGATGGGAATGATGCCGCTTTGAGCCTAAACCAGCTCTTTAATAATCTGCTCTATTTTGATTCCCTCTGCCTCAGCTTTGTAGTTTTTCACAATACGATGACGTAGTATGGGCTCCGCCACCGCAAAAACGTCTTCACTATCAGGAGAATACTTGCCATTAAGTGCAGCATGCGCCTTAGCTCCCAGTATCAGGTATTGGGAGGCACGTGGCCCTGCTCCCCAGGCTATATATTCACGGGTAATATCTTTAGCCCTGTCGTTGCCGGGACGTGTGGCACTGGCCAGGGAAACTGCATATTCATACACCGTATCACTTACCGGTATTTTACGAATAAGTTGTTGAAATTCAATAATCTCTGCTGAGCTTAACACTTTTCCCACCTGTTGGGCTGCATTACCGGTGGTGCTTTTCACAATCTGCATTTCCTCTTCAAACGTGGGGTACCCTACTTCTATGTTAAACATAAAGCGGTCCAGCTGTGCTTCCGGTAAAGGGTAGGTTCCCTCCTGTTCAATGGGGTTTTGCGTAGCTAAAACAAAAAAGGGCTCATCCATTTTATAGGTGGTTCCTGCTGCAGTTACCGATTTTTCCTGCATTGCTTCCAGCAAAGCTGATTGCGTTTTAGGAGGTGTACGGTTGATCTCATCTGCCAAGATGATGTTGGAGAATAGAGGGCCTTTAATAAACTTAAAATTGCGGCTTTCATCCAGTATTTCCGAACCTACAATATCGGAAGGCATAAGGTCTGGTGTAAACTGAATACGATTAAAGCTCAGACCTAAAGCCTGGGCAGTAGTGTTTACCAGTAATGTTTTGGCCAGGCCGGGTACGCCTACCAAAAGAGAGTGCCCCTTACAGAAGAGGGAGAGAATAAGCAGGTCTACTACTTTCTCCTGACCTACAATTACCTTCCCGATCTCCTTTTTGAGGATACGGTACTTATCTCCTAATTCCTTTATGGCTTCTACTTCGTCTTTATTCGACATATTGAGATGATCTTTTAATCCAATTACGCTGAAAATTGCAATTGAAATATTCATTATTTACCCTTACGTAGGTAGTTTTAACCTTTTCATCAATCCACTTTTGAATAGCCTTATTCTCTTTTTCCTGCTTGGCCACGTTCTGAATTACCTGGTAATCGGTTTTAAGATCAGCGCGGTGAGGTTCTGTTTTATTAACCAATTTGATCAAACGAAAACCTTCCTTTTTATCCGGGGTACGGAAAAACAGGGGTTCTGAAATACGACCTATTTCAAGCTTCTCAACCGCATAAAAAATATTCTTATCAAGCTGACCTGTTTCCCAGCGGGTATCCGCACTTTGAGGATTCATTACTATACCTCCATTCAGCTTGGAGTTTTCATCATCTGAAAATTTTTCGGCCGCTTCCTCAAAAGTTATTTCCTTGCTGATTATCAGGTTACGCACACTGTCCAACTCTGCCTGTGCTTTTTGCAGGTTCTCCTGAGAAACCTTGGGTTTTATGAGAATATGGCGGAGATCCAGCTCTTCTCCCCTGCGTTTTTGTAATTGTACAATATGGTAGCCGTATTCCGTTTGAAAGGGTTCAGAAATTTCTCCGGCTTTAAGATTAAAAGATACCGCATCAAACTCTTTAACAAACTGCCCACGTTTGATCCCTTCATACTCTCCTCCGTTTTTGGCAGAACCAGGGTCTTCAGAATATAAAACCGCCATAGTACTGAAGGATGAACCATCCTCAATACGCTTTCTCAAGTCATTGAGGCGATCAATAGCTTCCTGCTTAGCCTCTTTGCTTACTATGGGGTATTTAATGATCTGGGAGTACTCTACCTGCGAATTAATAAGGGGTAAACTATCTTCGGGAATAGCTTTGTAGAAAGTCCGTACCTCGGTGGGAGTAATCTCAATATCCTTAGTTATATCGCGCAACATTTTTTGCGCCACCATCTGGTCCTGGATGTAAGGCTGCATTTCTTCCTTGATCTCCACTACAGATTTTTTATAATACTGCTCCAGTTTCTGACGGCTGCCAATCTGTTGGATAAATACACCAATCCTCCGCTCAATGGCCAGGTCTACTTCTTCAGGTGATACCTCAATACTATCTATATCAGCCTGGTGAAGTAAAAGTTTTTCAAAGAGAAGTTCTTCAAATATGCGGCACTTCTCAGCTTCATTATCCGTAAGGCCTTGATCTTTAAGGTTTTTAAATTGATCGTCTATATTAGACTTTAACACAATATTCCTTCCCACTACAGCCACCACTCCATCTACCAGTTGCGGTTGGGCAAATGCTGTAGCACAGGTTATGATCGCCAAAGCCGTCAAATATCTCTTCATTCTAATACGTTTCAAATTCTTTTTTCTCAAGCGCATCATCCAACAGGTTTTTTTCCAAATTGGCTAATAACTGTAGCTTTCTCTGGTTCACTAAAATATTACGGATAACATATTTAACATAGGTAAGCGGTGACTTGCCCTCTTTTATTTTATAGCTAACGATCTCCAGCAAATATAATTTACCCCCCTTGGTTACCTGCACGTATTTATTATTCGCAAGAAATTCACTCTGATTATAGGTTTCAACCGGAAACTTAGATGCTATCAGATCAAAACTAACCCACGATGTATCCTCCAGTGAAAACTCACTGGCATATTTTAAAGCATACTCCCGAATCTTTTGAAAATCCTCAGGTTTTGAAGAACGAAACCACTCCCTGGCATCATCAATTTTTGGAGCATCCGAATTTATGACTACATACCGGGCCTTTAAAATATTTTCTTTCAACTCAAAGTTATCTCCATTCTGTTCGTAATACTCTTCTATTTCTACATCTGAAATATTGGTGTCCAGGTTCTGCCGAACGTATTCCTGCTGATAGGCAAACTTTAAGAGATCATTTCGGTAGTCTGTGATCTGCTGCTCAAAGTCCTTTTGCTGTTCCGTAAGATTGTACTCAGCCTTATAGAGCATAAGTTGATCTTTGGCCCAAATACTAATATAGTTTTGGAGAAACGCCAGACTATCATTGGTTTCGAGAGCAGCAGGTACTATATCGGCTACATCTTCTTTATAGAGGTAGCGATTGTATACCCTGGCCAGAGGTTCCTTCTCTTCTTCAGTACCAAACCGCAACCAATTACAGGAAGTGGCCATAGTAAAGAGTACTACTCCTGAGAGTAAAGCAAAAAGCTTATGATTAACCTTCCTCTTCAAGCACCCGGATTACTTGTTCCAAAACCGTATTATCAATATTTACCTGGTAACGGTTCTTTAAGTCTGCTATCCATTCTTTTTCAAGATAGTTCTGGTAATCACTTATAATAATACCGCGGGCTTCATCCAGTGTTTTAGGGCGCGGCTCCTGAACAGATTTTATAAATACAAACTGATGACGTCCATCCTTCACCTCTATATCCGATGCTCCTTTACTTAAGTCCGTATTGCTGCTTAACTCTGGTTTACTGTCTTTCTCAAACAAACCGCTTTCCATCTGTACATTCAGTTCAGAGTCTTCGTTGAGTTTGGCTTCAATCTCCTCAACAGTAGCCCCTTTTTTAAGCATTTTAGCCGTTTTCCTGGCTAGTTTTTTATTGGCAGCCTTTACAATAACTGCATCATAGCGGGTACCCCACATATAATTGGTTTTGTGATCTTCATAGAAGCTCTTAAGTCCATTGGTGTCAGACACTGACTTTTTCCAAACTTTTTTCTCGGTGAGGTCAAACAAAAGAATACCTTCATAGTATTCACGTGCCAGCATTCTGAATTCAGGGTACTTTTCTTCGAGATGGGCTTTCTCATAATTTATAAGGCGAGAATCACTGTACTTTTCATAAGCTCTGCGCAGTTCCAGTTTAAGATTACCGGATTTAGAATTTCTGGGCTGATTCATTTGAAGGTACTGCAGAAAATCACCAACCGTATATTGTTTATCAGCAAATTCCACTAATACCCTGGACTCATTTTTAATATCGTTCGCAGAAAACTTTCCACTCAGGTATGATTCTCCTACCTGATCAAAAGCCATTTTACGCACTTTGGGGTATTCCTTATAATTATATTCAAGCTTTAATCGCTTTATAATACTTTCATGACTCTGTTGAGAACGTGTATCTCTTTCTACACTATTTTTTATCTGGTTGCTCACTTCTGCAAAGGGAGGTATTCCTTTTTTCTCTATCAGCTTCACAATATGCCACCCTATTTGGGTTTTGAAAGGTTTAGAATAGTTTCCAGGCTTTTCCAATTCAAAGGCTCTTTCTTCAAATTCAGGAAACATTTTATTGATCCCAAATTCCTGTAGCTCACCCCCGCGCATGGATGTACCCTTGTCTTCACTGTATACACGGGCCATTTCTTCAAATTCAGCACCACCTTGTAATTGATCATATATTTCATTGATCTTTTTCTCTGCGCTTACTCTTTCCTTTTCAGCTGTTTCTTCATTATCAATGATCATTATATGAGCTACTTTAATAATGCCCCGGGCAGGACGCTGATCGGTTTTTTTAACAATGTGAAATCCAAATTTAGTCCGTACCGGTTGTGAAACTTCTCCTTCTTTTAAATTGTATACGGCAGACTCAAATGGGTATACCATGTTAAAAGCTGTGAAATAGCCCAAATCTCCTCCTCTACTGGCGGAGTAGGTATCATTAGAGTGCTTTTCTGCCAGTAATTTAAAATCAGCACCATTCATTATTTGCTGACGGATATCCAATATCTTTTTGCGGGCCTTTTCCACCTCGGCTTCTTCTGCTTCTTCTGGCACCTGAATCATAATATGAGCTGCGCGCACATCATATTGCATCCGGTTGTAGGCTTCCTGGATAAGCTCTTCGGTTACATCACGATCAGACAGGTAAGGCTTAGCCAATTGAGCACGGTATGAATTATACTCATTCAAGAAACTGGAGGCTGTATCCATCCCTTTTTGTTTGGCATCATGAACTTTAAGCTTAAAGTTGATGTACAAATCCAGATACTCACGAGGTGTTTTAGGATCAATATCTTCACCTAAGTTGCGGTTTTTATTGTACACAGCAATGTATTCTTCTGCTGTAACCACATCATTTTCAACGCTAAAAAGAATTTGATCATCCAGGGAAGGGTTATTCATTTCTCCGGACTGTTGGGCCAAAAGCTGGCCTGCAAATAAGAAAGCGATAACTAAATTAAGACTGCGCATTTTTTGAGTTTCGTTTTTCAAGTTTGGTATTAAATAATATTATCTGCTATAGTTAGGTGCTTCACGGGTTATGTGAACGTCATGCGGGTGACTTTCATGTACTCCGGCAGCAGTAATACGGGTAAACTTAGCATTTTTCTGCAGGGTCTTAATATCTGAAGCACCGCAATACCCCATTCCTGCACGTAAGCCTCCAATAAACTGATACATTACTTCACTAACCTCTCCTTTATAGGCTACCCTGCCTACTATTCCTTCTGGCACCAGCTTTTTGATATCATCTTCAACATCCTGGAAATAACGATCTTTTGAGCCGCTTTGCATAGCTTCAATAGATCCCATCCCACGGTATGTCTTATACTTACGACCCTCATAAATAATGGTTTCGCCAGGTGCTTCTTTCGTTCCGGCCAACAGAGATCCAAGCATCACACAATCTGCCCCAGCAGCTACAGCTTTTACAATATCTCCGGTAAACCGAATTCCACCATCTGCAATAAGAGGAATACCTGATCCTTTTATGCCTTTGGCCACTTCCAAAACTGCTGATAACTGAGGTACTCCTACACCAGCAACCACACGGGTAGTACAGATAGACCCCGGGCCAATTCCAACTTTCACAGCATCGGCTCCTGCATCAGCCAAGTATTTGCCCGCTTCAGCAGTGGCAATATTTCCTACTATTACATCCAGGTCAGAAAATTTATTTTTCACTCTTTTAAGAGCATCAACCACGCCTTTGGTATGTCCATGTGCTGTATCGATGATCACAGCATCTACATTTGATTCCACCAATGCAGTAACACGTTCTAATATATCTCCGGTAACTCCAACAGCCGCTGCAACCCTCAAACGCCCGTACGAATCTTTACAAGCGTTTGGTTTGATCTTTAATTTGGTTATATCACGGTATGTAATAAGTCCTATAAGCTTATTGTCATTAGTAACAACCGGAAGTTTTTCAATCTTATAATTTTGAAGGATTACTTCTGCTTCCTGTAAAGAGGTATTCTGATGTGTGGTTATCAAACCTTCTTTGGTCATGATCTCACTCAACGCGCGTCCATCATTTTTTTCAAAGCGAAGATCGCGGTTGGTAATGATGCCCATCAGCTTTTTATCATCATTCACAATGGGAATACCTCCAATCCTGAAATCAGCCATCATTTTCTTGGCATCGGCTACCAAAGCAGTTTCCGGTAAGGTTACCGGATCCAATATCATCCCGCTTTCAGCACGTTTTACATTACGTACCTCAACGGCCTGCTGCTCAATAGTCATATTCTTATGCAGTACTCCAATTCCCCCATCCTGTGCTATGGCTATGGCCATTCCGGATTCGGTCACAGTATCCATTGCGGCAGACACTATTGGAGATTTCAGGCTTATATTGCGGGTAAAGTTTGTAGTAAGGTCCACTTCCCGCGGCAGTATTTCAGAATAGGCAGGCACTAAAAGCACATCATCATAGGTGAGTGCTTCGCCCAATACTTTATCAGAACTTAATGGCATAGGAGAAAGCAATTTTGTTTAAAAAATTGCACGCAAAAATACTAAGATTATCTGAGTATAACAGCATGGTATCACTATAAAGCAAAAGCCCCGGTGTAAAACACCGGGGCTTTATTCCTGTAATTTATAATATTAGTTCACCAGGGTGAAGGTTCCACGCTCTTCACGAGGCACATCATCCAAAGTAGAATACTTAAGGTAGTACACGTAAACGCCTGTGGGAGCTACTTCACCATCTACCTTACCATCCCACTCTTCGCCAGGCTCACTGGTTTGAAATACTACTTTACCCCAGCGGTTAAGAATATAGAAATCATATTCTGCCACTTCCTCAAAGCGCATGCTCGGGCCAAATTTCTGATTCACCTCAACATCACTACCAGGGCGGAAGGCGGTGGGCACAAATACCCGGGCTCTTTGATTAATACATACCGTATTGGAAAGGCTCGTAAACGGTAAGCCATTCTCATTTACAAAACCCAATGGGTTACCGGCTTCTACCGCCACTACAAAGTAGCAGAACTTACCTGATTCTTCTTCGAAATTCTTAAGTATATCCACATAAGTAGTGTCATCACCATCAATGCTCTCCACAAAATCGAATTTATTCTCTTCGTTAATGCTTCTGTATATCTCGTACTTACCTACTTTACCTCCCCACTGCTGATACGGATTCCACGATAGTGAGTTAGTGAGGTTAGCATTAGGCTTTACAGAAAGAACCAGGTTCCTGCCAAGATTACTAACGGTATCTCTCTTAAGTGTACCACAGCTAGGACGTGCAGATATACGGTAGAAATAAGTGGTATTAGGATCAGCTGAGTAGTCGCTGAAATTAATCACATAGGGAGGACTTGATGGTTTGGCCACATCTCCTATGTTTTCATAAATACCATAACGTTCTGTTGATTTTTCTATATCAAAAGCTTCAACATCAGCATCACCATCAATAAAGGCTTTGATGTCTATTGATCCTCTGTTGTAATTGTTAGTTACCTGAGAGATATAGAGTATCCGGGAACGTTGAGGCACAGAGGCATCCAGACATATGACATTGGAAGATGAGGTAACTGTACCCGAACCATCTACTGCCTGTACCACATAACAATACTGTGCATCTTTCTTAAGTGTACGCTGAATGTAAGTAGTGTCTTCACTGGTTCCTGAGAAAAGTACTACCGGTGGTGTGGGTATACCATTTTCAACTATACTGGCCACCACTCTATACGTAACAGGATCCGCACCATTTAGCTTTCCTCCGTATGGTTTCCAG
The DNA here is from genome assembly GCA_965212245.1 of Owenweeksia sp. Lineage (GTDB taxonomy): Bacteria > Bacteroidota > Bacteroidia > Flavobacteriales > Schleiferiaceae > CAKZNE01. The sequence continues at coordinate 2,965,780 of OZ243107.1, read as the reverse complement.
CTCAGTTTGGCAAAAGCATCACAACGATTAATGGATCCTTTTAAATATATGGTTTTATGGGATGATACGAGTAGCTCATCACTTTGATTGCCACAACTGTCAATGGAAACAATTTTAAATTGCTCAGCCCTTTGGTCAGCCTGGCTGTCCATCCACTCATAAGGCATGGAAGTTCCTATAGGCAGAGTTTCAACAACTCTCCAACCATTCACAGGGTCGTTAAACAACACCAGGTAATTCACCACATCTCCGAATTGGGTAGGTTCCCAACTTAATATAGCATTACCATTAAGGTTTACACTTACGCTATCAAGATTCAGTACATCTCTGTTCAACTGATCACTAAAGTAGCCTTTTTGGATAGTTGACTTAGATTGACAGCCATGAATAGTATCAGTAACTCTGATCTGGTATCTGATGGTATCATCACAAAGGGGTCTGTCATCAAGGTAAGTTGTAGTTCCAGAGGTATTTGTTTCGCCCACAATTCTCCAGGCTCCGCTATGAGCGGGGTTTTCCATCCAAATTTCATATACCCCTCTGGAGTCAAAGGGAAGTAAAGAAGAGTTTGGAATTAAAGGATTCCATGATAAATCTGCCTGATTACTACTAAAGGCCGGCTTAGGAGTCATATTAAGATTCATCAGGCTAAGCGTATCACTATTACGGGATATGAAATTACACTTACCGGTGCTCTTATTCATATAAAAGTGACGTAAACCCGTATTTTGTGGTAATGCATATGAAAGCTGATCATAATCCGATATACTATCGTATTTCACATAGGGACCATTTTTAGTAAGAGCAGCATATACATAGTAATAATTAAAGTCAAGCGCACTATCCTGAGGTGGTTGTCCCCAATCCAAACGAACATCCTTGGCTCCAGCTGTTCCTTCCTCAAAAGAAATACATTTTAAGATTGGTGGTCCCGGATCACCAGGTGATACTTCTATAATTAAGGTTGATAATGAAATCTCAGGGGCCGGACAGGCATTATCCTCCATCCGTAAAGAAAATGAGAATTTGTTAACACCCCCACACCCTTGATTATTGAAGCTTAGGTTAGAGCAATCCGGAGCCCACTCAAATTCAACATAATTATTCTGAATTGTAGTATAACCTACCTGTGGAGCTACAGGTTTAATACTGGCACAAGGATAAGAACCTAAACAACCTGATTGAGAAGCCATTGGACTACCTACCTGCAAACCAGAAGCTTTAAATGCAACCGATTGGGGTACTCCGGTTGGCAAGAAGTCACTATCATTTGCGCTAACTACAAATTTGACAGTGTCACCGGGGTATACGCGGGTTCTATATACATTACCACTTCTTTTTATTCTTGGGTATTGAGCCGTATCTATAATTGCTCCGGGAGCTCTGTTTGAAGGATCACACCCACTGGTCCTAAACACAAGAGCTACATCCCTGAATACTTCAGCAATTTTTTGATATTGGTAGGTCCCGGCAATAGGACCTGCCCCACAACGCCAGGATTCAATACCAAAACAACTTGCGTAGGTTCCTTCAACTGCGGTATTGGCTACCATTCTAACCTGACCGGTAGTCCCATCCAGGGTAACCGGACCGTTAGAAGAGTTCGTAGCTGTATTTGGAAATGGCTGAGTCATAGAATAACCAGGAACCCAGCTAGCATTATTAATAGGACCTAAGGGGTTATCATCCCATGGCTCTGCCCACTTATAAAACAAAGAATCAAGATCCGGGTCTGAGGCAAGGTGATTGTATTCAAAGGCACTACCTGCACACTGAGTAATAGCTGCTGATTCAATAAACTGGGGGCTATTATCAAAACAATTATTTACCGTATTGGCAGTAGCACTACCAAATGGTCTGAAAGGATACATCACAGCCCGAACTCCATAACCAATACCACCAGGGTTATTTAAGTTTTTCACTGTACCGGGGCGACAACATCCATCCCAGGTAAATGTCCACCCGCCTACAGGCGGGGTTCCGGTTAGCGTAATATTGGAATCAATATAATAATGCTCTTCCATTGCTCCTTTACCACTGGCCGCAACACCACAAGCTATAGCCGAATTCCAGCAGCTGGGTGAAATATCCGTTCTGGATTTACGCGGTAAGTTAAAAGACCCTCCTGGATAATTGATAGTGGCATTACCACTTATATCTGCATTACCAGTACCACAGTCTCTATATACTTTTAATATAAACACATATTTACCATTACCCTGACAGCGCCAGGTCAACTCCCCCCCTGAAAGGTGGGTAGCAGAAACATCTGTAAAGACAAAGAGCAATGCTAAAGCGAAAAGTGATTTGTAGATAAATTTCATCCTTGTAAATTTTTCCTAAAAGTATATTTATATGATCCCTGAACCAATATTCATTTAGTTAGGCGGGACTTTCCATGAGTGAAACGATCGGTTTTGAGTAATTTCAGAACTCTATTCCTTTAACTCAGTCGGAAACATCCTTAAAAAGTAAAATTAACATTTTATTTCAGCGGGGCTAAATCCAGACTCTTTTTAGCTTCCTTATATTCATCAAGCAGTTTGTAAAAGATAGTTTTAGCCGGCAGGATATCCTTTATTAATCCACTTATCTGTCCGATCTCCAGTTCTCCTTCTTCCAGGTTTCCTTCAAACATCCCTTTTTTGGCTCGAGCCCGCCCTAAAAGTGTTTTCAACTCTTCAACAGTAGCCTTATTTTGATAAGCTGCCTGAACCTCATCATAAAACTTGTTTTTTAGTAACCTTACCGGGGCTAATTCTTTTAGTGTTAACGCTGTTGCGCCTTCTTCAGCTTTTACCACTTCTTTTTTGAAATTGACATGAGCCGAACTCTCCTCACTGGCTACAAACCTGGATCCAATCTGAAAACCTTCTGCTCCTAAAACTTCAGCTGCTAATATTTGCCGTCCTGTGGCAATACCTCCGGCCGCTATCAGTGGAACGCCAAGAGCCGCTTTTACCATTGGTATCAGGCAAAACGTAGTGGTTTCCTCTCTTCCGTTATGTCCACCTGCTTCAAAGCCTTCAGCTACTACTGCGTCTACTCCGGCATCTTCAGCTTTTAAGGCAAATTTCACACTGCTTACAACGTGTACTACTTTAATCCCATTTTCTTTAAGATGTGCTGTCCACGTTTTTGGATTTCCTGCGGAAGTGAACACAATAGGAACTTTTTCTTCCACCACAATACCCATAATTTCTTCTATCTGCGGATACAACATGGGAATATTAACTCCAAAGGGCTTATCCGTAGCTTGCTTACATTTTTGAATATGGGTCCTTAAAACATCCGGATACATACTACCTGACCCTATAATTCCGAGACCACCGGCATTGCTAACTGCAGACGCCAACTCCCAGCCACTGCACCATATCATTCCAGCCTGAATAATGGGGAACTCTATTCCAAAAAGGCCGCAAATGCGGTTTTGCATATTACTTAAGTATTTTCTTCACCATAGTACACTCTCCTATGGTCAGATTTAAAATATAGATCCCCTGTGTAAAGGGAAAGTACAGGTGTAATTCTGAATTCTCCAAAGCATATTCCTCAGATAGCAACTCATTTCCTGCCAGGTCGGTTATAATAACCCTTGCTTTATTTATAACCTCCGGTGCATTGGTACGAATACGCAACTCATTACCAATCGGGTTTGGAAACACCTCGGCTTCCAGAGAATCCCACAATTCATCCAGACCGATTTGATAGAATGCATGCTCAAAGTTGGGAATTCCATATCCGTATTCATTATCCGGATTGAAGTAACGGTCGGCCGATTTCCGGATCTCATCCATGATATCCATATTATTCATGGATGGATTGGCCTGCCATAAACATGCGGCTAACCCTGAAACTATAGGACAAGAAAACGAAGTTCCGTTTCCGGTAAAGGCCATCCCTCCGGAGGCATAAGCTGTTGAGCTTCCTGTAGCCATCACATCCGGCTTAATACGTCCGTCTGCTGAAGGGCCTTTACTACTGAATGAAGCTCTATTGCGGGAGCTATTCACTGCACCAACTGCCATTACACTATCACCATCTGCGGGAGCAGTAATATATTCCCAGGAGTTTGAACCCTCATTTCCAGCACTTACTATCACCAGAATACCTTTTTGGGCGGCCATATCGGCTGCCTTTGTTACTACGGTGGTGTTTCCGTCCATATCCGAATACTCGTAATCAAAACCAGTGCGAAACTCATTATATCCCAATGAAGAACTGATGATGTCCACACCAACACTATCAGCAAACTCAGCAGCCATGAGCCAATAATCCATTTCCACAGGTGTTTCATCACTTTCCTGTTCACTTTTCAATAGCCAATAATCTGCACGCGGGGCACTGCCAATTAATTGATTATCCAGATAACCTCCCATAATGGAAAGCACTTTAGACCCATGACTCCCATCCACAAAAACATTGGTATCCTTATTTACAAAATTGTATGTACCCATAATACGGTTGTTGAGCCACAAACTATCAAAAGCTACTGCACTTTCAACTCCGGAAAAACCACCATCTAAAACGGCAATAGTCATTCCCTGCCCCAAAAAGCCCAGCTCATGCATTTTATGCCCGCGAAGCATTTCAATTTGTCCGGCTGCCAAGCCATAATTGAGACTCTGGGCCTGATCGCAATTTTTAACTGCAGCTAAACTCAGTTTATAAGGTTTGGGTGCTTCTACCTTTTTCACAAAGGGCAATGATTCCAGGGTAACCTGATCCAGACCATCAACTACCACAAAATTAAACCACCGGCTTTGCGCGGATATATTTCCACCTAAACTTTGAAGCTGGGTGATATATGTTTGATTTAAGGAAACATCACGCCAGTCTAATGGAATATTCAACCGTGATCTTCGCTTCAGGGCTTTCTGACTTAAAGCCGTATGCCTTGCTTGTATTTTTTCTGACTGTAAACCTTTTGAGTGGAAGTACACTCTAAAGTGTTGCGCCTGCGTTTCTGAAAAGAAGCCAAGTCCTATTAGTAGTAATATTGTGTAAAGTGTGTGTTTCATGGCGTTTAAAAATCTATAACACCGGACCCTATTAATTCATCGTCCCGGTACCAAGCCGCAAATTGACCAGGTGTAATGGCTTTTTGAGCCTCATCAAATATAATATACAAACCATTGACCTCCAGATAAAGTGTGGCTAAAACCAGTTTTTGACGGTAACGGATACGAACTCCAAAGCTGGCTTTATCTCCAACCTTCATAGCCCTATCTTCTCTTACCCAGTGAATATCATCTGTTTTTATAAATAAGCCTTTTTTACTTAAAGCGGGATGCGCATCACCCTGCCCGGCATAAATAATATTTTGATCTACATCAGTGGCAACCACAAATAAAGGCTCCGGTGTACCACCCACCGCTAAGCCTTTACGCTGGCCTATAGTAAAGTAATGGGCTCCGTTATGCTCTCCTACTGTTTTCCCATCTTCGGGCTTAAACTTATAAGGCGTAACCGCAGCATCAAGTTCACTCGTTTCGGGTTCAACCTTTTTATAATCTTTAAAATCACCGGCTATTTCAATGATCTTACCTTTTTGGGGCTTAAGCTGCTGTTGTAAAAAATCGGGCAAGCGTACTTTACCGATAAAACACAAGCCCTGCGAATCCTTTTTTTCTGCTGTAATCAAATCCAGGTCTTTCGCTATTTTCCTAACCTCCGGTTTGGTTAAATGACCAATGGGAAACAAAGCTCTTCCCAATTGTTCCTGATTTAACTGACAAAGGAAATAGCTCTGGTCTTTATTAATGTCTACACCTGCTAAAAGCCGGTGCACTGACTCTCCATCTATATTCAGTGTCTCTTTCCGGCAATAATGTCCTGTTGCCACATAATCAGCCCCAAGCTTTAAGGCTGTTTTTAAAAAGGTATCAAATTTTATTTCCCGGTTACAAAGTACATCAGGGTTTGGAGTACGTCCTGCCTTATACTCAGCAAACATATAGTCTACAATTCGTTCTTTATATTCTTCGCTAAGATCAATTACCTGGAAAGGTATACCCAGCTTTTCAGCTACAATAAGCGCATCATTGCTATCCTCTATCCATGGACATTCATCGTGCAGCGTTACAGACTCATCGTGCCAGTTCCGCATAAAAAGACCTATTACCTCATGACCGGCTTCTACCATCAGGTGCGCAGCCACACTGCTATCTACTCCTCCGCTTAATCCTACTACTACTTTTGCCATCTTTTCATTCCTTCATCCATCGGCTCAATACCTTTTTGATCTTCTTCTTCCTCCGCAGGCGGCTCCTGACTTAGCATACTGCCGTATTTCCAAACCTGCTTTTTCTCAACTTCCATATTTTCATTGAAAAAGTACCAGTTTCCGTGCATCAATCCTTTTATATAATTCCCCTTGGCACTGAGCTTACCAGAAGGATGGTAATACATTACTTCTCCGCTTAAACTTCCATTTACATATTGGCCTCTGGCTTTGGGTCTGCCATTTTCATAGAATTGCTTCCATTCTCCCGATCTGTCACCATTTTGATAATTGAAAAACTCAGCCACCTTACCATCGGCAAAATAGGTTTCGGTTAGTCCGTGCTGTTTTCCATTCTTATAGTTTTCTTTAGCCACTATATTACCCTCTAAATCATAAAATGTCCAGATACTATCTCGCTTAGAGTCCACGTATTTTCCTTCGGCAGCCAGGATGCTGTCTCCGCCAAATTGATAGGAATAACATATTCCGGTCTTACCTCTGAAATGATTCACTGCCTGAATATCGCCACTCTCAAAATAAAATTTGAAGATGCCGGTTTCCTTTCCATGATTAAACTGGCCCTGATAGCGTAGTTTACCATTGTTGTAAAACTTCTCCCATTTACCATGTCGTTTGCCGTTTGCATCTTTCTGATTGACCTGGGCAAAGGAAAAAAGCAGAGTGAGAGAGAATAATAGGGTTAATAGGAATTTCATACCGGCAAAAATACAAGTATTATAATTTTAAGTTCTTAAAGAATAACTATGGCTTCATTGACTTATTTTGCAATTTTAACACCAAATTCTGAGAATGAAAGCCATTATATTGGCCGGTGGCAAAGGAACGCGCCTTGGCAAGCTTACTGAAGACATCCCTAAACCTATGATTCCTGTAATGGGTAAGCCCTTACTGGAGTATCAAATTGAATTATGCAAAAGATACGGCTTAGAAGAGGTAATACTCTTGGTGAATCACCTGAAAGCCCCTATAAAAGAACACTTCAGAGATGGTCGTGACTTTGGAATTCGAATCTCCTATTTTGAAGAAAAAGAACCCTTAGGCACCGTTGGAGGTATAAAAGAAATTGAAAATCAACTATCCTCAGATTTCCTGGTACTATATGGAGATGTAATGATGGAAATGGATCTCAGTCGCCTGATACTATTCCATCAATCTAAAAAAAGTGATGCTACCCTGGTCGTACATCCTAATGATCACCCATACGACAGTGATCTCGTAGAGTTGGGTGAAGATGACCGGATCAGTGCCATTTACCCCAAACCCCACCCCTCTGGCTTTCAATATCACAATATGGTCAATGCGGCTGCTTATATTTTTTCGCCTAATATATTCACCCATCTTAAAAAAGGTGTGAAAGCAGATTTTGGCAAAGACATTTTTCCTGAAATTGTGGATAAGCTGCATATGTATGGTTACAACACCCCTGAATATTTAAAGGATATGGGGACCCCAGGTCGCCTGGAACAGGTTGAAGAAGATTTAAGAACCGGAAAAGTGCAGCGAAGAAGCCTTAGTAAAAAGCAAAAAGCTATTTTTCTGGATCGTGATGGGGTGCTTAATTATGATACAGACCTCATTCACCGTCCTGAAGATTTTAACCTCTACCCTTTTACGGCTGATTCAATCAAAAAAATAAATAAGTCGGATTATCTATCTGTTATAACCACCAATCAAAGTGTGGTGGCACGCAACCTGACCACCATTGATGGTTTAGGCGAAATCCATAAAAAGATGGAAACACTTTTAGGTAATGAAGGCGCTAAACTGGATGCCATCTACTATTGCCCACATCACCCTGATGGAGGGTTTCCCGGAGAAAACCCGCTTTATAAGGTGGTGTGTGATTGTAGAAAACCCAAAGCGGGAATGCACAAAAAGGCTGCGGAAAAATTCAATATCAGTCTCAAAGATTCATACATGATAGGTGATTCTGAAAGAGATGTAATGGCAGGAAAAAATGCTGGTTGTACCACAGTGGGCGTGCGTACTGGTCATGGTTTACGTAAGAGTAAGGTAGTACCGGATTATATATTTGAAAACCTTTATGAAGCCATTGATTTTATAATGAAAAAACCTTTTGAAAAGGTGTGTGAACGTATTCTTGAAGCCTTTTCTAAATGTGAAAAATCACAATTCATACTCCGCGTTGGAGGCCAAAGCCGAAGTGGAAAGTCTACCCTGGCTACTTATATTCAGAAAAGGTTTGAGGAGAACGGAGAGAAAGTTCTGAAAATAAGTCTTGATAACTGGATACTTCCCAGAGAAGAGCGTCAGGCTGAAACGGATGTATTCCATAATTTTCAAATGCCCAGGCTTGAAAAGGATTTGCAATCTTTCTTTTCCGGAAATACTATAGAAGCTCCCGGTTACCAGATTCATAATACCTGGCCACTTAAGCCCGTAAGCTATTCTCCCAAAGGGTTTGACCTTATAATTGTAGAAGGTATTGTGGGCTTAAGTTCTGATGTATTGAAACGGCATAGTGACCTATCAGTATTTAAAAAAATAAACCCGGAACTGCATAAAGAGAGGTTCTCAGCCTTTTACAGGTGGAAAGGATATAAAGAAGAAGATATACTTAAACTTTGGGCCGGAAGAAAAACTAATGAATTTGACCTTATAAATAGTGATATTCATAAAGCCGATCTGGTGATTTAAACAGATTGTTCCGTTATTTGCAACAAACGCTAATGCATGATTATTACCAAAACACCTTTCCGGATTAGCTTTGTTGGGGGAGGTTCTGACTTAGAAGCCTTTTACGGTCAGAGTCAGGGAGCTGTATTAAGTACATCTATTAATAAATATATGTACGTTTCTTCCCATCGCTTTTTTGAAGAGGGTAAGATCCGCACCAAGTATTCTCAAACCGAAACTGTAAATACTATTGAAGAGTTAAAACATCCTATTTTAAAGGAGTGTCTTCGTAAATTTTCTATTAAAGGTGGTATTGAAATCAGCTCCATTGCGGATATTCCCAGTGGGACCGGCATGGGTTCCTCCTCATCTTTTACAGTGGGCGTTTTGCATAATCTGCATGCCTTTACAAACTCCTATGCTTCTAAAGAGAAGCTGGCTAAAGGGGCCTGTGAAATTGAGATTGACTTACTTCAAGAGCCTATTGGAAAGCAGGATCAATATGCCGCAGCTTATGGCGGGCTTAATATTATAGAGTTTAATAAGGATGGTAGCGTTTCTGTGCAACCGGTCTACATAAAAAAAGATATCTATCAACAGCTCCAAAATAACCTATGCCTGTATTATATAGGAAATCAGCGTAGCGCATCTTCTATTTTATCAGAACAGCGCAAAAACACCAGTCAGGAGGAAAAATTCAAAACCTTGCAACAGATGGTTTCGCTTGTTTATGAGCTCCGTGAGGTGCTTATGCAAGAAAGACTGGATGAATTCGGAAAGCTGCTGCATGAAAACTGGATGATGAAACAAAAACTGGCCTCTGGTATAAGTAATCCACTCATAAATGAGTTATATGATACGGCCATGAAAAACGGAGCTATGGGAGGTAAACTCCTGGGAGCCGGAGGCGGTGGCTTTATGCTGTTTTACTGCCCTGAATCACAACAGGCCAGGTTGGATAAAGCTTTGAATAAGGTGAAGCGTTTTGATTTTAAATTTGAAAAACAAGGATCTCAATTGATCTATTACGGACATGAATAAAGCAAAAGAATATATAAGCCTGGTAATGGAAACGCTCATGAGGTTAGATCATGAGCAAATTGCTGCTGCTGCTGAAGCTTTTTATGAAACCTATCGAGAAGGTGGAAATATTTACGTTTTCGGAAACGGTGGCAGCGGAGCCACAGCCTCACACGTAACCGGTGATTTTTTAAAAGGCGCCAGCTATGGCCTGGATAAACGCTTCCGTATGATATGTCTAAACGACAATATTGCCGCAATGATGGCTATTGCCAATGACATTGGTTATGAAGATATTTTTGTAGAGCAATTAAAGAATCATGCTAAAGAAGGTGACCTGGTAATAGGTATCAGCGGAAGTGGTAATTCGGAAAATGTGGTGCGGGCTTTACAATATGCTACAGATAATAAGGTAAGCACCCTGGCTCTGACTGGCTTTAAAGGTGGTAAGATTAGTACTATTGCCGAAAATTGGGTGCATGCAGATGTGCAGGATATGGAAGTTACGGAAGATGTACACATGGTTGTTTTCAATATCATTAAAAAAGAAATGCAGGAACGGCTTATGGGGGATAACCCCAGTATGGGCGAAGTGTATGATTCCCGGCTTTCCTGAATAGTTTACGACCTATAAAACTCTGCAAAGATCTATAGCGACAAGCCTTTTTCTTTTCCCATTATAAAATAGGCCCATAAATTTTTGAAAAAGCCCCACCCATAACCAAAAAGCATGGTATAGGAAGTAAGAATAGATAAAAATGCTACTGCAGGCTGGCCATTTTCAAAAAGGGATGATATAAATAATCCGGCTGTATAAATTATCAGCATATATGCCATAATCCAGCTTATTATTCCCGGCAGCAACAACACCGCAAAAAGTGTGGCCAGTACAAAAAGTGAAAAAGCAAAAGGAAACAGATGGGTAAGTTTCAGTTCCTCACGATGCCTTTTCCATATATTGATACGGGCAGCTCCAAAGCGAAATACTTGCTTAAAGAACTGTTTTAGAGTTGTTCTTCGCTTGTGATACACAAAAGCCTCCGGAATAAGGCCCACCCTATAGCCGGCCTTAATAATACGTATGCTCAATTCAATGTCCTCTCCACAACGGAAATCCGAATATCCCTGTACGGAATCAAAAACTTTCTTGCGCATCCCCATATTGAAGCCCCTTGGGTGATACGTGCTTACGCTGTGTTTTTTTCCCCGTATTCCTCCGGTGGTCAGAAAAGAAGTCATGCTAAAGGATATGGCTTTTTGTAAGGTCGTAAAGTTTTTATGGGCGGCATCCGGTCCGCCAAAAGCATCCAGAGGTGTGGTTTTAAGATGCAATTCAATTTTACGGAGGTAATCATCAGGAATAATACAATCCGAATCCAGAAAAATAATATACTCACCGGTGGCAATAGCTGCCGCCCGGTTGCGCGCATCACTTACGGGTAAATATTCCTCATAGATAATAGTAAGCGGATAACTTTTGTTATTTATGAACGGCTCAAGGGCAGGGCGAAGCGTATCACCAGGTGTACCATCACCCAGTATTACTTCAAAATCTGTATAATCCTGACTAAGCAGACTTTGAAGGAATTCAGTTACTTCTTCAGGGCGGCCAAACGTAGGAGAGATCAGGCTGAACTTCAAAATTTTATTGGTTGAAATTTAACCGCTGATCAACGGTGTATATAGTTTTCTTAGTGCTGCTGCGCACTACTATTTCGGCCAGAAAGCCCGCTAAAAAAAGCTGGGTACCTAAAATCATAGTGGTAAGGGCAATGTAAAACCAAGGATTATCGGTAACCAACCGGGCTTTCTCGCCTATACTCATGGCATAGAGTTTATCAATACCGAGGTATGCCGTAGCTACCAAACCGATTATAAACATACATGTACCATACAAGCCGAAAAAGTGCATGGGCCGCTTGGAAAACTTGGAAATAAAGGAGAGGGTCAGAAGATCCAGCGGACCATTAATAAAGCGGCTCAGTCCGAATTTGGTATGGCCATACTTGCGAGCCTGATGGTGGACTACCTTCTCTCCTATTTTGGTGAAACCCGCGTTTTTAGCCAGAAATGGGATATAACGGTGCATTTCACCGTGAACATCAATATTCTTTACCACTTCGTTTCTATAGGCCTTTAACCCACAGTTGAAATCATGTAAGCTGATCTTACTGATCTTTCGTGTGGCCCAATTGTAAAACTTAGTAGGAATAGTTTTAGAAAGTGGGTCATGACGTTTCTTTTTCCAACCACTTACAAGGTCATACCCTTCTCTGGTTATCATAGTATATAGCTCCGGGATCTCATCCGGGCTATCCTGAAGATCAGCATCCATTGTGATAACCACATCTCCCGCTGCTGCCGCAAAACCAACGTTAAGCCCAGCGGATTTACCATGGTTACGCCTGAAATGTATAGCTTTTACTCTATCGTCTTCTTTCGCCATATCACGAATAACCTTCCAGCTATCATCGCTGGAACCATCATCCACAAATACTACTTCAAAAGAAAAACGATTGGCTTCCATTACCCGGACAATCCAATCGTACAATTCCCTTAAAGATTCATCTTCATTATAGAGAGGTATTACTACCGATATATCCATTCACTATGCTGCTTCTTCCGGAAATTCCACCGGTTTGTTCTTCTTCATAAAGGCCGCTACAATTAATCCAATAATAGCATACCAGAATATTCCCCAGAAAAATGATTTGACCAAACCTATTATCCCAAAAGGATTTTCAGCTTCCATTTGCTCTACCTGGGCTTCAATCTGACCTTCAGGAGTTCCGAATTGCTCCATATATCCCACTGAAGTTTCAATTAACAATTCCTGTACCCTTTCCCCGGCTGCAGGATCAATCAAATTGAAAAGAATAATGGAAAAGGCTGTGCTTATGAGCGATGTAATAACATAGGTAACTACAAAAGTGGAGAAAGCATTTTTGAAGGAAATATAACCACCCATTAACGCCTTGGCCCGGGAAACAGCGATGATCAAAATAACCAGGGTGACTACCCAAAACAATATACCTGCCCAAAAGTTGGAAAACAGCACCAGATCAGTGAGGTATGATAAAAGGGTATAAGCTATGGCTAAACCTCCCGCAATTGTTCCAAAACGAAAGGCCTGTGATTTTACATGTTCATTCATAATCAGTGGTTAGATTGATTGCTGACAAATATAGCCAAAATGCCGGCTTGGAAAAGATGCCTAAACCTTTTATGATTGGATAGTTTGCCTTACATTTGCCCACTAAGGCAAGTCCCATACAACCAGCTCCTGATGAACTCCCCCAGGGCGGGAACGCAGCAAGGGTATTCAGTCGTAGCGGTGTGATATGGATCGCTTGCCTTTCTTTTTTCCCAAAAAAACATATCTTCCTGATCTTAGGCATTAAAGCGTATATTCGTAGAATATTTGCCAAGCCTTTATTCTTTATGAAGCTGTTCTTCAGCGTTTCCCTGTTTTTTCTAGCCTTTTTATCCCCTGCTCAGGTTTCAGAATCATATTTCTGGAAGAAGGATACCCTTAAGGCAAGGCTTGCTCAAAATGATAGCACAACTGATGTTGAGTTTCATATTCTGCACTTGCTGGAACTTGCATCTTTCTATGTTCTTCAGGACTGGAATACCTGTGTATATTATCAGGAACGAGCCTTAAACCTGGCTCGTCATAATCAGGATAAAATATTGGAGGCCCGGGTTTTGGTAAGTTATGCCAGTAAGTTAGCTATTCACAATGATTTTCCCGGCAGTTTAAGGTGTTATTCCGAAGCCCTCAGGCTTTGCCAGCAACACAAGCGCACTCCCGAATTATCTGGATGGCTTGAGCTAAACATCGGTAACCTCTTTTACCGCCTGCGTACCTATTCAAAAGCCAATGAGCTGTATTATGATGCACTGCGTTATTTTAAAGCGGATAACCGCAGTGATGGAAAAGCAGTGGCCTATAACAACCTGGGGCTCTGTGCACTTAAATTAGGCCGTCCTTCTACTGCTCTTTCCTATTTTGAGGAAGCCCGTATAATCCGGCTTCAACTCGGAGACTCGGTTCTTGTGGCTCACAATGACCTTTACATCGCCCGTGCATACGAACGTTTGCAGCAGTTCGCTAAGGCCGATAGTCTATTGGTAGCAGCAAAAGAGCTATTCAGAAAAGCAGATCGTTATGATTTCTTTTACCAGGCGGTACTCGGACAAAGCAAATTGGAAAAAGAGCAAGGAAATTATATCAAGGCACTTCAACTACTCAATCAGGATTACGGCTCTATAAATGATTCCGTATACGCAGATTTTAGTATAGAAAAATATCTTCTTACGAGTGAACTAAAAGTTTTAACCGGTCAGCTCAAAGAAGCTGAAGAACTTATTGAAAGAGGAATTAAGGAAGCAAGAGAGCACCATCAACTCTTGCAGGCGCGTGATCTGTATGAAGCCTTAATGAAGGTGTGCTACCAGCAAAATAACTATGCAAAGGCCCTGGACGTTAGCTTGGGGATTATCCAATTACAGGACTCTATAGAAGAATCTAGGAATAAGGCGCTGTTTGAAATTCTGCGAACTCAAAATGAGTTGGCCCAACAGGAAAGTGAAAATCATCAATTAGAAGAGATCAATAAAGAATCTCAAGCTGAGTTAAAAGAGCGCAATGTGCTGTTATTGGTAGCTATAGTGGTCATATCACTTATGCTCATTCTCCTGCTGCTGGTCTTTATTCAATCACAGCACATTAAACGGGCAGAAAAACGTCTGCGAGACGCCAGCCAGCGCATTATGGCCATTGTAAATAACACTAACAATATAATTCTGTCTACAAACGCCCAAGGTAAGGTGAGGCTGATCAACAAAGCCGGACAAAATTTTTACCAACATATACTGGGCCGCCAGGTGAATATTGGTGACAACTTCTTGAATTTATTGATAGAAGAAAAACACCAGAAACTATGGAGCAGGCTCATTCAAAAAGGTAGTAAGGGCAAAGAGTGGCATGAAGAATCAAAAGTTATAATAGAAAACGAAACACGATACCTCTTTAAGTCTTTCTCACCCATTGTAAATGAGAAAAATGAATATAAGGGCCTGGTAATGGTAGGCGCTGATTTTACGGATAATCGTAAAAACAGTCTGGAACTGGAAAAGCAAAAAGAAGAACTGGATCAAGCCAATATTGCTAAAGAACGTATGCTTTCTATTCTGGCTCACGACCTTAAAGACAGCATTTTCTCGGCCAAATCACTTACTGAGCTTGTAATTGATAATTCAGAAGAACACACCAGGGAAAACCTTTTAGAGTATATGGGTCTGCTAAACTCTAATTTCAGCAAAACGAAGAACCTTCTCATCGGTTTGCTGGATTGGGTGAAAACCCAGTCCAGAGGTATGAAGGCTCAACCAAAAGAATTTGACATTTACCACTTAAGCTGTGAGGTAAGTGAAGGCTTGACACTTAAAGTGAAGGAAAAGAATCTTGAAATGGTCAACCTCATTCCTCCGAACACCATGGTAATGGCTGATGAAGAAATGATCCGTACGGTATTGCGGAATTTATTGGGAAACGCCATTAAATACACTTTTTCAAACCGCGGTATTATAACACTCAAGGCTGAGGAAAGTGGTGACTATATAAGAATACATATTTGCGATAATGGCCAGGGTATTTCTCATGATGACCAGTTAAGGCTTTTTGAAGTGCCCGGACGGATCTCCACTCCCGGAACCGCTAATGAAAAAGGTACCGGTTTTGGTCTTATCCTGTGTTATGAATTACTTAAACTGCATCGCTCAGAACTGAAGATCAACTCCGTTGAAGGTAAGGGTAGTGATTTTTATTTCGATCTTCACAAAGCATAAAAAGCTTTAAATCGTACAAATAATGCAGCGGGCTTTCTACCTTTGCGCCAAATGGCAACTTAGCATTATACAACTATGAAATTTTTTATTGACACAGCTAACCTTGATCATATCAAAGAAGCACAAGACCTTGGTGTTCTTGACGGTGTAACCACTAATCCTTCTTTGATGGCTAAGGAAGGTATTACAGGAGAACAAAACATTAAAGACCACTATGTTAAGATCTGTGAACTGGTGGAAGGTGATGTTAGTGCCGAGGTGATTTCAACTGATTTTGAGGGAATGGTACGTGAAGGAGAAGCTCTTGCTGACCTGCACCCGCAAATTGTGGTGAAAATCCCTATGATCAAAGACGGGGTTAAAGCACTCAAATATTTTTCAGATAACGGTATTAAAACCAACTGTACCCTGGTTTTTTCTCCCGGGCAAGCTTTATTGGCTGCTAAGGCGGGAGCAACCTATGTTTCTCCTTTCATTGGCCGTCTGGATGATATTTCCACCAATGGTTTGGAGCTGATAGAAAAGATCCGCCTTATCTATGATAATTATGGCTATGAAACCGAGATACTGGCCGCCTCTATACGCCATACCATGCATGTAATTGAATGTGCGGAGATTGGTGCGGATGTAATGACCGGGCCTTTAAGCTCTATACTTGGTCTGCTAAACCATCCTTTAACAGATATAGGCTTGGAAAAATTTCTGGCCGATTACCGCAAGGGAAATGGTTAATTTTAGAAAGACATTAGAAGAAAGCCCCTGAAAAACAGGGGCTTTTTTTATTTTTACAAACCCAATTCATTAGAGCCATGGCTGAACTTCTTCGTATATACCCTGAAAACCCCAATCCCAAAGCCATTCAAAAAGTGGTGGATGTGTTACGAAAAGGTGGAGTTATCATATACCCTACTGACACAGTTTATTCTTTTGGATGTGATATTTCCAAAACCAAGGCCCTTGAGCAGGTGGCCCGCATCAAAGAGGTAAGGCTGGAAAAAGCAAATTTCTCAATTATATTTTACGACTTAAGCCACCTTGCTGATTATACCAAACAGGTAGATACACCTACCTATAAAATACTTAAAAAGGCGCTTCCCGGCCCCTACACTTTTATTTTAGAAGCCAGTAATATGATTCCTAAGATTTTCAAGAATAAAAAGAAAACCATAGGAATTCGTATCCCCGATAATTCTATTCCAAGAGCCATAGTGGCAGAATTGGGAAATCCTATTATTGCTACCTCCGTTCATGATGAGGATGAAATTATAGAATATACTACAGACCCTGAATTAATACTGGAGAAGTATGGCAATTTGGTAGACCTGGTCATTGATGGAGGTTACGGTGATAATTCAGCTTCTACTGTAATTGATCTTACCGGGGGAGAACGGGAAATTATCAGAACCGGCAAAGGAGATCCTTCTATACTGGAATGAGTACACGCAGGCTGATTATACTCCATACTCTCATCCTCGGGGTGTTATGGATCATTGCATTTACTACCAATGGTGTAGGGGGAGGTGGAGATTCATTAACCCATTATTTTATTTCTGAGCTCAGCTGGGAGCAGCCTGTTTATTTTTTAGATCAATGGGGAAAGCCATTCTTCACCCTATTTAGTTCACCCTGGGCACAACTGGGTTTCATAGGAATGAAGCTATTCAATACCCTGTGTGGAGTGCTGGCTTCACTTATAACCTGCCTGACCGCACGTGAGCTTAAAAAGGAATGGGTAGAAACACTTCCCTTTATTGTGTTTATAGCTCCCGCTTTTTTCAGCTATCTCTTTTCAGGACTTACAGAACCTTTCGCAGCTCTGGTTTCCATAACTTCAGTTTGGTTATGCCTTACCGGACGGGTTTCCTTCGGTTTTATTTTAGCGGGCTTTTTACCCTTTTGCCGGTCAGAGGCACAGGTCTTCTTGTTGTTTTTTGTGTTGTTCGGCCTGCTGAACGGGCACTGGAAAAAACTTCCGCTTTTAATAAGTGGTTATCTGGTGTACACTATAGCAGGGGGAATAGTCTTTAATGATTTTTTATGGCCTTTTCACTCGCCTTACGATTCTGCAGGCTCAGTATATGGCAGTGGCGTATGGTATCACTACCTGGAACGCTTAAGCGTTATGGCAGGTATCCCCGGAATTATACTGGCCGGGTTAGGCATTATTCATTTTTTTCACCGGTGGTTCTGGGCAAAGAATGTGAACTGGAAAACCGAACCCTGGCTGGTTCACGGGCCTTTCTTTGCTCTTCTTTCCGCTCATAGTCTGGTGTGGGCACTGGGTATTTATGGTAGTGCGGGTTTGGAACGTACCTTAATAACCGCTTTTCCCTTTTTATGGATTATAATGCTTGATGGAGTATTACTTCTCCGTAATCTTTTAATGACAATGGGAAAAAAATGGTCTTTGGTTTTGCCGGCAGCCTTTCTGATTTTGCAGACTATTTACTTCCTATATATTCCTACTTCAAAATACTATCGGCAAACCAACCTGTACCTCAATGAGGAGAATGTTTTTATAAAAGAGGAGATTGCGCCTTTCATAAAGGAAAATTATCCCACAGCAGAAAGCTTTGTAATTGACAAACCGTATATGGCAGTGGCTCTCGGAATAAACTTTAAAAATCATTCGCAACGCTATACCTGGTCTATGTACAACCGGCTGGAGGATATAGATTCTGAAAAAACTTTATTTCTTTTTGATAATAGTTATGTTCCGATACAATATGGAATTGATCTGGCCCAAATTGAAAAAGAAGGCAGGTTAAAGATGATCAAAAGCTGGGACGCGCCTAACGACTGGAAGTATGCTCTTTTTGAAAAGGCTACTCCTTCTGTTGTGCCAGCACTTTGAATACCGAAGGTATTTCTTCAATTACATCAGAAGCCACTACACTTTCCAAACTTAGTTTAATACCGGCTATATTACCCGCAGTTCCATGTATCCAGCTACCTAGTAAAGCCGCCTGAAAAGCCGGGTAACCCTGGCTGAGCAACCCAAGTATAATACCGGTAAGCACATCCCCACTGCCGGCAGTGGCCAAAGCCGGACTTCCCGAGTTAATAAAATGAAGAGTTCCATTTGGAGAAGCTATGGCGGTGGTGCTATCCTTTAAAACAATGGTCAGCCCGTTTTTCAAGGCTAACTGCCTTAACTCCTCCAGGTAGTTTTGGTTTAATTGTTTTTTTCCAAGCAAACGCTTGAACTCACCTATGTGAGGCGTAAGTATGGTGCCTTTAGGTAAAAAAGCAAGCCAGGTAGGGTTTTCTGCCAATATATTTAAAGCATCAGCGTCCAGCACCAGAGGTAAGCCACTGTTCTGGATCAAATTCTTAAGAACCTGGATGGTTTCCGCTTCTTTACCTATACCAGGGCCCATACCTGCGGCTTTCACACCGTTCAATTGAGGAAGGGAACTGATCCATTTCTGATGTGGATCAACAGATACCATGGCTTCCGGAACCGAGTTTTGTAAAGGTACCATGCCACTTCCGGAAGCATGAACAGTGAGGAGCCCCGCCCCGGAGCGCATCACTGCACGAGCTGCAAGTATAGCTGCACCGTATTTACCTTCACTACCGGCCAATAGCAATGCATGACCATAAGTGTTTTTATAGGAATGTTGAACACGCGGACGATAGAGTAGCAACGCCTCATTTTGATCAAAATAGTAATCTTCCGTCTCCACCTCTTTCAGAAAATCAGAATGCAGACCGATATCCAAAATGTTTAATTTGCCTGCTAAGGGAGCCGTTTCTCTATTAAAAAAACTTCTTTTAGGAAACTGCAAACTCAACGTAAGGTCTGCATTAAACACGTATTTCAAATTATTCTCCACATTGTTATCTGCAAACAAGCCAGTGGGTATATCTATAGCAACTTTCCGCAGGGCAAGTTGATTCAGCCAGTTTACCGTAGTTTGAAGTAAGCCCTCCAGGGGACGGTTTAATCCGGAGCCCAGCAAAGCGTCTACCAGCACTCCTTCATTTATATTATGTTCAGGAGATTCTTCAGAAATATAATTAATGATAACCGGCAGTTCCTCTAAGCGTTTTAGGTTGGTGTTAAAATCTTCACTTCCTGTCTCAGAGTGCTTTACTACGTATACAAATACTGAAGCCTTTTGATAATGCAATAACCTGGCTATGGCCAATCCATCACCTCCGTTATTACCCATTCCGCAAAAAATATGAAAGCTTGTGGCAGAATGATAATTTAATAAAGCCTCACTTAATTGACTGGCAGCTCTTTCCATCAGATCAATGGAAGATATGGGCTCGTGCTGAATGGTATACTGATCAGCTTTTTTTAGCTGACTGGCGGATAAGATCTTCATGGATTCGTAAAACCTGTTTAATGACCGATTGTGAATGATCGTTATAAATAATACTATCCGCTAACCGGAGCTTTTGTTCTTCAGGCCACTGACGATTTACGCGCTCCATAACCTCTTCACGAGTCATCTTGTTGCGTCTCATTACCCGTTCTATTCGCATATCCAATGGAGCGCTAACTACAATAATATGGTCACAATCATGATAGGTACCGCTTTCAAACAATATTGCGGCTTCGCGCAGCACATAGGGAGATTGCTGCTCAAGCTTCCATTTTTTGAAGGCACGGCCCACCACAGGGTGAATAAGGCTGTTTACCTTACGCAGCAGGTTTTCATTAGAGAATATTAGTGAGGCCATATATGGCTTATTCACTTTACCGTCTTGCAGAAGATCATTTCCCAACAACTGTTGCAATTGTTGCTGCAGCTCCTGGTCGGTATCAATAAGTTGACGGGAAACAGAATCTGCTTCAAAAACGGCTATGCCCAACCTGGTAAAGAGACTAGCCACGGTACTCTTTCCACTACCTATGCCTCCGGTTAAGCCTACAATCATTAATTTTCGGTAAGAATAAATTCCACCCTCTTGGGCTCAAAATTAACATAGTTTACAAAAGCAGGATAAGCTTCTATAGCAAGATTCAGATAACGGGATTCCGGTTTATCCGCAATATCCTCGAAATTAGCATATACCCGAAAGTCAGGAGGCGCAACCTTATTGTAATCTTTAACCGCTACGTGATAGGTTAGTGTTACCGTTTCCGGAAAAATTTTGAGATCGTACTTATCCGGAAGCTGAAGAATTTCAATGGGGACTTCAAAACTGCCTTGCGTCATCTGCGTAAAGCGGATATGTACTTCTGTTTCCGTATGTGAAAATTTGAGATCGGGGTTATTGGGTAATACTAAGGGCATGGAAACCATAAGTGATTCCTCTTCCGCATTCAGTTGTAAAACTTCAGTTGGCAATGTTTTGATCGTTTTCAGTTGCTCCTCAGGCCCTGTAACCATAACGGAATCCGGGATCAGTTGTGGCTCCTTATAGATACTGATGAGCTTAGAGTAACTCTTGTTAAACTTCAGATCTACCGGCACTTTTTTACTAATTACCTTACTAAAGTTAAAGTATACCGTATCCGGGCTTATAGAGCGTACCTCTACATTATCATTAAGTTGGCTTTCAATAAAATTGAGATTGCTGTTGGTGAGCCAGTATGACCTCTGTGAACTGGCCTCTACCCTTTCCAAACGACTCACATCAACTTTAAGCGAGCGAAAACCTTGCAATTGGTATTTCAATATATCAAAGCCAGAAGCCCGCAGGTTAACCCTGATCTTTTCAGGGGGTAATTCACGAAAAGAGCTTTTGGCGGGAAGTTTCTGATATTCTACCGGAAACTCTACAATAGCATCATAGCCTTCTTTGGAGAGCTTGATCAGAAACCATAAAAAAATGGAAAGCAAAAGAAAAAAGAACTTCATAGGAGTAGCCCGGTCTGTCATAAACCGTATAAACCCACTTGCTTTTTCCTTCTGTTTACCGGACTGGCTCATATAAATTGAAAACGGGCACAAGGCCCGTTTTAAATTATTTGCTCTTTTCTTCTTTGGCTTCTTTTTCCTTTTTGGGAAGATAAACCGCACTTAATTCACGACTTATTGAAGAGCGCTCTACCTTTAAACGGCTATTTTCGCTTTCCATAATAATGGTTTTATCCTGTATGTCAAGGATCTTACCGTGAATACCACTATTGGTTACTATCCGCATTCCTTTAACCAAACCTTCCCGGGCAAATTTCTTTTCCTCCTTCTGACGCTTAATCTGCGGACGAAAGAAGAAAAAATACATTACTGCTAAAACCAGTAAAAGGGGTAAGAAACCTCCAAGGGGCGATCCGCCACCTTGCAAAAATATTGCTAGCATCTATTTGTTTTTAGTATTCCTGCTGTTATTCTGCACCTTCGGCAGTACCCTCAGCTTCTTCATCAGCCGCCTTAGGAGTAACCTGGGCCGAAATTCGTAAAACCTTAGTAGCAGGGATTGTATTGGCGTTAAGTGTAACCGTCTTTTGCTGGTTCCCTGTACGGCCAGAACTATTAAAAGATACGTGAATCTTGCTACTTTCTCCTGCGGGAATAGGTTCTTTAGGTGGGTTGGGAACCGTACAACCACAGCTTCCTTCTGCACTGGTAATGATCAGAGGAGCATCACCGGTATTGGTAAATGTAAAGTCATACTCAGCCATAGTTCCCTCAGATATCTCACCAAAATCATGTGATTCTTCATCAAAAGAAAATACCGGAGTACCTTCTGTGGTAACATTGTCTACACTTACTTTTTGATCATCTTCAGATTTGATCTTATCAGTTGCATTGTTACAAGCTCCAAGACCCAAAATGGCCAGACTTAATACAGTAAAAATGGATTTTTTCATTTTGTTAAATTAATTTTCAAATTTATAAACCGTCTGTGTACGGCAAAAATAGTGCTAAAGCAATCCCCTGCCAATTTTTCTTATGTCTCCGGCTTCTGACAACTCATTTTTGAGCTTATCCAGTATTCCATTGATAAAGTTCCCGCTTTTAGGCGTACTATATTCTTTACTTAATTCAATATACTCATTCAGAGTAACCTTAACCGGAATTTCATTGAAGCTTACCAGTTCTGCCAGCGCCATCTTCATAAGGATAATGTCAACAACCGCAATGCGATCCATTTCCCAGTTGTTAGCCTTCGCGTGGATCATTTCTCCGTAGGTGTCGCTCTTTTTAATAGCAGTGCGATACAATATACGGGCAAACTCTATATCCGAATCATCTTTTAACAGATCAGGCAGATCCGAGGTTTCGTCTTGCTCTTCATTAAAAGATTTCAGAGTTTTAGCTACCATCATTTGTGCAGCATCCAGATCATCGGCCCAATGCATATTTCGATCTTCGTACAGTTGATGAATAGTCTCATTCTGCACCAGGAATTTACCGTACAGTATTTTAATGATCTTCTTATCCGCCAGTAATGAATCATCAGGCCCATTCATATAGTTCTGGTACTCATCAGACTTTTGAAATTCCCGGAATATTTTCCGGATCACTTCCCGATCATCGCCCCAGCTCACGTTATGATTGGCAATGTCCCTTGAAAAAGCACTGTTCCCCTCCAGCCACTTTAAAAAGCGGTTATTTATAAACCGGAGGCTAGGATTAAGGTCTTCCGCACTGGGAAGCTTTTTAGTACGCTTATGTTCAATCTGGTCTTCCGCCACACGAAGCATATCCGTTAACGTTTTTAATTCATGAAGGTATAAGTTATAGATACCCTCAATGGTTTTCACCAATTTACGTTCTCCGGCTGCTACACTAAGACCTTCTTCATCCTGAAAAAACTCATACAGTGCCTGCAATACTTTAATTCGAATATGTCTTCGGCTCAACATAAAAGCCAGGTTTTAAAGGGTTAAGTGTTAGCTGATGCCATCCTGTGATCCTCTACTCTCTTTATGGCAATCTTTAAAGCTGCCTCATGAGTAGTTATGTCTTCGTTATCAGACACGTTAAAGATATCCAGGGTAGTATCATAAATATTTTCGGTTCTGCGTAATGACTCTCCACGGTCATAATTTACGATCTCCGAATATACGTTGATCAATCCGCCGGCATTAATAAGAAAATCAGGGGCATACAGAATACCTGCTTTTTTAAGCATTTCTCCGTGAACACGCTCATCTGCCAGCTGATTATTAGCTGCACCGGCTATGATCTCACATTTCATCATTGGAATGGTATCGCTGTTTACGGTAGCTCCCAAAGCACAAGGTGCATAAATATCCATATCATCCTCAAAGATATTATGACCTCTGAAAATGCTGGTATTGTATTGTTCACTTACAGCAATTAATCGATCTTCATGAATATCGTTTATAGTTACCCGTGCGCCCGCCTCAGTAAGGTGTTTTACCAAAGTTTCTCCTACATGGCCAATGCCTTGAACCATCACCTTTTTACCTTCCAGCTTATTACTTCCCCACCGGTGCATAGCCGCAGCTTTTATGCCCATGAAAACACCGTAAGCCGTTACAGGAGAAGGATCTCCGCTGCCACCCATACTTACCGGTATACCAGTAACGTGATCCGTTTCCATTTTCACCATTTCCATATCACGCGTGTTGATACCCACATCTTCAGCAGTTATATAACGGCCTCCTAAGGAGTTTACAAAGCGCCCGAATTTATGCATCAGTGCATCCGTTTTATCTTTTCGGCTGTCACCAATTATCACAGCTTTCCCTCCACCCAGGTTTAAACCTGAAATGGAAGCCTTGAAGGTCATTCCTCTTGAAAGGCGTAATACATCACGGATGGCATCCGCTTCATTGTCATAGCTCCACATACGTGTTCCTCCCAGGGCTGGTCCCAGCACTGTACTATGAATTCCGATAATTGCTTTTAATCCTGTTTCTTCATCCTGGCAGAATACCAGTTGCTCGTGGTTACGAAAAGCTTCTGATCCGAAGACTGGACCAGCGAGGCTTTTTTCATTCAATATTTTAAGATCGCTCATCGTTTTTATTGATAATCAAAAGTCTGTTGAAAGAGATTTCGCCTTACCTTTGAACCCTTCATAATGTAGGGCTAATCATGCATTTGTAAGGCGTGGCAAAATTAGTTTAAATTTCCGGAGCTTACAAGCCTATGAAATCTCTTTGGGTACTAAATAAATATTTCTACAAATACCGTCTTCGCCTGCTAACAGGGGTATTCTTCGTAACCATCTCCGTAATTTCCGGGGTGTTTCCGGCCATTTACGTCCGTGAGTCTTTTGACGTTGTAAGTCAGGCTATTCAGAACTTTCAGAACGGTACTTCAGATGTGGCCAATTCAGGTCTGCGCAATCAATTACTCCTGTATGGAGGCATAATTATAGGAGCATCCTTACTAAAAGGTTTATTCATGTTCTTTATGCGGCAAACTATTATTGTGGTAAGCCGCTACATTGAATACGATATGAAAAATGAGATTTTTGATCAGTATCAAAAACTCTCTCTTGCCTTTTATAAGCGTAATAATACCGGTGACTTGATGAATCGCATCAGTGAAGATGTAAGCCGGGTAAGAATGTACTTAGGGCCAGCTGTGATGTATACCATTAACGTAGGGCTTTCGCTGATCATCATTATTACCATAATGCTTACCATCAATGTTCGCCTCACTCTTTTTGTTCTCACGCCACTACCGGTACTTTCAGTAGCTATTTATTACATCAGCCGGAAGATCAATATTAAAAGTGAGCAGGTACAAAGGCAATTAAGTACGATAAGTACTTATGTTCAGGAGGCTTTTTCCGGAATCAGAGTATTGAAGGCCTATGTTCGTGAAAAAAGATCATTAGACGACTTTACCAAAGAGGCTAACATCTATCTTTCTAAAAATGAAGAACTGTACCGCATTAATGCATTGTTCTTTCCGCTTATGGTGCTGCTCATTGGTTTATCCACCATCCTTACTGTTTACATTGGCGGCCAGGAAGCTATAAGAGGGAATATTACCATGGGAAACATAGCTGAATTTATTATTTATGTGAATATGTTGACCTGGCCGGTAGCCTCTATAGGTTGGGTAACTTCATTGGTACAAAGAGCTGCGGCCTCGCAGGAACGAATTAATGAATTTCTCCAGGTTACCCCTGAAATACAAAATCCAACAACAGAACCTTTTGTACTGCAAGGCAAAGTAGAGTTTAGAAATGTGAGCTTTATTTATCCTGATACCGGCATAAAGGCTTTAGATCAGGTTTCCTTTACTATAGAGGCTGGTAAATCACTGGCCGTTATTGGTAAAACCGGCTCTGGAAAATCTACCGTAGCCTCCTTAATAGGCCGGCTTTATGATGTTTCTAATGGTGCTATTTTTATAGATGGCAGGGATATCAGGGAATTAAACCTGTATGACCTGAGAAAGGCCATTGGATATGTACCACAGGAGGCCTTTCTGTTTTCGGACGACATTGCCCGTAATATATCTTTTGGCGTAAGTAATGCGACCATGGAGCAAACAGAAGCAGCTGCTAAAAATGCTGAAGTCCATTCCAATATCATTGATTTTCCACAAGCTTATCAAACCCGGGTAGGTGAACGTGGAATTACCCTTTCAGGAGGCCAGAAACAAAGGATCAGTATTGCACGTGCTATAATTAAAGAACCACGCTTTCTGATATTTGATGATTGCCTCTCTGCCATTGATACAGAGACTGAAGAAAATATACTCAGTAATTTAAAGCGTCTTATTGATAAAAGAACCACATTGATCATCAGTCACCGTATGTCATCGGTTAAGCATGCGGATGAAATATTGGTTTTGGAAGACGGGCACATTGCGGAGCAAGGCACACACGAAAACCTAATGAAAAAAGACGGCTACTACAAAAAGATGTATGAGCAGCAGCTTATGGAAGATTCCCGCAAAGCCGTGTAATTCTCAAAAAGTATAAATTTACTAGGGTCTTTTAAGAATTTTTATAGATTTGTCGTTACAGTAAGCTATTGTAAATTAGAAAAGAACAATGAGTGCACACGACAACCATAGCAAAGAAGAAATTCATTCTAAAGTGCTGAGAGCCGGGAGAAGAACTTACTTTTTTGATGTAAGAGCCACAAAGGCTGATGACTACTACCTAACCATTACCGAAAGTAAAAAGCATACCAATGAAAACGGTACCAGCTTTTACAAAAAACACAAGATCTATTTGTACAAAGAAGATTTTGACCGCTTTCGTGACCTGCTGAATGAGGTTACCGACTTCATTATCAATGAAAAAGGTGAAGAAGTGATCTCAGAAACACATCAGCCCGATTTTCAACCGGAAATCAATAACGAGGATTCCAAAAAACCGCTTGCTGAGCCTATGGCCGTGGAAACCGGAAGTTCTTTTACGGATGTAAATTTTGAAGACATTTAAAAAAATCTGAAGACTTATCCTTTCAGCCGCTTTCAGCGGCTTTTTTTATGCCATAAATCCAATAAACCCTTTCGCCTGTTCCATTAAAACTTCTACGGTTTCTGCATGATCAAAACCGGTATCTTCCACAGGAACCAGTTCAAACAAGCGTGAAATTGGCACCTTCATTGAAAATACTTCTGCCCGAAGATGATGCATCACATCTGTAAGGTGGTCCATTCCACGTAAATTTCCCGCTCTTCCGGAAGCCACTCCCACCAATGCCACTCCCTTACCGAACCATACCTCTGGCTTTACAGCATCAAGAAACGCCTTGAAAATCCCCGGGTAACTACCGTTATACTCAGGGGATACAATGACAAAACCCCGTGCCGCTACAATATTTTTATGAATGATCTCTTCAAACACCCTGGTGCGCTTACCAAAACTATCGTTATGCATGAAATTCTCAGGAAGCTCTGTCATCTGTAAAACCGAAGTGGTCTCACCCATACTTTCCAATATCTCACGGTACTTTTCAACTACCCTCAAAGTTTGATTTTGAGGACGGTGTGTGGCGCAAATTATGGTTATCATCAGCTTGTTAAAAAAACATTAAAAGGGTAGCCAAAATTGGTCTGCCCAACAACTTGATTATTGTATTTTAGGGCTGCTTTAATTCTTTAGCCCCGGTTGCGAAATTGACCCTGATTTCTAAATAATTAAAGCATATTACATATTTTTTGTCTTCTTGCTAATAAACAGAACTTAAGAATTATGGGAAAGACGGTAGCAGTGGCTAACCAAAAAGGTGGTGTTGGAAAAACTACAACCTCTGTAAACCTGGCTGCTTGCCTGGGTGTCTTGGAGAAAAAAGTTTTATTGGTGGATGCGGACCCTCAAGCTAATTCTACTTCAGCATTGGGTTTTGACCCTGATAATATATCCTTGGGAACCTACCAGGTTCTTGAACATGAAAGCAAGGCCAGTGAGGTTATTCTAAAAACCAAATCACCTAATCTGGATTTAATGCCGGCCCAGATAGACTTAGTGGCAGTAGAAATTGAATTGGTCGATAAAGATCAGCGGGAGCAGATGTTGAAGAGAGCTCTGGCCGAAATAAAAGATAGTTACGATTACATTATTATTGATTGCGCCCCATCCCTGGGTCTCATTACCCTGAATGCTCTCACAGCAGCAGATTCAGTTATTGTTCCTATTCAATGTGAATACTTTGCCCTGGAAGGTTTGGGCAAACTGTTAAACACTATAAAAAGTGTTCAAAATCTGCATAATCCCGACCTGGATATTGAGGGCTTGCTTTTAACCATGTTTGACTCGCGCCTGCGCCTCTCCAACCAAGTGGTGGAAGAAGTGAAAACCCATTTTCAGAAAATGGTATTCAGCACCATTATTCAGCGAAATGTACGCTTAAGTGAAGCACCCAGTTATGGAGAATCCATCATTATGTATGATGCGGCCAGTAACGGAGCGGCCAACTATCTGAACCTGGCTCAGGAATTTCTGGAAAAAAATGAAACTGTAGAAGAAACAGCCTGATCTGCAGTTGCGATTTCAGGGGTGGATAAAGCTCAATTAATCTCACTATTTTTGGCTCCGTATTTGTTCGGTATAGCTAGATATTTGCTAAAATAAAAGACTACAACTTAATGGCAGCACCCAAAAGACAAGCCTTAGGAAGAGGACTTTCAGCCTTATTAAAGGAAACTGAAAATGTAAACTCCGCCAAAGATCAGAATGCTGAAAAACTGGTGGGTGCCATAGCAGAGATCGAAATTGCACGCATTGTTGAAAACCCCTTTCAGCCCCGTACTAATTTTGATCAGGAGGCTATTGAAGAGTTAAGTATTTCCATCCGTGAGTTGGGTGTAATACAACCTATCACCGTTCGTAAAATGCAGGATGGTTCTTTCCAGATCATCAGTGGTGAACGAAGGTTTCGGGCCAGCAAACTGGCTGGTTTAAAGGCTATTCCTGCTTATATCCGCCTGGCGGATGATCAGAGCATGCTGGAAATGGCTCTGGTAGAAAATATTCAGCGCGAAGAACTGGACGCTATTGAAATTGCATTGAGCTATCAAAGGCTTATTGAAGAGTGCGAACTTACCCAGGAAGCTATGAGTGAACGGGTAGGAAAAAAACGTTCCACTGTTACCAACTATCTGCGTCTTTTAAAACTTCAGCCCATTATTCAAGCCGGTTTACGTGATAAAATGATAAGCATGGGACACGCCAGAGCTATCGTTAATATTGAAAATACGGATGATCAGCTGGATATCTATGAACAAACCATTGCCAAGGAATTTTCCGTGCGTCAGGTTGAAGAAGCGGTACGCAGATTAAAGGATAAAGCTTCAAAAACCTCCGGTTCCTCAGGCAGGGAGACTCCTGCCCTTCCGGAAAAGTACCATGAGATCCGTGATGTCCTTTCACAGCACTTTGATACTCAGGTAAACCTGAGCCGTTCTTCCCGCGGCAAGGGTAAAATTATTATTCCTTTTAAAAATGAAGGTGATTTTGAACGAATCCTTGACCTTCTCACCCCTTGATTAAACCCAAAGAGAAATATAAACTATTAACGGTCAAGGTATTTACATTACTCTTTTGTGTTTTATATGTATCCAATGCCCGGGCTCAACAACCTGATACTACGGCCGGAGCTTCAAAAGACTCTGTATTGTACGAGTTGGTTAATGATACCATTTCCAATAAGGATGAGATAAAAGCTGAAAAAGTAAAATCTCTGGACACAGCCCGGAACCACTCTGTATCTACCGCCACTTGGTTATCGGTAGCTTTCCCCGGTTTGGGGCAAATTTATAACCGTAAATATTGGAAGCTACCCATTATTTACGGAGCATTAGGAGCAACCATTTATTTTATTATAGATAATAACAACAGCTATAATTATTATTTGGATGGGTTTTACCAGATTACCGCCACAACGGAGAATGATCTTTTTTTGGGCGTGTACGATGAACGTCAGCTGATTGAACTACAAAATATTTACCGCAAATGGCGGGACCTAAACATAGTTCTTGCCGGTGTAGCCTATGCCCTAACGATATTAGATGCCCATGTAGATGCTCATCTGTTTTATTATAATATTAATGATGATCTCACTTTTCATTGGGACCCATCCATCATTCAAACTCCTGGATTAAATACTTTTGGGATAAGTTTAAAACTGGATCTGAAATGAAAGTAGCACTGATCGGGTACGGCAAAATGGGACAATCTATTGAAGCGCTTTTAAAGGAACGCCAGCATAAAGTAGTTGCCCGTTTTGGTAAAGAGGGTATAAATACCGATAAGCTAAAACAAGCAGATGTGGCCATTGAATTTACCCAGCCAGAGGCAGCCTTTGGCAATATTGCCCATTGTTTTAAAAACGGTATTCCTGTAGTAACTGGTACTACCGGCTGGTTGGCTCAGTATGATGAAGCCGTTAAACTTTGTAAGCGTGAAAACGGAGCTTTTCTTTACGCTTCCAATTTTAGTTTAGGAGTAAATCTCTTTTTTGAATTGAATCGTAAGCTGGCCGGAATCATGAATGCTTACCCTTCTTATGAGGTAGATATAGAAGAGATCCATCATACTGAAAAAAAAGACGCCCCCAGTGGTACCGCCATTACGCTTGCTGAGCAAATTGAAGAAGAAATTGACCGT
Source organism: Owenweeksia sp. (assembly GCA_965212245.1). Classification (GTDB taxonomy): domain Bacteria; phylum Bacteroidota; class Bacteroidia; order Flavobacteriales; family Schleiferiaceae; genus CAKZNE01. Next base: position 2,935,065 of record OZ243107.1, on the reverse strand, counting down.
AAAGAAGGCTGGACCCTTGAAGAGCAGCATGGAAAGGAGCAAATTCCTATCAATGCCAAACGGGAACCTGATGTACCAGGCACCCATATAATACGTTATCTTTCCGAAATTGATACCATCCAAATACAACATACCGCCCATAGCCGCAAAGGGTTTGCGCTTGGTGCCGTTCTGGCTGCCGAATTTTTGCAAGGCAAGGAAGGTGTGTATACTATGAAAGACGTTCTTAATATTTGAGCATGACCATACTTGAAACCATAATTTTTAGCCTGGCAGTTGAATTTTTTGCCGGCCTTATTACCTGGAAATTCTATAAACAAGCCGGGCACCCCGCCTGGGGAGCTTTTGTACCCATCTACAATACGTACCTTTTAACCAAGATCATTAAGCGCCCCGGCTGGTGGGTTATATTATTTTACATTCCTATTGTAGGCAACGTAATGGGTATAGTAGCTGTGTATGAACTATTGCACGTTTTTAATTACCGTAAATTAAAACATACCTTTTATACCATACTTACAGGGGGACTTTACCTCGGGTATCTTAATTACTCGGAAAAGCTATCGTATGCCGGTCGTGATGAAGTAAATATCCGTAAACACGTAAGTGAACTTACAGCTTCTCTTCTTTTTGCTGTAGTAGCAGCTACTATTATTCGAACCTTCACTTTTGAGGCTTTTACCATTCCCACCCCATCTATGGAAAAATCATTGATGGTAGGTGATTTTCTTTTTGTGAGTAAGCTACAGTATGGCAGCCGCTTACCTATAACTCCCCTTTGCCTTCCGCTGGTGCATAACCGCATACCCGGTACAGATTTGCCTTCTTACCTGGATTGGGTACAGTTGCCTTACACTCGCTTACCACGTATTAGTGATGTTCAAAGGCTGGATCCGGTAGTATTTAATTACCCCATGGAAAGTGAAAAACCGGTAGACAAACGGGAGCATTATGTAAAACGTTGTGTGGCCACCCCCGGAGACACTTTACTTATTGAGAACGGGCAGGTGATCATAAACGGTAATGAACTGGAAATGCCAGACCGTGCGCTGCCTCAATTCAGTTACTACGTAGAGTTTAAAGGTCAGGGATTTAGTCCCAGGTTGCTTAAGGAACAATTTGATATTGACCCTGATGCCTATTATATTATTAATAGTGGTGGCTTACGGTCTCAGGATTATCGCGGTAATAAATCATACCAACCTTTAGCGTATATAATTACGATTCCTACCCATCAGTTGGAAAAATTTAAAGCTCAGCCCAATATCGTTCGTGTTGAACGTCTAAACAGCTATAAGGAAATTACTGATTTTCCAGCCGATTCACCCGCTCCATTGGTACGCCACCTAGCCAATTATGGTTACCTGGCCAATGCCCAGGTATTTCCCAATGCCCTTCATGGTGATAGCCTTGATTTTAAATGGACCCGCGATAATTATGGTCCAATTTATATGCCCAGGGCTGGTGATAAAGTTGAGCTCAACTGGAAAAACTACCTGAAGTTTCGAAGAGTCATTGAAGTATATGAGGGGAATACTCTGGAGATTCGTGGTGATAAATTCTTTATCAACGGGCAGCAAGCAATTGACTATACCTTTAAACAAGGTTATTACTGGATGATGGGAGATAATCGCCATAATTCGCTCGACTCACGTTATTGGGGCTATGTACCTGCAGACCATATCGTAGGTAAGCCGGTATTCATCTGGATGAGTTGGGATAAGTTTGCCGAAGGGATTCAGAATAAAATCCGCAGTAAGCGTGTTTTCACAACCGTTAACGGAGAGGGCAAACGGGTCAGTTATCTATGGCCGTTCATCATAGTAGTACTTCTTATCTATGGGTTTAATTATTTCCGAAAACGTAGAAAAGCCGGTAAGGCAAAAGCATAGTGCTCTTAAGCACTACATACCTGGGGCCTATACTGTATTATAAAGCCCTGGTATCCGCAAATACCGTTTTAGTGGAAGCCTGGGAAAGCTGGCAAAAGCAAAGCTATAGAAACCGGTGTTATATTGATGGCCCTAATGGTAAGCTTATGCTCTCCATACCTGTGCAGGCTTCCAGTACCGGACTTATTAAAGATGTAAGGATCAGTTATAAAGATAACTGGCCTCAAAAACACTGGCAGGCTATTAAGACCAGCTACAATGCTTCACCTTTTTTTGAGATACTGGGTCCTGACCTTCAAGATGTGTACCGGCAAAAACCCGCCTACTTATGGGATTTAAATTTGGAACTAACCCACATTATACTGGACTGGTTACAATGTAATACCTCTCTGGCCACCACCCAGTCATGGCAGGAACAAGCAGATGAGGATTTAAGGGAATCTTATCACCCCAAAAGAGATGTACAGCAAACACTTCCCGCGTATCCTCAAGTGTTTGATCACAAAAACAATTTTCTTGCTAATCTGTCTGTAATTGATCTTTTATTTAATGAAGGTCCTGCTGCTGCAGGTTACCTAAAGCGCCTTTAATTTGTATTTTCGCTGCTCCGCAGTTTTGACGTATGAAATATCTATTGAGTATTTTTCTTCTGGGTTTTACGCTTGCCCTTGAAGCACAGATTAATTGTAATCAGGCTCTTGAATGCCGGATCATCGCTCCTTCAGGAATGCGCATGCGTGCTGAGCCTTCCCTTAAAGCTAAAGTGGTAACCTACGTTCCGTTTGACAGTACTCTGACCGCCTGCCAGGAAACCTTTGGCAGTATGGAATACGAAAAGATACGGGGATATTGGCGAAAGGTAGAGTACAGCGGAAAGCTTGGATATATGTTTGATGGTTTTATGGAAATTACCGGAATGCTTAAAAAAGCTTCGGTAACTACCGATTCTGTGGTTACCTCTTCGTTTGATTCTTCCTCAACCAGCCAGACCACGGCAACAAAAGAAACTGAAAAAACGGTAGATAAAAAGGTTGAATACAGTCTGCTTACCGAAACCTATAACTATTGCGGGGATGTAAAAGGCATTGATCCGGGTTTATTATGGTACGGTATTTACCCGCGGGATGAAAATAAAGGAGGAACCACCTACCGCGTGAAACAAGTAGAAGTAAATGTGATGCTGAGCAAGCAAAAAGTTGGTAAGGGACTGGAGTTTGATGTACTCACAGATGAAGAAGAGCGCAGTATTTTTCTGATCGGGCTTAATCAGCCCCTGCCTTTGCAGGAAAATCAAATAGACGATAACAGCGATGTATTGCGAATGAACGGACGTAAGATATTCCCCGGTCAGCAGTGGGATCTTACCGATGCACCTACCCATATGAAGTTAGCAGCTACCGGAAGTGTGGAAAGTACAGGCCCCTGCCCGGATCTCAGGAATTATAAACTTATATTAAGCGGCACCAAATACTTTTTACCGGTAAAACAGGATATTACTGAAGAACTTAAAGAAAATGGTCAGTGCGGGATGCCGGAGATCTATTGGTACGGAGACCTTAACGGTGACGAGGTCCCCGAAATGATATTTGTTTCGGTTTATGAAGACCGTAATCGTTTTACATTATTCGTAAGTGATCCAACGGTTGACAATGCCCTGGTATTGGAAAAAGCGCATTGGGTAATTGATAAATGTTACTAAAAGAATATGGCACAAAACCTTGAATTCAACAAAAACGAGGACAAGCTCAAACTGATGATGTCTGAGGTTAAGAGTAAGTTGGAAACCATTCATAAAGGTGGTGGCGACAAACGTATTGAAAAGCATCATTCCAAAGGTAAAATGACCGCCAGGGAACGTATTGATTTCCTGTTGGATAAAGACCGTGCGACTATAGAAATTGGTGCCTTTGCCGGCTATGAAATGTACAAGGAACACGGAGGCTGCCCCAGTGGTGGTGTGGTAGTGGTTATTGGTTATATTAAAGGCAAAATGTGCATTGTAGTGGCTAATGATGCTACGGTTAAAGCCGGGGCCTGGTTTCCTATTACCGGCAAAAAAAACCTGCGCGCTCAGGAAATTGCCCTTGAAAACCGTTTACCTATTATCTACCTGGTAGATAGTGCCGGAGTGTATCTGCCCATGCAAGATGAAATATTTCCGGATAAAGAACACTTCGGTCGCATCTTCCGCAATAACGCGATTCTCTCTTCAGAAGGAATTACACAAATTGCTGCTATTATGGGAAGCTGTGTGGCAGGCGGTGCCTACCTTCCTATTATGAGTGATGAAGCATTGATAGTAGATAAAACCGGTAGCATATTTTTGGCCGGTTCATACCTGGTAAAAGCCGCTATCGGAGAAAATATAGACAATGAAACACTGGGTGGTGCTACTACCCATTCAGAGATTTCAGGTGTTACTGATTATAAAAGTAAAGACGATCCGGATTGTCTCTCCTCCATCAAGAATATTGTAGATAAGATCGGAGATTTTGATAAGGCCGGGTTTAATCGGGCAGAATCAAAAGAACCTGCTAAAGACCCAAAAGATATTTATGGCCTTTTCCCGGCAGACCGTGCTAAGCCCTACTCTAGCATGAAGATTATTGAGCGTTTGATAGATAACAGTGATTTTGAGGAGTATAAGGCGGGCTACGGGAAAACAATTATTACCGGCTACGCCCGTATAGATGGCTGGGCAGTTGGTATTGTAGCCAACAATCGTGAAGTTATTAAAAGTAAAAAGGGGGAAATGCAGTTTGGCGGGGTTATTTACTCAGACTCTGCGGATAAGGCCTCACGCTTTATTGCCAATTGTAACCAAAAAAAGATCCCCTTGGTCTTTTTACAGGATGTAACCGGTTTTATGGTAGGTAGTCGCTCGGAACAAGGTGGAATTATTAAAGACGGTGCGAAGATGGTAAACACCATGAGTAACTCCGTGGTGCCCAAGTTTACGGTGGTAATGGGAAACTCTTACGGAGCCGGAAATTATGCTATGTGTGGTAAAGCTTATGATCCCCGGTTAATGGTGGCATGGCCTACTTCTCAAATAGCCGTGATGGGTGGTTCACAGGCGGCCAAAGTTTTACTGCAAATTGAAACGGCCAGTTTAAAAGCTCGTGGAGAGGAAATAAGCGCTGAAAAAGAAAAGGAAATGTTTGATGAGATCAAGGCCCGGTACGATGCACAAACCTCACCTTACTATGCCGCTTCACGACTTTGGACAGACGCCATTATTGATCCTCTGGACACCCGTAAATGGATTAGCATGGGTATAGAGATGGCCAATAATGCTCCTCTGAAAAAGGCGTATAACCCTGGAGTAATACAGGCTTAGTTTGAGCATCTATAAAATTTTCAGTGAAGCGATTATTCTTGAATATAGCTAATCCATATTTATGGTATTGGTTAGACTCCATACAACCTTCAAACAAACTTTTGATCTCTAAAATTCTTATTAAGGCAAACAGACTTTCATATTTATGGATCTATTTGACAAGCGTCAGTTAAAAAACACCCCGCTGGGTCAGCATCAGGAATTTGAGAATTACTACATATTTCCTAAACTGGAAGGAGAAATAGCGCCCCGAATGCAGTTTATGGGTAAGGAGGTTATAGTTTGGAGTATTAATAATTACCTCGGACTTGCCAATCACCCTTCAGTTCGTGAAGCTGATTCAAAAGGAACCAGAGACTGGGGTCTTGCCTATCCTATGGGCTCAAGACTACTAACAGGTCATACCAGTAAACACGAAGAGCTGGAGCATAAATTGTCGCTCTTTGTTCACAAGGAGGATACCTACTTGCTCAATTATGGCTATCAGGGTGTGGTTTCTCTTATTGACAGTATGGTAGACCGCAATGACGTTATTGTATATGACTCTGAGTCTCACGCCTGTATTGTAGACGGTGTACGTCTGCACATGGGTAAGCGCTTTGTATATAGTCATAATGATATAGATAACCTTGAAAAGCAACTTATTCATGCTGAACAGGTAACAGGTAAAACCAAAGGTGGTATTTTGGTAATTACAGAAGGTGTTTTCGGAATGTCCGGTGACCTTGGGAAGCTGGATGAAATAGTAAAGCTGAAATCCAGGTATAACTTCCGCTTGTTTATTGATGACGCACATGGTTTTGGTACCATGGGAAAAACAGGAGCTGGCACGGGAGAGCATTTTGACCTTCAGGATGATGTAGACCTTTACCTCAGTACCTTTGCTAAATCTATGGCCGGTATCGGAGCATTTGTATCCGGCAACAAGAGCATTATAGATTACCTGCGCTATACCATGCGCTCACAGATCTTTGCAAAAGCCCTTCCTATGCCTATGGTGGAAGGAGCATTGGTAAGACTTGAACTCTTACAAAAAGAAAACAGACTGCGTGCCGATCTTTGGGATAATGTAGAACGTCTTCAATCTGGATTGAAAAAACGTGGTTTTGATCTGGGAAACACACAATCGCCCGTAACCCCGGTGTATCTGGATGGTGAATTGGAGGAAGCTTTACGTATGAACCAGGACCTGAGAGAAAATCATGGTGTCTTCTGTTCACTGGTTGTATACCCGGTAGTACCAAAAGGAGTGATCATGCTGCGTATGATACCGTCTGCGGCCCATAGCCATGAAGATATAGATCAAACTATAGAAGCTTTTACAGCCATTTATTCCAGGCTTAAAGCTGGTGCCTATAAAAAACCGGTAGCAGCAGAATGATCGGTAAAACAGAATGATGTATTCATACCTGCGCATCTGCACAGCTGGACTGGCTCTTATTTTCAGTATAGGAATAAGAGCGCAGGCTCCATCTGACTCACTGGATTTCAGTATCAATAAAGAAATTCCAGAGTCTATAAAAGACATTGTTCTGGAAACTTTACAAAACTATCCGGAATTAAGGGAAACCCGTATCCGTTTTGTTTTTGACGAACACATTTATAATGTGTTTATGCAGGCCCGGCCTGATTTCTTCAGCTTGCTTAAGCCACAACGTGCCCGGTCTTACACCATACAAATGTTACCTGCCATGGTCTTGGCTGAAAAAAAGATTGCCTTATATAATCTGCCTAAAGAAGTATTAAAGGGATGGATCAGTCATGAACTGGGTCATATTCTGGATTATTCAACGCGCAGCAGTTTAAACCTGATTGGTTTTGGTGCTATGTATTTTTTGAGTCCGGCTTTTGTAAAAAGAGCCGAGCGCAGAGCGGATATTTACGCCATACAGCATGGCTTTGGCGATTATCTTATTGCTACCAAAAATTACATTCTCAGTCAATCGTCATTACCCGCCAGTTATCGCGATAAAATAAATAAGCTTTATATGTCTTCAGAAGAAGTTTTGGAAATTATCCAGGAAAGTGAAAAGAAAGAAAACAGGGAGTAAAAAAAGAAACCCCGCCTTTTCAGGCAGGGAATCTATTTCCGAAGTTCTAATATGGTTAACGCAATATACACCATCTTGTTTAAAAATTACAAGAAGTCCTTTTAGTGAAGTCTAACTACGTTTTTGCTCCAGGTATTTAGAGATATTTTCAACGTATACATCAAAGGCTTTAAGACCTTTATCTGTAATGCGGCATGTAGTTACGGGATAGCTTTCTCCAAATGCTTTAGAGATGTTGATATAACCCGCTTCTGATAACTTCTTTAACTGAACCGATACATTTCCACGGGTAGCTCTGGTCTCTTCCAGCAAAAAATTGAACTCAGCCGATTCTACTCCTACCAGTACCGATACGATTTGTAAGCGTAACTGGGAATGTAATAAAGGATCTAGTTCAGGCAGCATCGGTATCTTTTTTAGCGCGTAATAAATAGCCGGGCACTAAATAACTGGATATTATACTAATCGCCAACAACAATAAAACCTGGGTAAAATCGGTAATAAGTTCACGACCTACAATACCAGCAAAAGCCAGAAACAGACTTATTACACCACCAATAATCAGTGGCTTAAACCGCAAAACCCCACCTGAAACAAAAGTGCCTAAGCCGTATAAACCAATAATAAGCAAGTAGGTGTTGGCCCAGCCAATTTGAGGACCCATAGATAAAATAGCCAAGAGAAACATCACAAAACCTCCCCACAAAAAACTCATAGTACGGCCTACAAAAGTTATATACTTCTGCTTTTTAGACTTTCTACGTCCCGCTACTACGCTAATAACTGCGGCCACCGTCATTAAAACCGGCCAGGCTGCCCAGTGGTATGCGGTTGTAAAAATGGTTAACATAAAATACTGGGCAATGATAGCCAGTAGCACGGCCCACCCCCATATCAGGTAAAAAATGCTCCCTTCACTAAGGTTGGTCCGGGCCTTATTTATCATTCCCCTTATGATCTGTAAACTCTCTTGTTCAGTTATTTGATTTTCCATGTTCTTGAATTTGGATGTTCAAATATATGTTTAGTTTAAAATATAAACAAGTTTACGAAAGGAAATTTATTCGGTTCTTTTTTACTGCTTAAAATTTAAATAGTTTCCTCTTCGGCTTTGAATTGCATTTCATAAAGGCGGGTATAATAACCTTCCAGAGCCAACAACTCCTCATGCGTACCCTCTTCCACTACCCTTCCTTTTTCCATCACCAGTATTTTATCCGCTTTTTTAATGGTGGCCAGGCGGTGGGCAATAATAATAGAAGTACGGCCTTCGGTGAGTTTATCAATGGCCGTTTGAATAAGTACTTCGCTTTGGGTATCAATAGAACTGGTGGCTTCATCCAGTATTAATACAGATGGGTTTGAAACATAGGCTCTTAAAAAAGCTAAAAGCTGTCTTTGTCCTACCGAAAGCATATTACCCCGTTCACGAACATTATAGTCATACTGATCCGGCAGTGTTTCAATAAAATCATCTACTCCTATTACTCCCGCGGCCTCCTGTACCTCGTTCAGTGAAATATCTTTATTAAGCGTAATGTTGTTGTAGATGGAATCGGAAAACAAAAAAACATCCTGCAGCACTACAGCCAGATTTTCACGCAGTGAAGAAAGGCTTACTTCCTGAATATCCTGACCATCTACCAGTATTTTACCCTCCCATATCTCATAGAAACGGCTTAAGAGGTTTACTATGGTGGATTTACCTGCTCCGGTAGCCCCCACTATTGCCAGAGTTTGTCCGGATTTTACCTCAAAGGAAATTCCCTTCAGGATGATTTCATCTTCTTTGTAGCCAAACTTCACATCCTGAAATTCTATATCCCCTTGCACATTTTCCAGTTCTTTATGACCGGTATCAGCAATATGCTCAGAGGTCTCCAGTATTTTAAAGACTCGTTCACTGGCCACCATTCCCATCTGCAGGGTATTAAAACGATCAGCTAGTTGTCGCAAGGGACGGAAAAGCATATTGATAAATATGATAATAGCAGTAAGGTCTCCCAATGTAACGTATCCTCCCGCAGCGGCCTGCAGTCCGCCAAACCAAACAGCCAGGCCTATAGAAACAGCACTCATAATCTCTATAACCGGGAGAAAGATTGAAAAGTACCAGATAGAGCGGATATTGGCCTGTTTATGCTTTTCATTGATGGCTTTGAACTTATCCATTTCTGAATCTTCACGGTTAAATATCTGAACGATATTCATTCCGGTAAGGTGTTCCTGCACGAAGGCATTTAAGGACGAAACCTGGGTGCGCACATCCTGAAAAGCAGATTTTATCTTGACCTGAAACATGCGCGTGGCGTAATACAGTACCGGTACTACAGAAAGGGAGATCAACACCAGGCGGTAATCAAAAAAGTAGAACATGGCCCCTACCATCACCATGATCTTAAAGAGATCTCCATAGATCACAAGTATACCTTCTGCAAAAATGTTGGCAATGGTTTCAATATCTGAAACGGCCCGTGTAACCAATGTACCTATAGGAGTATTATCAAAATAACGCAGTTTGAAGGAAAGGATATGCTCATACAACTGTACACGCAGATCGCGGATAATATTTTGTCCCAGGTGATTGGCGCCATAGGTGAAAAGAAATTGTACCAATGACTCCATAACCAGCAAACCAATCAATATCAAAGTATAATTCAATAAGCCCTGCGGATCAGGTGTAACTACAAAGTTGTCAATTACATACTGGATCAGTAAAGGACGGGCGGTACCCAGTGCAGAAAGTACCATGGTAAGAAAAAGACACACATAAAATATCCAGCGATACGGAGCGATGTAACGCATGATCTTACGTAACAGTCCCATGTCAAAAGCCTTACCACTTACACTACCTGCCATGTATAATTTCTTTTGGATATTCCACTTGAGTCAAATATAAGCCATGTGCCGGAGCAGATTCACCAGCCCTTTTACGGTCTTTAGCCGCTATTATAGAAGCAAGATCAGACACATCTCTTTTGCCTTGTCCTATCTCTACCAGAGTACCTACTATGGCCCGTACCATATTGCGTAAAAAGCGATCAGCCTGAATGGTAAAGACTAATTTGTCTTCCCCCTCTCTCCACTCTACCCGGTGTATTTTGCAGTTATTGGTTTTGGTTTGCGTTTTACTTTTAGAGAAGGAGGTGAAATCCTCAAAATCAAATAAAGCCTGCGCAGCTTCCTTCATTCTGTTAAGGTCCGGCCGGGGGTAAATAAACCAGGCATGATCGGTCAGAAAAGGGTCTTTACAAAAGGTAAAGTGGTATTCGTACGTCCGGCTGAGTGCATCAAAACGGGCGTGCGCTACTTCCGCTACGGGTCTTAGAGCTTGCAAGGCAATATGTGGCCCCACCAGGCTATTCACCCGGTGTACAAAGTTTTCGGGTAAAGTCTGCTTGCTATCAAAATGAGCCCACATCTCACGGGCATGCACCCCGGTATCCGTACGTCCTGCTCCCACGGTATATACTTCTTCCCGTAATACGGTAGATGCGGCTTTATTCAAGCTTTCCTGAACGCTGGTAGCATTGGGTTGTATCTGCCAGCCGTGGAATGGCTTTCCGAAGTAAGAAAGTTGCATGAAATACCGCAAAGGCCAAAGGATTATTACTAAACTTGCCGCAAAGGTAATTGAAACGTACAGACCATTGATTAGGATTTCTTTATTAAGCGATACCCATTCCTATATAGATGAAAAGATATTGAAGCTATGTGAAGGAAGCGATGAGATATGGCACGCAGGAGATATAGGCCATTTAACCGTAACCGATGCCTTGAATAAAATAGCTCCGGTAAAAGCCGTACATGGAAACATTGACGACCATACCATACGCACTACCTGGCCGGAGCATACCCGCTTTAAAGCTGAAGAAGTAGATGTCTGGATCACGCATATTGGTGGTTACCCCGGGCGTTACTCGTTTCATGTAAAGCCTGATATTTACCAAAATCCGCCTAAACTATTCATATGCGGGCACAGCCACATACTTAAGGTTATGAACGACAAGAAGAACGGACTGTTGCATATGAATCCGGGTGCTATTGGTAAACATGGTTTTCATAAGGTACGCACCATGTTACGCTTTACCATTAGTGGCAGCCGTATTGAAAATCTTGAGGTGGTAGAACTTCCCCGTTAGCGCAGCCGGTCTGCGGCCCTTACCAAAGCTTCATCACGCATAATGGCACGATTAGCCAGTGTAATGAAAACTACCGCCACGATAGGTATAAAAGAACCAAAGGCCAGCTTAACGGCTTCAGTATCCATACTTCCAAAATAATGATAGAGAATAAGTCCGAAAAGAACAAAATTCACAATTACATTAATACGACCGGATACTACTTGTTGCTGACGGCTCTTATATCTGAATATACTGAAGAGTGAAACCAGTGCCGATAAAATGAACATGGCAAAAAATATGGGGTAGCCGGTGATCATAAGGGCCATATCCCCTTTTTGAAAAACCGGAACCATAAAAATAATCGCCCCGGATAATACGGCTGCACCTAAAAGATAAATGGATTGTATGCGCTGGATCATTTCTTTGTATAATTTGGGCCAAAATTGGGAAAATTTCATTTAAAATTATTCGTATTCTTGAATAATTCGTAATATTGCTGAGCAACATCTGCAACCCCCGCCTCTTCGTTTACTTTCAGGAGGCATTTAAATAAAGCACTACATTTTAGTCCTCTGGAATTTAACCCCCTAGTTCTCAAAAAACTTATTTACTTAATACATTAGTTTCGATGTACGACATCAATCAATTGAAAGCCATGAAACTTCCTGAGCTTAAGGAAGTAGCAGAAAAGGCAAACGTTCCTAAATTCAAGACTCTTAAAAAACAAGAGTTAGTTTATAAAATACTGGATCATCAAGCTGTAAATCCTGAATCTATTCAGGCTGCCAAGGCATCTGCACCTGATGCGGAAAAAGACAACACAAAAGAAAAAGACAATACCCCGGCTCCAGCTAAAGGCTCCACTAAGAGCAATGAGTCGGCCAAAGAAAACAAACCACAGGAGCGTCAGCGTCAACCCCGCAGCAAATCAAACCAGGATAAGGTAAGATCTTTACCAGACAATCCTAAGAAAAGTGATCCGGCTAAGAATAGTAAGGATGAAGATCAATCTTCCAAGGATAATTCCGGTAAACCGGATAACGATCGCAAAAATAGTGGAGGTTCTTCTCATCAACGTAATCAAGGCCAGAATCGCACCAATTCACGCCATTCAAATAACGATACCAAAGATCAGGGTAATAATGGTAACACTCATGGAAATGGGAACCGTCATCAAAACCAGAAAAACCGTGAATATGAGTTTGACGGGATTATTATAAGTGAAGGTGTACTGGAAATTATGCCGGACGGATATGGTTTCTTACGATCCAGTGATTACAATTACCTGAACTCACCGGATGATATTTACCTCTCGCAGTCGCAAATCAAGTTATTTGGTTTAAAAACCGGTGATAATGTTCGTGGGCAGATACGCCCACCTAAAGAAGGTGAAAAGTATTTCCCATTGGTTAAGGTAGAAAAGATAAACGGGCGTGAACCCGATTGGATACGTGACCGGGTGGCTTTTGAACACCTTACTCCGCTTTTCCCTCAGGAAAAATTCAATATTACAGACAAGCGTGCTACGCTGAGTACCCGTACTATTGACCTCTTTTCTCCTATTGGTAAAGGCCAGCGCGGTTTAATTGTAGCGCAGCCTAAAACCGGTAAAACCACTTTATTAAAAGAAGTAGCCAACGCCATTGCGGCCAATCATCCGGAAGCTTACATGATCATTTTATTGATCGATGAGCGCCCTGAGGAGGTTACGGATATGCAGCGCAGTGTAAATGCGGAGGTGGTAGCTTCTACTTTTGACGAACCGGCTGACCGCCATGTAAAAGTGGCCAATATTGTATTGGAAAAAGCGAAGCGTCTTACGGAATGTGGCCATGACGTGATCATTTTACTGGATAGTATTACCCGTTTGGCCCGGGCCTACAACACTGTATCTCCGGCCTCAGGAAAAGTACTTTCCGGTGGTGTGGATGCCAATGCTTTACATAAGCCCAAGCGCTTTTTTGGAGCCGCCCGTAATATTGAAAATGGGGGTTCATTAACCATTTTGGCTACGGCACTTATTGATACAGGTTCCAAAATGGACGAGGTGATCTTTGAAGAATTTAAAGGAACCGGTAATATGGAAATGCAGCTGGATCGTAAAATTGCCAACCGCAGGATATGGCCGGCTATTGACCTTATTTCTTCCGGCACCCGTAAGGAAGATCTGTTGCTGGATAAAGATGTACTGCAACGTATGTGGATACTCAGACGCCATCTTGCTGATATGAATGCCGTGGAGGCCATGGAGTTTTTACATGACCGCATGAACCGTACACAGGATAATGCAGAATTCCTAGTTAGCATGAACGGTTAAACGGGATATGAATCATAGATTAGATAAAAAAACCCGCCAGTGGCGGGTTTTTTTATTATCTGATTTTCTAAAAGCTCATTTTCATATGGGTATTCCTCTCTTAAGTTATTGTACAGGACTCCTTGCTGTGTAAACCTGTCCCTGGTATCCGTTAAAATGAAACTTCCCTTCACTTGAGATTTAAAACTTCTACCCTTCTTTCATTAACTTCTTATACCTCACACGGGTGGGTTCCACATCGCCCAAACGCTTGCGCTTATTCTCTTCATAATCGGAAAAACCACCTTCAAAATAATACACCTGAGAATCACCTTCAAAGGCCAGAATATGAGTACATACCCTGTCCAGGAACCACCTGTCGTGAGAGATGATCACAGCACATCCGGCAAAATTCTCCAGAGCTTCTTCCAGGGCACGTAGGGTATTTACATCCAGATCATTGGTAGGCTCATCCAGTAGTAATACATTACCTCCCTCTTTTAATGCCATAGCCAAATGCAAGCGGTTACGCTCTCCTCCTGACAGTACGCCTATATTCTTCTGCTGATCTCCCCCGGCAAAGTTAAAGCGGCTAAGGTATGCCCGGGCGTTGATCTTACGCCCTCCCAGGTCTATTTCTTCATTGCCTTCGCTTACAATCTCATAAATGGTTTTTTCATCTTTAAGCTTTTCATGGGACTGATCCACATACGATATCTTTACCGTTTCACCCACTTCAAAGCTTCCGGCATCCGGTTGTTCCTGCTCCATGATCATTCGGAAAATGGTGGTTTTACCGGCACCATTAGGTCCTATAATCCCCACTATACCAGCCGGGGGAAGGTTAAAGTTCAGATCTTCATACAGCAATTTATCGCCAAAAGCTTTTTTTACACTTTTAGCCTCAATTACATTGGTGCCTAAACGTGGGCCATTGGGAATGAATATTTCCAGTTTATCTTCTTTTTCCTTCTGCTCCTGATTTAGCATGGCCTGGTAATTATTTAAACGGGCTTTCCCTTTGGCCTGGCGGCCTTTGCTACCCATACGCACCCATTCCAACTCGCGTTCCAGAGTTTTTCTGCGTTTGCTGGCCTGCTTTTCTTCCTTTTCTAAACGCTTGGATTTCTGATCCAGCCAGCTGGAGTAATTCCCTTTCCAGGGAATACCCTCTCCGCGATCCAGTTCCAATATCCAACCAGCCACATTATCCAAAAAATAACGGTCATGCGTTACGGCTATTACCGTGCCTTTGTACTGCTGTAAATGTTGTTCCAGCCATAAGACCGATTCGGCATCCAGGTGGTTGGTAGGCTCATCCAGTAAAAGGATATCCGGTTGCTGTATCAGGAGGCGGCACAGTGCCACACGCCTTTTCTCACCACCACTCAATACTTTAACCGGGGTATCCGGATCAGCACAACGCAGAGCGTCCATAGCGCGGTTCAGGGTTGTTTCCAGTTCCCAGGCATTAGTAGCATCAATACGATCCTGCAACTCCGCCTGGCGGGCCATCAGTTTTTCCATCTTATCGGGGTTCTCATATACCTCCGGCAAACCAAAATCATCATTGATCTTATTATACTCATCCAGGATATCTACAATCTCCTTTGCTCCTTCTTTTACCACCTCCATAACTGTCTTGGATTCATCCAGCTGTGGTTCCTGTTCCAGGTAACCCACTGAATAACCCGGTGAAAAAACCACATCACCCTGGTAGTTCTTTTCTACACCGGCTATAATCTTTAATAAGGTAGATTTCCCTGAACCGTTTAAACCCAGGATACCAATTTTGGCCCCGTAGAAAAAGCTCAGGTAAATATTTTTAAGAATGGTCTTGTTGGAAGCAGGATATGTTTTGCTTACCCCGCTCATGGAAAAAATTACTTTCTTGTCGTCTGACATAGGTTTATACTATTCTATTATAATGAGTTCAATAATTATAAGGCAAAGTCGTTTACTTTGCGGGTTCAAAGATAATTGAGATGGAGCAACTGCTTATGCGTACTTTCTTTTTTTGTGTTTTTCTATTGGGTACGCTTGCTCTGAATGCTCAGCAACTAAGCGGCTGGGTAATTGATAACGAGGCTAAGGCTCCTATTCCTGAAGTACATGTAATTAATAAACGTAGCCTAAAGGGCACTTTAACTGATGCCCAGGGAAGGTTCAGCATTAACCTTAATTGGGGTGATACCATTGTTTTTTCAAACATTGCCTATCAATACTATTACTTTATATACAGTGATTCCACCACGGCCCTAAACCAAGTGCTTGTCAATATGAAAGAACAGAACTTCCTATTGAGTGAGGTTAGCATTTTTACCTATAAATTAACCAGCAACGAAGACAGAGCCATTGAACTGGCTCCTCCGCGTGGACCACAGTCCAGTGATCTTGAAAATAAAGATGGACGTATTATAGAGGCCGGCCCGCAAAACCCTGCGGAATTCCTATACAATCTTTTTGGCTCCAAGCCCAGGCAATTACGTATGCTGGCACAGCTTCGGGCAGAAGAGGCCTATCGTGAAAAACTGGAAGAGAATAATAACCGCCAGAGTGTGGTAAACCTTACCGGTCTTAGTCTGGAAGAGTTAGAGGCATTTATGTTTTACTGTAAATATGCCCCGGTGCGGATGCGCTCTATGAATGATTATGAGTTTTTGCGTTCCGTGCAGCATTGCTATGCTGAATATGTCCGTGAATCGGAGCTTGAAAACTTCCTGAATCAGTTTGACTAAAAAAAAAAGGCCGTTCACTAAAAAGTTCGGGAGTATCGCTTGTAGAAGCCTTTGGGCGTGCTTATACTTGCTTAAAGATTTAAAAATACAATTATAGACTTCATTCGTTTATAATTAAAAACACACGTTTTCCTCCCTTGATGTGTTAAGCGAAAGCCCCGTTCTAAATGGGGCTTTCCAATTTTAATACCTGCCTCGTTAGCTAATACTTATCTTTAGTTTATGGTAAAAGAAAAGGCAGGTAGCACTGAAAAAAAACTCATTCTGATCTCATCCATCCTGGCCTCCAGTATGGCATTTATTGATAGTACTGCCCTCAACGTAGCCCTTCCCGTATTGCAGCGCAGCCTTGAACTTACCGGCTCACAGCTTCTCTGGGTAGTTAATGGCTACACGCTTTTTTTGGCAGCCCTCATTCTAATTGGGGGTTCATTGGGCGATGTGTATGGAAAAAAGAAGGTCTTCAGCCTTGGAATACTGTTATTCACTTTATTCAGTGTGGTTTGTGGGCTGTCTCCTTCTGGTGGTTTTCTGATTATTGCCCGCTGTCTGCAAGGGATTGGCGGAGCCCTCATGGTTCCGGGAAGCCTGGCTCTTATTACGGCTTCATTCCCCCAAAGCGAAAGGGGAAAAGCCATTGGCACCTGGAGTATGTTTAGTGCATTTACCACTATTTTTGGGCCGGTGCTGGGTGGTTACCTGGCAGGGGAAGGTTTGTGGCGCCTTATATTCTTCATTAATATACCGCTGGGATTATGCAGCCTTTTACTGTTATGGTTCAAGGTAAAGGAAACGGCTATTGACACCCGCATTAAGCCGGATTGGAGAGGCGGCTTTTTTTCAGTATTGGCACTTTGCGGAATTATCCTGGGTTTTGTAGAAGCCTCAGAAAAAGGCTTTAACACCTGGTGGATATGGCTTAGCATTTTATTGGGTCTGGCTTTTCTGGTTGCTTTTATCCGCTGGGAAAAAAAAGCAGAGCATCCCATGTTACCACTCGAATTATTTAGTTCTTCTACTTTTTCAGGGGCTAATCTTATGACACTTTTTGTATACGGTGCCCTAAGCCTGGTGCTCTTTTTCATACCCCTCAACCTTATTCAAGTACAGGGCTACGCTGAAAAAATGGCCGGTTTGGCTATTTTACCCTTCGGTATTCTCATTGCTTTGCTGGCACGCACCGCTGGCAGCTGGACTGATAAAGCAGGCGCCAAAAAACCTCTAATTATAGGCCCGATACTTACCGGCATCTCTTTTTTGCTTTTGAGCCGGATAGGGCTCACCAATGGTTTTACGGATTTCTGGACCACTTTTTTTCCAGCTCTTGCCTTGGGAGGCGTTGGAATGGGGATAACCGTAGTGCCCCTTACCACGGCCGTTATGAATTGTGTAACCAACTCTAATGCCGGTATTGCCAGCGGTGTCAATAATACGGTTTCCCGTTTGGCTAATGTTTTAATACTGGCGGTACTTGGTGCGTTTGCCTTGCTCTACTTTCAAACGGATTTTATACAAAGCCTGGCAAACCTTTCCCTTAGTGCGGAGCAAATGAAAATTATGGAAACCGAGTCGGGGAAGTTAGCCGAGGCCAGTGCTCCTGCGGATTGGTCCGGGTCATTGCAATCTGCCGTTTCTCAAAAAGTACGCTTCAGTTTTTTGAACACCTTTAACCTGTTATGTAGTATTGCCGCTGTACTTTGCTTTATCGGAGCCTTGATCTCCTGGCGAATGATCAGCGGCAAACCAAAGCCCGTGCGTTTAGATTAAAGCCTATTTTTGCGGCATGGAGCATGCGTATTATATGCAAAGGTGTATACAACTGGCCCGGAACGGGCTAGGTACAAGCTCGCCCAATCCATTGGTAGGTAGCATAATTGTTCATAATGGAAAGATCATTGGTGAAGGTTGGCACCATAAAGCCGGTGAACCTCATGCCGAGGTGATGGCCATCCGCTCCGTTGAAACTGATGAACTTTTAAGAGCATCTACATTATATGTAAACCTGGAACCCTGCGCACATTACGGACGTACTCCTCCCTGCTCTGACCTTATTATTGAAAAACAAATTGCCAGAGTGGTAATAGGCAGTGGCGACCCTTTTGAAGAGGTTAATGGTAAAGGTGTGGCCAAAATGCGTAAGGCTGGGATTGAGGTCATTGAAAACATTCTCCCTGAGGAGTCCCGTAACCTGAACAAACGCTTCTTTACATTCCATCGGCAAAAAAGACCTTACATTATTTTAAAGTGGGCTCAATCTCGTGATGGCTTTCTGGATAAAGAGCGTAAAAATCTGGAAACCGGTCCCAATTGGATTACGGGTAAAGAAGCTAAAATACTGGTACATCAATGGCGGGCCCAGGAAGACGCTATATTAGTAGGCGCTCAAACCGCTTTAAATGACAATCCATCCCTTACCGTTAGAGAAGTGAAAGGTGAAAATCCGGTAAGGCTGTTGATTGATCCTGAATTAAAAGTGCCAAACAATCATAAACTCTTTAATGGAGATGCTTCCACTTTGATTTTTAATTTTTCCAAATCCGGAAGCAGCGGCCCGGCTGATTATATAAAGCTTCTGGAAAACCTTCCCGTAATACCACAGATACTTGAACACTGCTATACTCACAATCTCACTTCAATACTGGTAGAAGGTGGGGCCTTTACACTGCAAAAGTTCATTAGCCTCAATATATGGGATGAAGCCCGTATATGGACAGGAACTACATTTTTCAAACAGGGGCTTAAAGCACCAACTGTATCAGGCTCGCCAGTTACAGATAGCTGCCTGGGGCCGGATCATCTTCAAATAATATACAATAGATGAGCTGGTTATTGCTTAGTGTAATTTGCTCTACTCTTATCTTTGTGCTCTTCAAACTTTTTGACCGCTGGAGAGTAGATAACCTGCTGGCCATTGTGGTTAATTACATAATTGCTTACCTGGTAGGTGGTTTTGACCATAACTTCGAGATACTGCCCTGGCATACCACTCAGCAACCCTGGTTCAGCAGTGTGGTGATTCTGGGCTTTCTGTTTATTACGCTCTTTCAAATCATGGCTTTTGTTTCACAAAAAATAGGGGTGTCCGTGGTATCTGTAGCGGTTAAGATGTCTCTGATTATACCTGTGCTGTACGGTATTATATATTACAGGGAAGAACTTTCCTTTACCAAGGCAGCAGGAATTATAATGGCTTTGTTGGCTGTATACCTAGCCACCCGAAAGAAAGAAAAGACTGAAAAAAAGCCAGCTTATGCCTGGTTACCGGTTTTTCTGTTCATTGCCAGCGGGTGTATGGATGTATTTATTAAACACAACCAGCAGGAAATCGTACCATTTTACCAACAAAGCATATTTGCATCTTCTATTTTTGGGATGGCCGGTTTGATAGGTTTAATTTTACTGGTTGTGCAAACCTACCGCCAAAAAGTACAATGGAATTTAAGAAGTATATGGGCAGGAATAGCACTGGGTATACCCAACTACGGTTCTATTTATTTCCTTCTAAGAGCACTGGAATATAAAGGCATTGAAACATCGGTAGTATTTCCAATCAATAACGTGGGCATTGTAGCGCTATCCGCTTTAATAGCCTATTTTGGTTTTAAGGAGCATTTGAGCGGCAAGAATATTGCAGGCATATTGCTTTCTTTCGCAGCCATTGCGCTCATAGCCTTTGATAATTTCTTTTAGCATTTATGCAGGAACCTATAAAAGAAGATTTTTTTAACGCCCTTCAAACCAAAGGTGAAGGTGAGTTTAAAGACCGGGGAAGCAAGTTTCTGGGCTTTGCTCTACCCGTATCATCAGTTGAAGAAGCCAAAGAACAACTGGATCAACTCAAAAAGCAATATTTTGATGCACGGCACCACTGCTTTGCATACCGCATTGAGCCTGAAGACCCTCAGATCAGGGCTAATGATGATGGAGAACCCAATAATTCAGCAGGTATGCCCATTTTTAACCAACTCCAATCTGCCGAAGTATGGAATGCTATGGTAGTTGTGATTCGTTATTTTGGTGGAACCAAATTAGGAGTATCAGGTCTTGTTAACGCTTATAAAACTGCGGCTGACCTGGCCTTAAAGAACAGTCGTAAACGTATAGAATATATAACGGAAACGGTGAAAATACGCTTTCCCTACAAACTTACTAATGAGATAATGCGCCTTATCAAAGATGAAGAACTGGATATTATTTCAGAAGATATGCATACCGATGCTGGCTATACGCTTGGAGTGCGCAAAAGCAGAGCAGAGTCTGTGCTTGAACGAATTAAGAGTTATCATGAAGTGGCAATTTTGTAATTTTACTCGTATGAAAAAATTAATCCTTCTTTCCCTGAGCCTTTTTTTGGCACCATACATTTACGGACAAAAAGAAGCTGTGCAGCAAACCGGTAATTTTCCCCTTACTACTGATCAGCTTATAGCCATTGACAGACCTCTTTTTAATGCAAACCCACTCGATTTCACCAAAGCTGAACTCAAATTGCCGGATAATTTTGAGCTGGTGCCCGGCAAAGTTATCCATAGTAAAACCGCTGTTCATTATCATTATGATCTAACCTATTACGGTGTAAGCGTATATGGTTTTGATGTACATACGGTAGTTGCCAATGATCAAAAGGTCAGGAATATCATATCTCCCACCCTACCATCTATAATAGGAGAAGAAGAAAACTTTCCGGAACCAATGTCTGAACTTTATCGCACCCAACAAGGGGCCACTTATACCAAAAAAGATGAGCCGGTTTGGGTTATACATGACCATCGCCTGGTACCCGCCAGATTAGCCGAGTTTGTTACGGATAATGAACTCCACCAGGAAGTAATCTACACGGAAGGCAAGGTTTTATATACAATTGATAAGATCAAAAAACACCATGCTGCCGGACCTAATGATACCATCGCGTATGGCTACATTTTTGAACCCGACCCCTTAACCACGGCACAGGTTAATTATGGTTCTCCCTATGTAGATAATAACGATCTGGATGTAAGTGTACTGAATGCCGAGCGAAAGTTAAAGTCATTTACCGTCAGCTTTGAAGGCGGTGAATTTGTACTGAAAAATGACTTTGTTAAAATTGCGGATTTCAGTCCCCCCAACCTGGCTCCCGTTACCAGTACCAATGATCAGTTTCAATATACGCGAAGCCAAAACGGTTTTGAAGATGTGAATGTATTATACCATATTTCCAATCATAAGCAGCATCTGGATAATTTGGGCTTTTCCAATTTACCGGGTTATACCATTCAGATAGATCCGCATGCTTTAAGTGGCAGTGATAATTCTTATTTCTATACCTCTGCCTCACCTTACCGTATTTTAATGGGTGAAGGTGGTGTGGATGATGCTGAAGACGCAGATGTGATTATTCACGAATATACACACGCCTACGTATTGGCAGCCGCTGGAAGCAACAACGGTTCAGTTGAACGCAATACTATTGAAGAAAGTCTGGGTGATTATTTTGCTGCTTCCTATTCCCGGAGTATCAATCAATTTAACAAAGGGCAGGTTTTCTCCTGGGATGGTCATAATCAATACTGGAGTGGCCGTGTAGTTGAAAGTCTTAAAGATTATCAACAACTACAGTTTGCATCAAGCATTTACGCACATACCGATATTTTTGCATCCGCATTAATGGAAATATACACTATGATTGGCAGGAACGCTACGGATGAAATAGTAATGGAAGCAATTTTCAGTATGTCTCAAAATACTACAATGCCTCAAATGGCCATGCACGTAGTTCAGGCCGATGCAGCTCTTAATGGCAGTGCTAATTACCAGGTAATTGTAGATGCCTTTATACGGAGGAACATTCTGGACGCTGCTTTAAGTTACGATGACCCTCTGGCATATGCAAAAAGCCAGATCAACCTAAACGGTACTCATGAGTTTTCCATGGGCGGAAATCTAAGTATCGAATCAGTTGAACAACCCATATCACAGTATACCATCTATGCACTTAGTGGCAAACCATTAGAAAGCCACACTTTAGAATATCCACTTCAAAAAATATCAGTAGGGTCTGAAAACCTGAGTACAGGAATATACCTGCTTAAAGTTCAGTTGAAGAACGGATTAACCGCTACGTATAAGGTTTCCCGTCTTTAATCAGCTGTAAAATACGGTTTCATTTTTTGAAGAAACTCCTCTGGCGGCCTGCAGGGCCTTCTGTTAGTGCTGTTTAGAAATACCAGTTCTACTGTACCTGTGGTTAATAGCTCATCCTGTTCATTGAAAATAGTGTGATTAAAGATTATTCGGGTTGAAGGAAGTTCTTCAATCCGCGTCTCTATCGTTAACAGGTCATCGTATAAAGCAGGGCGGATATATTTAATCTGCAAGTTTAATACCGGAAGCATAATACCATCTGCCTCCATCTCCCGGTAACTCATTCCCAGTGTTCGCAAGGCCTCTACCCTGCCTACTTCAAAATACTGTGGATAGTTACCATAATAAACCACCCCCATCTGGTCGGTTTCCGCGTAGCGAACTCTTAGACAACTTCTCTTTACAAACATTTTCTTTTCTATCTGATAATTAACGTACTTCAGCCGTAGAATGCGGGATCCAGAGCGTTAACACTCTCTTAATATTGGTAAAAAAAACGGGAAATTCAACCCTCAATCCATTTTTTTTATCATTTTTTTATCTACACATTTGCCTTCTGAAATCATAAATCAAGCGCACTTTGCTTCCGTCCTGAAGCGGGTGTAAAACTAATTTTTTAAACGCTTAACAATCAATGGAGCTAACTGCAAAAACAGTTTGGGAGAATTGTCTTGACTATATCAAAGACAACATTCCTTCTCAAAGTTTTAAGACGTGGTTCCTACCCATTAAGCCTCTAAAGCTCAAAGACAATGTTTTGAGCATACAGGTTCCAAGTAAGTTTTTCTACGAGTGGCTTGAAGAAAATTATATCAAGCTCCTTAAAAGTGCTATTACAAGGGAATTAGGAGAAGATGCAAAGCTGGTATACAGTATAGTAATGGAAAACACCTATGGTAATTCCAACCCCTATACGGTAAAGATACCCAGCAGTAACCGGGGCCCCATTAAAAATCCAAAGGTTAACATGCCTATTGAGATTGGGGACAAAGGAGTTAAAAACCCTTTTATAATTCCGGGATTACGCAAAGTACATGTGGAATCTCAGCTTAATCCCAATTACACTTTTGATAACTTTGTAGAAGGTGACTGCAATCGCCTGGCCCGATCAGCTGGTTTTGCGGTAGCTAACAAACCAGGAGGAACCTCTTTTAACCCTTTATTAATTTACGGAGGAAATGGGTTGGGAAAAACGCACCTTGCTCACGCTATTGGTATTGAAATTAAGGATAAGTATCCTGAAAAAACGGTACTCTATGTATCAGCTGAAAAATTTACACAGCAGTTTATAGACTCCATACGAAACAATACCAAAAATGATTTTGTACACTTCTATCAAATGATAGATGTGCTGATAATGGATGACGTTCATTCCTTTGCCGGAAAGGAAAAGACCCAGGATGTTTTCTTTGAGATTTTCAACCATCTGCACCAGCATGGTAAACAGGTGATCCTAACCTCGGACCGGGCTCCGGTTGACCTACAAGGTGTGGAACAGCGTTTACTTTCCCGTTTTAAATGGGGTTTAAGTGCAGATTTGCAGGTTCCGGACCTGGAAACCCGTATTGCTATACTTAACCAGAAGCTTTACAACGATGGCGTTGAAATGCCGGATGATGTAATTGAATACCTGGCATATAGCATCAACAGTAACGTAAGAGAACTTGAAGGTGCTTTAATATCATTGTTGGCCCAGTCTTCTTTAAACAAGAAGAAGATTACCGTAGACCTGGCTAAACAGATGATCGATAAGTTTGTGAAAAACACAACCCGGGAGATCTCTATTGATTACATCCAGAAGGTAGTTTGCGATTATTTTGATATGCCCATTGATCTGCTGAAATCGCCTACCCGCAAGCGTGAAATTGTACAAGCCCGCCAACTGGCTATGTATTTCTCAAAACAACTTACCAAAAACTCTCTCGCCAGCATTGGTGCCCAGTGTGGAAATAAAGATCATGCAACAGTTTTACATGCGTGCCGCACGGTGAATAATCTTGCTGATACCGATAAACGTTTCCGGACTTATGTAGATGACATCCGTAAGAAACTTACGTTACAGTAAAACAAGGGAAAAGAAAGAAACACGAGAAAGTCCGTCATTTATGACGGACTTTTTTAGTTTAAAATCATCCTTTCACTTTAGGGCACCATATCAAGCCGTTTACTTTTTTTACTTTTACAGAAACCCGTAACCACTTATGAAAATTCTCATGGTTTGCCTCGGCAATATTTGCCGTTCCCCTCTTGCAGAAGGCATACTTCGTGAAAAAATAAAGGATATGGACGCTGAAGTGGATAGTGCCGGAACGTCCGCCTATCATGTAGACGAAGCTCCTGATCCCCGCTCCATAAAAATTGCCCGTAAGTATGGCATTAACATTTCCGACTTACGCGGAAGGCAGTTTAGTATTGCTGACTTTGATCGCTTTGATCGTATTTATGTAATGGATGAAAGTAATTATCAAAATGTGCTGGAGCTGGCCAGAAATGAAGAGGATAAAAACAAAGTTGACTTTCTGCTCAATGAGGTAGAACCCGGCATTAATAATGAAGTTCCGGATCCATATTACGGTGGAGACCGTGGCTTTGATGATGTATATAAAATGCTGGATACAGCAACTGATCAAATTGTGAAAAAAATCAAAAAAAATGGAGGATAAGCTTACCCACACCGGCAAGCTTTACCTCATTCCTTCCCTGATGGGTGAGGTAGAACCACTTGAAGTGTTACCATTGGCCGTGAAAAAGGTTATTGATATAACCCAGCACTATATTGTAGAAAACGAAAAGTCGGCCCGGGCTTTTATCAAAAAGGTGCTTCCTTCTAAATCACAGGATCGTTTGCACATGTATGTACTTAATAAGTATACTCAAGCCGAGGAAATCCCTGAATTTCTGAACCCATGCCTGGAAGGACATCATGTAGGTGTTATATCCGAAGCCGGGGCTCCCGGTGTGGCTGACCCGGGTGGAGAGGTGGTTTTACTTGCTCATCAAAAAAGTATTCGGGTGGTTCCTCTGGTAGGACCTTCCTCTATACTAATGGCCATGATGGCCAGTGGAATGAATGGGCAGGACTTTGCCTTTAATGGTTATTTACCCATTGACAAGGCACCCCGTATCCGTAAATTAAAATCACTGGAACGACACAGTCAAAAAACCGGGCAAAGCCAGATATTTATGGAAACCCCTTACCGTAACATGAAGATGTTTGATGATATCATCAGTACTTGCCATCCGGATACACTTTTGTGTGTAGCAAGAGATATTAGTTTGGAAAGTGAAATGATTAAAACCCAGGAAATTACCGCCTGGAAGAAAAATAAGCCTGACCTTGAAAAAAAGCCGACCATTTTTATTCTGGCCGGCTCATCATCATAGATAAAGTGTAATTCACATTTATTGGGAATTACCTTGTTTCATATTCACATCCTTATTCACGACAGGGTTGTATACCAAGTCCATTTCATCAACCAGATATTTGGCATCTGCAAACTTGTCCATAATAAACAATACGTAACGCACGTCTACCATAATATTCCGACAACGGCTGATATCATAATTTATATCACTCATAGTACCTTCCCAAACCCGGTCAAAATTAAGCCCTACAAGCTCGCCTCTGCTATTTAGTGCCGGGCTGCCAGAGTTACCCCCGGTGGTGTGATTAGAAGCGATGTAACAAACCGGCATCTTGTCATCTTCACCGTAAGGGCCAAAATCTTTAGTTTCATACAGATCTATGAGCTTCTCGGGCAGGTCAAACTCATAATCTCCGGGAATATATTTGGCGATCACACCCTCCAGGTAGGTTTGAGTATCATAATACACAGCATCCCGGGGTTCATATGATTCTACTTTTCCATAAGCCACCCGTAATGTACTATTGGCATCCGGGTAAAAGCGTTTCATTGGAAATACCTCACGCATAGCCGAAATATATTGCGCCTGATAGTAATCAATCTTATCATTGATGTTTGCTACTTTAGGGTTTAATACACCAACAAAATGATCATACATAGCCGAACTCAAACGGAAGGCTTCACTTTTACTGATCTTTTTAGCAGCTTTCCCCGGCTTCTCTTTCAACATGTCTCTGAATTTTACAGGGTCTTCCAACAAGGTCAGATCTTCATATAATTCATCAATATACTCATGGAGATCCTCTGGTTCCATAAGCTTCAACTCCCTGATTATTTCAGGTAATTCTTCGGTAGAAACCGCTTCCAGGTAAATTGGCAACAGGGCATGCATAGCTTGTTTATCAAGCTCTACATCAAAATCCTTATAGAATCCATCCATACCATTGGATATGGAAGAAGCTCTCTCTTTCAACTCTTCTTCCTGATCATTATCATAAAACTCCACCATGCTTCTATATCCCAACATATGACGCATCAGTTCTATACCGTAATATCCGATCTCAATGTAATGGTAACGTTCCAGCATAACTGGCTTTCGATCTTCATACAGCTTTTTGAGTTGATCCAGCACATCTCCATACTCCTGGCGCAAATTACTGTTACCATTGAGCGCATTTGAAAATTGTTGCTCTAATTGCTGCTTCCTTTCTATTCCGTTGGTTTCTTTAACTCCTTTTATTTCACCGATCCATTTTTTCCAGGCATTACTTATACTGGCATATTTAGAAGCATATTGAATACGTGTGGCATCATTTTGTCTCATTTTACGGTCCAGTATTTTCAAGAGTTTTTCGCGTATGGCAATACGGGCCGGGTCGTATACTTCAATAGTATTCCGAATTTCGTTTGAAGGAAGGTATTCCTGAGTTCTTCCGGGAAAGCCATAGATCATACTAAAATCATTATCCTCTATCCCGCTGATATTGACTTTAAGGTGGTAATTAGGGGCATACGGAATATTTTCGTCAGATACTTCAGCCGGTTTATTATCTGGACCTGCATAAATGCGGAAAATTGAAAAATCACCGGTATGACGTGGCCACATCCAGTTGTCTGTATCCGCACCAAACTTACCGATTGATGATGGTGGGGCTCCCACCAGGCGTACATCTTTAAAAGTTTCTTTTGCTATCAGAATGTATTGATTTCCATAAAAAAACGGAACTATTTCAAGGTCATAGGTACTACTCTCCCCGCGTTTGGTCAGCATGGATTTAATATTATCGGAGATCACCTTTTCCCGTTCCGCTATGGTCATTTTATCGGTTACGCCTTCCAGTACCTGATTGGTAACATCTTCCATAAATTTTACGATAGCAGCCGTAAGATTTGGGTTCCTCAACTCTTCAGCGCCTGACATAGCCCAAAAACCATTTTTCAGATAGTTCTTTTCTACTGAACTATGACTTTGAATCTGAGAATATCCGCAATGATGATTAGTTAGCAATAAGCCTTTGCTACTGATAATTTCAGCGGTACAACCTCCGTTAAAATGAACAATCGCATCTTTTAGGGAAGAGTTATTTACACTGTAAATATCTTCGGCAGAAATTTCCAAACCCATAGCCACCATTTCATCCTGGTTAAGCTGACTCAACAAATAAGGTATCCACATACCTTCTTTGGCTTGTAATTGTAGTACGATAAGTAGGATCAAAACGGTACCTGATAGTTTTATTTTCATAGAAGTCGTCTTTAAATAATCGGTGTAGCTATTTTAATAAGAAATCGATTACATAATTTACTTTTGAGCAGATAAATCTAAGACTTTAACCTAGTATGAAGAAGTTTTCTGCCTTATTGCTTTTTGTGATGCTTACCGGTAGCCTTAACGCCTCTCATGTAGTTGGCGGCCAGATCAGTTATGAGCATGAATCTCTTGATCTTTACCGGATAAACGCTTATTTGATTTATGATGGAGAAGGGTTACAATCCTCCCCGCCTTCCAGTATTGGAGTATGCTTTTTTGATACATGTGGCTTCATTAATGGAAATGCATCACTTAATCTGCAAACTTTACCCGGTAAACCTTCTCCTCTGGGTGGTATTCTAATTCCCAATTCCGACATCTGTGTGATGGATTCACTAATAACCTCCCGGTATTATGTAGTTCATTATTCAGAGATCGTAAATCTGGCATCAAATTGCGATGAAATGGTTATTCGGATAAACACGGCATGTTGTAAAACCATAACTGATAATCTTTCTGAATCCGAAAATATGATAGTAACGGCCAGGCTTAATACCAAATATAACGCTAACTCACAGCCGGCTTATGATGTATTGGAGTTAATGAGGCCTATGTGTAAATCAGAAAAAGCATTCTTTGCTCCTTTTCAAACCGAAAAAGATGGGGACTCCCTCTATTTCAGTTTAATCCCGGTAAAAAAAGGGGATTGCTTTTCTGTTTCAGATTATTCTTATCATACTGGCTTTAACCCCACCCATCCAATGACAACCCAGAGTGGGTATAATTTAGATCCTGAAAATGGTGACGTCTCTTTTACAGCTATTAAGTCAGAGGTAAGTAGTATTAATATTCTGGTTGAGGAATTCAGGCAAGATCCGCTTACAAACACCTATTACAGAGTAGGCTCTTTTGAAACTAACTTTGTGCATCACATTGTAGACTCATGCAGCCGGCAAGCTGAAAACTGGAGTTTTAAACAGGATACTATTCTAGCACAATGTGGTGATTCACTGGTAGTGCTTTTCGCTGAAAAACCTATTATTCACAGTTCTATTAATAGTACCGACTTCCGTTTAACCGGGCCTGACTCTACCACCTTACCTATAATTAATGCAGGGTATGATTCAAATTACTCATATTCAGACTCTGTATACTTGTCTTTTTTTCTTCCCATACAGGATTCTGGTATTTACACTTTATGGACCAAAACAGGAAATGATGGAAACTCATTGATTAATGTGTGTGGCTCCGAGATTAACGGAGACAGTGTTTATATCCATTCTACCTTTTGTGATATAGGTATAGATGAACACAAGCTTTCCAAATCATTTAGCCTGTATCCCAACCCGGTAGGAAAGGAACTTACTCTTGAAAATGTGGAAAAAGGAAGTACTATAAAAATTATGGATATGCAGGGAGCCGTGCTGGATAGTTATAAAAAGTCTACCGAAGCAGAAACGCTGCTTACTCTCCCACTATTCTACTTTAAAAAAGGAATGTATATCATCAGCATTGAAAATGCTAAGGGGTTTATCAGCCAGCAAAAGTTCTGTAAGAAATAATGCTTTGAAAACCGGCTCATAAAAAAAGCCCCTAAATCCGGGGCTTTCTCAATTCAATTTCAAAAAGAGTATGATTAATCAGCTTGTACGTTAACTGCGTTCAAACCTCTTTTACCTTCTTTTACTTCAAAAGTTACGGTATCACCCTCATTCACTTTATGATTGAGACCTGATACGTGTACGAAAATGTCTTGATTGTCATCATCATTCTTTATGAATCCATAACCTTTAGACTCATTGAAAAACTTAACGGTACCTCTTGGCATAACAAAAAAAATTAATTAAAACTTAGCCGCAAAGGTAGTTGAATATCATTATGCCTCGACACAAAATATTTTTTTCTCTGAAAATTGCTAGGGCTTTACTTCCACTCCGCGCCAAAAAGCCACATACCCCTCAATCTTTTTAGCAAGATCCTTAGTACGAGGGTAATACCATGCAGAATCCTTGTTTTGCTTTCCTTCTACCTCAATAGTATAATAGGAGGCTTCCCCTTTCCAGGGACAGGTAGTATGCAAGTCACTGGACTTAAAATATTCCTTATTTATGGATTCCGGTGGGAAGTAATGATTGTTCTCCACATTGATAGTTTCATCACTTTCCGCTAAAATAGCATCGTTCCAGATGGCCTTCATTTGATTCTTAATTTAAGTGTGTTCCAAATGTAACCAAAGCGAAAATAAAAAGCCCCGCTGTTTGAGCGGGGCTTTTTTCAGTTCCTAATGAATTCAACATAATCTCCTGAAGCCAGTTTTCTCACCTCAAGAGCCTTAGAATAATTCAACAAAAATTGAATGGTCTCTTTCCGGGGTTTACAATGGGCCCCGGGCGCATTCTTTAAAGTAGTAGTACTTCCCATAGGCTGGATTTGAAATGTTACCTCTAAGTAACGCCCCAATTTCAAGCCTTATTGCACAAGCTTTAAAAAAATTATTGAAGCAAGCTCACATGGTTCTTTTCCATTAGCTTTCTAAGGTTGATCAACGCATAACGCATACGGCCTAAAGCTGTGTTTATGCTTACATTCGTTTGATCCGCTATTTCCTTAAAACTTAACTCAGAAAAATGACGGAGCTTTAAAACTTCCTTTTGTTCTTCGGGCAGTTGCTCAATCAGTTTATGAAGGTCACCCTCAATCTGATCTTTAATAAGCGTAGCTTCAATATTGAGTTTAGGATCTTTAATAATATTGAAGATATCAAACTCATCCGTGGGCGACATCGTAGGCATTCTTTTTGCCTTACGGTAATGATCTATGATGAGGTTATGTGCAATACGCATGGTCCATTGCAGAAATTTTCCCTCTTCATTATACTTACCCCGCTTAAGGGTATTGATCACTTTTACAAAAGTATCCTGAAAAATATCATTTGCCAGATCGGTATCTTGAATACGCACTATAATATAGGAGTAAATGCGCTGCTGATGTTTTTTAATTAAAACTTCGAGAGCTGATTCGCTCCCCGAAAGATAACTAGTGATAAGCTCACTGTCGTTTGCCTTTGAGAAATCCATAATCTACCTGATTTTGGGGTTAGTACCTAAAATTCGTCTTTAGTCAAGTAGATGTATGTATAAGCAGTTGTTTTTAGAGTTTAATGAAAAAATCGTAAATATTATTAGGTTTTCATAATTCAAATATAAAATTTTTTAATTCAATTATCCAAACCCCTTTGAGTTTGGTAATTTTGCAAACCTTCAGATTTTCACAATTTATGGCCAATACATCTATTGAAAAACTTGACCCGCGCAAGTACATTATTATTAAGGGAGCCAAGGTGCATAACCTTAAAAACATAGATGCGGCTATCCCCCACAAAAAGCTTACTGTTATTACCGGTTTGAGTGGTTCCGGTAAATCCTCACTTGCCTTTGATACCTTATATGCAGAAGGCCAAAGAAGGTATGTAGAGAGTCTTTCCTCCTATGCCCGGCAGTTTTTAGGGCGGCTTGACAAGCCTGAAGTAGATTATATCAAGGGTGTGTCTCCGGCCGTTGCCATTGAGCAAAAGGTAATTTCCAGGAATCCACGATCAACCGTTGGCACTACCACAGAGATCTATGATTACCTGAAAGTTTTATATGCCCGTGCCGGACACACCTATAGCCCGGTTACCGGTGCTGAGATCAGGCGTCATGAGCTTAAAGATGTGATATCCTTTGTTGAGAGTCTTGATCCGGCCACCAGAATTATGGTCAAATGCCCCCTGCTGTTGCACGGCCGTTCTCTTAAAGATCAGCTTGGTATATTGGAACAACAAGGCTATTCACGGGTATCCATAAATGGTGACGTGATCCGTATGGATGAAGTAGACCTTGAAAAAAGTAACGCTGAGAAGGATCAGCTCCAAATCGTTATCGACCGGCTTACTGCAGACACCGATAATGAGGAAAATCAGAATCGCTTGGCTGACTCGGTGCAAACCGCCTTTTTTGAAGGACGGGGAATATGCATTGTGGAAAATGCATCTAATGGTGAGGAAACCATTTTTTCCAATCGCTTTGAAGAAGACGGAATAGAGTTTGAAGAACCTTCCGTCCATTTATTTAGTTTCAATAACCCTTTTGGTGCCTGCCCAAAGTGCGAAGGCTTTGGTAGTATTATTGGGATTGATGAAGACCTTGTGGTTCCGGACATGAGCCTTTCTGTATATGAAGATGCCATAGCCCCCTGGAAAGGTGATAAAATGCAGGAATGGAAACAACAGTTCATCAAAGGAGCTTCCGTAATAAACTTCCCTATCCACCGGCCTTATTTTGAGCTGTCTGAAGCCGAAAAGGAAATGCTTTGGGGAGGGGGCAAAAATTTTCATGGCCTGGATGAATTCTTTAAATACATTGAATCCAAAAGCTATAAGATACAGTACCGTGTAATGCTCTCCCGTTACCGTGGAAAAACCAAATGTCATGTTTGTAAAGGAGCACGCTTACGTAGGGAAGCTACTTACGTTAAAATTGGGGACAAAGCCATTACTGATTTGGTTTTGTTACCTATTGACCGGCTTGCTGAATTTTTCACACAACTTGAACTCCCTGAGTATGATGCCCAAATTGCTAAACGACTTCTCCTGGAGATCAATAACCGGATAAAATACCTGCAGGAAGTAGGCTTAGGTTACCTCACCCTTAACCGAGTAAGCAACTCTTTATCCGGAGGTGAATCACAACGGATAAACCTGGCTACTTCACTGGGTAGTGCATTAGTAGGTTCTACCTACATCCTGGACGAGCCGAGCATTGGACTGCATCCACGGGACACCAGTCGCCTCATCAAGGTGGTTCAAAATCTGCGTGACCTTGGTAATACGGTGGTGGTAGTTGAGCATGATGAGGAAATGATGCTTTCCAGTGATTACATTATTGATATAGGACCAGATGCAGGATCACACGGTGGTGAGGTCATCTTTTCGGGAACTCCGGAAGATATACTGAAAAATCACGATACCTACACATCCCGTTATTTATCCGGTGAAGATGAAATTGAGGTACCGGCTGAACGCAAAGAAGCTCGTAAATTCATAGAGATCAAAGGCGCACGGGAAAACAATCTCAAGAATATCGATATCAAAGTACCGTTACACTGTTTTACGGTAGTTACGGGTGTAAGTGGTTCCGGTAAGAGTTCATTAATTAAAAAAGTGTTGTACCCTGCGCTTAAAAAACGCCTGGGAGGTTATGGTGAGAAAACCGGAAAACATACGGCATTGGATGGAGACTGGAAACGCCTGACGGATGTTGAATTTGTAGACCAGAATCCTATCGGCAAAAGCAGTCGCAGTAATCCGGTTACCTATATTAAAGCCTATGATGATATCCGCAGCCTTTTTGCAGCTCAGCCACTGGCCAAAGCCCGTAACCTTAAACCCGGCCATTTTTCGTTTAACATTGACGGTGGCCGTTGTGATAAATGCCAGGGTGAAGGTGAAATAACCATTGAGATGCAGTTTATGGCGGATGTGCACCTTAAGTGTGATGAATGTAATGGTCAGCGCTTTAAACAGGAGGTGCTGGATGTCCGTTTTGGGGAAAAGAGCATTCATCAAATACTGGAACTTACGGTAGATGATGCTATTGAATTTTTCAACACCTGTGATGAACCTAAAATATCTTCCAAACTACAACCGCTGCAGGATGTGGGCCTGGGATATGTTACGCTGGGGCAGTCCAGCAGTACATTATCCGGTGGAGAGGCTCAACGTATTAAACTGGCTACTTTTTTAGGCAAGGGAAGCTCAGATAATCATCACCTCTTTATTTTTGATGAACCCACTACCGGCCTGCATTTTCACGATATTAAAAAGCTCCTGCAATCATTTTATGCGCTCATAAAAAAGGGACATTCCATTCTTATTATTGAGCACCACCCCGATGTAATGAAATGTGCGGACTGGATTATCGATTTAGGTCCTGAAGGAGGTGAAGAAGGGGGACATCTGGTATTTGAAGGTACCCCGGAAGATTTAATTAAGGAGAAGAAGAGTTATACAGCAAAATACCTAAAAGAAAAACTTGAAAGAAATTCAAAAGTCTATTGATATCCCGGTAATAAACGGCTTCAAAGCTTTTTTTAATTTTCAGAAAAACATCTTCAGACCACACTAAATCTGAACTTTTCTCAAGCTGAGAAAAGACAAAGGTCATTACTCGCCAGCATCGATTATGAAGTAAACCGTAAAAAGTAAGGTTGCAGTACCATCAGCACCTAATACCTTTTTAAACTTACTTATCAAAAAAAGCAGAAAGTATGGTACGCAGTCCACGCACTGAGAAGTAAGCGGCAATAACCATAAATAATATACTAACAATCAGCCAAATGTAATTTCCCTGATGGTATTTGGGAATGCCCTGCCAGGTAAGTAGTATCGGACCCATAAAAATAAAGGGAAAGCCTACCGCCATAAAGCGAAAGCCATTCATCAGTTTATCTCGGTTTGTTGCCATACCTTACAAAGGTAGAAAAATGCAAGATGGTGTGGCTACTTTAGGGCAATATGTACCTTTGCCATATGATATTTATTTTCGGATACCACCCGATGACCAGGCGCATTGGCCCCACAGAAGAAAAAGAGTGCGCCAACTGTCATAATAAGAAACACTGGTTACTTTATAAACGTACCTACTTTATCAATCTGTTTTTTATTCCGTTGATCCCAACACGGGTTGAATATTTTGAATGCTGTCCGATTTGTAACTTCAGAGAAGAACTGATTCGTGAGGATTTTAAGAACCGGGAGCCTCTCGCTCTTTTAAATCGTGAAGCTATTGAGCATGATATGAGCCAGGAGGAATACAACCAACGTTTAGAAAAACTTTGATGCACAGGCCTGAACCCGGAGAATATGGTGCTTTTTATGAAGGATATATAAACCTTACCCGGGGTGCTGATGTGCTACAGAACCTTCAGGATAGTAGCGATTCATTTATAAATACCTTACACCAGATGCTGTCGGCCAAAGGTGATTATGCTTACGCCCCAGGGAAATGGACCGTTAAGGAAGTAATCCGGCACCTGATAGATACTGATGTGGTGTTTCTTTACCGGGCTCTACATATTGCCCGTGGAGGAAAAGATGACCTTCCCGGTTTTGATGAAAATGACTGGACACGAAGAACCCCGCTTAATGATCAAAAGGCAGAAGACCTTCTGGAAGATTTTCGCTTGTTACGTAATTTTACCATTAATACTTTCCACAGTTTTTCACCGGATATGCTTAACGCAAAAGGCACCGCCAATCAATTGCCTCTAACCACCCTGGCCCAGGGTTTTATTATGGCAGGCCATACCTTTCATCATACTACTATTCTCAAAGAGCGTTACTTATGAAAGCTATATTTTGGTTAGTTCTTGCCTCATTAACAGCCTGTACACCCGCAACCACATCCAAAACTACATTTGAAGCAAAAAAGGAAAAGCAAGCCATAGCCGCAATTATGAACCAACAGCAGGAAGCCTGGAACCAACATAACCTGGAAGGCTTTATGCAACCCTATTGGCATTCAGACAGCCTGATATTTATCGGAAGCCGGGGCATCACATACGGCTGGCAATCTACCCTTAAAAATTACCAAAAGAGCTATGGTAATGCGGAGCTGATGGGAACCCTTAAATTTGAGAATGACCATATTGAAATATTGCAGAATAAAAGTGCAATGGTAGCAGGCCGCTGGAATTTGTTCCGGTCTGCAGACACCCTTTTCGGAAGCTATCTTCTGGTATGGCGCAAAAAGAATGGAAAATGGCAGATTGTAGCCGATCACTCCAGTTAATATGAAGATCAGCGGATTTACATTCGTTCGCAATGCTCCTAAATTATTTATTCCCGTAAAGGAATCTATAGCTTCTATCCTACCCCTGGTAGATGAGTTTGTTATTGCTTTGGGTAAGGGTGATCCTGATGATACTACAGAAGCAGAGATTCTTTCCCTTAAATCTCCCAAAGTCCGCATTATATATACCGAATGGGACAGCGATAAATTTCCACGTAATACCATATTTGCCCAACAAACAGACATTGCCAAAGAAGCCTGCACTGGTGATTGGCTTTTTTACCTGCAATGTGATGAAGCCTTGCACGAAAAGTATCACCCGGTACTGAAAAAGGCTTTCCATAAATTTATGGATGACCATGAAGTGGAAGGCCTGCTATTTAATTACCGCCATTTTTGGGGTGATTTTGAGCATTATAACCCCTCACATGCCTTTTATTCACGGGAGATACGTGTCATCAGAAATCTTCCACAGATCCATAGCTGGAAAGATGCTCAGTCCTTTCGCTACCATGAGCAAGCCTTTACAGCTACCTTTGAAGGCTACCAAAAAAAAGAAGGCAATCGTAAACTCAAGGTAGCCCAGGTAAACGCAGAGATATACCATTACGGGTGGGTGCGCCCACCTGAATTAATGGGACAAAAGCGAAAAATATCAAGTTCCACCTATCGTGGCAAAGAAGCTACCGAAGCCCTTTTTGCTAAACAGGAAGCTGTATTTGATTATGGCCCGCTGAATAAGGTAGCACGCTTTAAGGGCACACATCCTAAGGTGATGCAGGACTGGATACAGAAAATAAACTGGAAAGATCAGCTGCAATACTCTGGTAAACGCAGAAAAAAAGAAAAGCCCGCCAAGCATGAAAAATGGAAATACCGATGGCTGAGCTGGGTGGAAAACCATTGGTTGAAGGGGATGCGTATTGGAGAGTTTAAGAACTTCAGGCGTATCCGATAGTTAGTAGTAAAACTCATTAATATGAATAGTTTAAATGTACCTGCCTCGAACCTGCCCCGCGTATTGGTGATAGGATGTGGTTTTGCAGGTCTGAACCTGGTCAAAAAGCTCAGGAATAAACCTTTTCAGATTGTGATGATTGACAAACACAATTATCACACCTTTCAGCCTCTGTTGTACCAGGTGGCTACTGCAGGCCTGGAACCGGATTCCATAGCCTACCCCATTCGCAATATTTTCAGGAAACAATCCAACTTTTTCTACCGCATGGCGCTGGCTGAAGAGATAAAACCCGGTGAAAACCTGCTTAAGACCAATATTGGTGATATCAGTTATGATCATTTGGTAATAGCTACGGGCAGCAGTACCAACTTTTTCGGCATGAAGGATCTGGAACAAGGCAGTGTACCTATGAAAAGTGTTCCGGAGGCTCTCAATCTTCGCAGTATCATGCTTCAAAATTTTGAAGCCGCTTCACTCACCAATGACCTGGAAGAACGGGAAAGACTGATGAACTTTGTGATTGTGGGAGGAGGTCCTACCGGTGTTGAGCTGGCCGGCTCACTGGCCGAATTAAAAACTCATGTTCTCCCTAACGATTACCCCGATCTGGATTTCCGAAGAATGAGTATTCACCTTGTAGAAGCGGAAAGCGAACTACTCCCTCCAATGAGTGACAAG
Organism: Owenweeksia sp.; assembly: GCA_965212245.1. Lineage (GTDB taxonomy): Bacteria > Bacteroidota > Bacteroidia > Flavobacteriales > Schleiferiaceae > CAKZNE01. The sequence continues at coordinate 2,897,417 of OZ243107.1, read as the reverse complement.
GCTTCTAAAAAAGCCGA